>JACMRG010000400.1 GCA_014376585.1 Opitutaceae bacterium | reverse complement strand
GCGGCGCCGAGGCCGAGCAGACCGACTTCGACGGAGGTGAAGCGGATCCGCGCGGTGACGGCGTTGACGGCGAGCACGAGGAGAAAAAGGGCGGGGAGGAAAAAGAAACCGGAGCCGAAGAAGGTGTTGAGGGCGATGCCGGGCGCGGGCTGCGCGATCCGCCACCAACCGGCGAGATCGGAGGTGACGTGGAGGTAGGAGTTGAGCACGACCCCGAAGACGGCGGAGTTGGAATTGTTGAGATTTTGGTGGAGATAGTGGCTAAGGAAATAAAGCCAGATGGCGAGCGGGGCGATTTGGCAGAGGGCGGCGAGGCCGGCCGCGGACCAGCGGCGTCGGGCGATCAGAACGAAGAGACTGACCGGCAGGAAAAACACGATGAGATCGTAGCCGAGGTAGGCTACACCCATGAGCAGCGAGACCCAAGCGGTGCGCGCAAGCGAATCGGTGGCGCGCAGGGCGAGCAGGCCGACGGTAAGAAGTAGGCAGGCGGGAAAGATGATCGAGTAAACGTAGGGCAGGCCACCCCAGTAGGCGGCGCCGGGGTAAAGCGCGAGGAGCCAGCCGGCGAAAATCGTCCCGCGGGTGCCGATAAAGCGGCGCAATAGCCCGAGAAAAACGACGAACGCGGCGGTGTTGATGACAAGGCTGCCGATAGCGCCGCCGATCTCGAAACCCCAGATTTTCATGAACGGATAGGCAAGGACCGGAAATAGGATGCGGCGGAGAAAGAGGGCGCCTTCCCAGACGGGGCGGGGCTGGCCGTCGAGAAAATGGAAGAGAGTGCGGAAGTGGATGTGATCGGGGTTGTAAATGAATTTGTAGGAGGTGGCGACATGGGCGTGACCGTGGTTGCCGTAGGGTGCGAGCGTGCCGGTGGAACAATAGAGCCCGAAGAGAAAGAGGGCGGCGGCGATGACGTGGAGGTGGAAATGCGGGGTGCGGCGGGCGGCGGCGGGGGCTGCGGTCAGAGTGGCTGCGGGGGCGGCGGGTAGGCCGGGTGCGCGGGGAAGACGATAGAGGGCGAGCGTGCAGGCGGCGAAAGGAGCGTGGCCGCGTAGCCGAGGGCGCGGTGGCTGCAGAGAGGGTGGTAGGCGTCGTAATCGCAGCCGTTTTTGCGAGGATCACCGTTGTCGATGGCGGAAAAAATCAGGCGTCCACCCAAGTGGGCGTAGTTGCCCCGACCGTAGCCGTTCACCGTCGCGAGGTCGGCGTGAGGGTTGAGCGGTTTGCCGTCTTCGTAGAGCTCGACGCGGCTGCGGGGGTCGTTGGGCGCGTCGTCGTCGGAATCGGGGAAAAAAATGCTGTAAACGTGCGGGCCCAAGCCGGGCTCGGGGCGCATGGCGGCGACGGGGAGAGTGCGGCCGGTCATGGGTAGAAGCGGCAGGGCAAAGACGTGCATCATCACCAACAAGGCCCCGACGCAGAGGGCGAGCAGTAGAACGGGAAGCCGATTTGCGGGAAAAAAGATGATCTTTGGCGGGGGCATGGATGAAGCGGCGTTTAGGCATTCGCCAATCGCGGAGGCAAACGGTAATCGCTTGGCGGCGTAACCGACGGTGTCCGATGCCGAAGCGCGCGTGCGGAGGGACACCGTGCGGTCAACGGGGCCGCCAGACTTCGACGGTTTCTTGGGTGAGGGGATTTTTTAGCGATTCACCGCAGCGGTGATAGGCGGCGGGGAAATCGAGGCCGGCGGCGTGGAGTCGGGGGAGAAAAGAGGTGACGTCGCCATTGGTAATTACGAAGGCGCGGGTGCGACGGGCGGAGGCCACCATGGAGACACGCATGGCGTCGAGATCAAGGGAACGTTGGTCCCCGGAGAAATACCACGGGTGGCCGGGGGAGACTCCGCCCAAGGCAAAGACAAGGCCGGGCAGGTTATAAAAGGCGAAGATATCGTCGCCTGGTTTGAAACCATGAGCGGTGAGTTGGGCGCGGGTGGCCGCGATAAAATCGTGAGAGGCGGGATCGAGGCGTAGGGTGGAGGCGTAGGCGGGCGCGCCGATCAAAGTGGGCTCGGTCTGAGCCGGTCTGCCGCCGGGGATGCGGTAGGGATGGAGCCAGTAGCCGGTGAACGATTGAAACAGAGTGATCGCGATTAACGGCAACAGGCAGAGGGGCATGAGCCAGGCCGCCTGCCACGCGTGGGCGAGAATGCCGGTCGCCAAGGCGATGAGGGCGAGCCACGGGCCGAATTGATAAATGGTATTGGTGTTGATGTTGTTGGTCGTGCCAAAGGCGCCGGCATAGGGGAGCACGGCAAACAGGGGGACCAAGGGGAGCAGTCGCCAAGCGCCGGCAAGAAAAGACCGGTCGGAAGGGGATTTGCGGACGAGCAGGGTGGCCGCGACGGCGACGCCGAGCACGACGAGCGCTCCGAGATGTAGGCGGAGGCCAAGCACGCCGTTGAGATGGATCGATCCGGCCGGCAGGGGACTGATCGCGAACAGCCCGAGGATGATGGCGAATCCCGCCGCGGCCAGCCCGCGCTGGATGCGGGGGCGTGAGCGGCAGCAGAGCAGGATAGCGCCGACTACGAGGACGGCGGTCAAAACATCGGCGTAGGCCCAGAATGTTTCGAGGACGTGGGTTTGGATCTCGCGAACATAGCGGAGCAGCTCATCGCGCAGGTAGGTGCCATTGCTCAGGCCGCTCAGGGTGCCGCCGATGCCTGCGCGCCAGACGGCGAAACGCTCGACGAAAATAAAATAACCGGCGCCCACGATCAGGCCGACGGCTGGTGCGGCGAGGAGGATAAGCGTCTTGCGCAGCCATGAGGCTCGGCTCGTGAGCAAAAAGAAAAGCGTCAAACCGCCGACCAAAACGGCGCAGGTGCTGAACTTGACGAAAAAATCCAGCCCCACGAGTAGTGCGGCGGCGAGGAGCAGCCCGAGTAGCGTGAGCGAGTCGGTCCGATCCGCGCTGCGGGGCAGGGCCGAGGCCCGGAGCACCAAGCCCGTGGCGGCGAGCAGAAAAATCGCGTTAAAGAGGTTGTAGGAAGGCGCGACGGGACTGATGGAGAAGGCGAGGGCGGTGCCTGCAACGGTGGCGACGCCCAACCATGGGCCGAGTTTGAGCGCCGGGGCGAAAGCGGTGAGGAAGGCGGTTGCGCCCCGGTTAAAGAGGAGGGTCGAGCCGAGGAGGAGTGAAGCGATCACGACGCGCGTGAGGAGGAGACTGTGGCCGGTGGCGGCGAAGAGCGCTCGGCCGATATAAAAATACGTCGTCTGGCGATCGGGGACATCCGAGGGGTTGATGGCGGAGAGATAGTAAACGCCCTCGTCGGTGAAATCGAAGCTGCGGTCCGCACCGACGGCGACAACCACCAAGAGAATACCCACGTATAATTGAAAAAGTGACGGCTTACATAACCGGCTAAATCGCGCATTCATGACCACACCATAATTTTTATTTTACGGGCGACGGGTTGAAAATATTCGCCGGTTTGCGACCGGCGCCGAAGACGGTTTCGCCGAGCAGGGCAACGCCGCCAAAGCCGACCGATGCAATCAAGCCAACGGTGCCCAAAGCCAGAGAAAGGAGCACGGCGGATTCGGTCGGCACACCATACCATTGCTTGAGCAGCACCGCGACGCCCAGCTCGCGCACGCCGAACCCACCCAGCGTGAAGGGGACTAGGCTGACCAGAGAGACGATGGCCAGCAGCCAGACGATCGCGATGTCAGGTGCGTGGATATGGGCGGCATGCATGGCGACCAATCCCGCGCTCACGTTGATCCCATAAACGAGCGCGGCCCCCAGCCAGATGGCGAATTGCGTCATCCGCGGCATGGAAGTAAACTCATGCACACTCGACCAGAAGCTGATGAAAGCGGATCGAAGCCTGTCCCAAGGCAGCCAGCCCGTGAACATATTCGACACAGACTCCAAGCGCCGGGCGATTTTAGGCGCATGAAAAGAAAGCAGGGGCAGGCCGACGATAATTCCGGCGGCCAGCACAGCCCAATGGGCGTGCATGGCCGTAAGGCGCGGTTCCACCAGTAGGCCGACCGCCCCCACGAGCACCAGCATGAACAGGGCGATCAGCCGCAGGTAAATCAATGCGGCCGCGGTCTGGGAGCGGCGGCCGGAATCGCGGCTGAAAAGATGCCAACTGACGGCTGCGCCCGCGAGTTCGCCGGGCAGCACTACGCTAAAAAAACTGGTGATGAGATGAATATGGAAAACCCGGGGCGTGGTCAGGACGACACCCGCGTGATGCAACGCGAGCCGCGTCTGCCAGGCCACGACGCCGCGCTGCAGAAGATGAAGGCCAAGCACGATCCCCAGCGCGGAAAGCGGGAAGCTGGCGGCGGCCCGGGCGAGAGTGGGCCAATCGACGATACGAGTGAAAACGAGCGTCAGAATAAGGGCGCTGACGGCGAATTTCCCCAGCCAAAGCAGAACAGTTTTTGTGCGCGACGTGGTTGCGACCGGGCGGCGTTCGATGGCAAGATAGTAGGCAGCGTCGTAGGCGTGTAGCAAAGAGGCTATTCCTAGATTCGCATCGATGTAGGCGGCGCCGGCCCGGCCCAGGGCGGCTCCGCGATCAGGGCTCGCGAGGATGGTCGCGGCGGCTAACGCCAGCGCGTCGACGTCACCGATGGGCACGAGCAGACCGGCGCCGGCCGAGCGGATCACATCGACCTCGCGACGAGTGTCGAAACCGACGGCCGGCAGGCCCAATCCGAGTGCTTGAAGACTGCTGAGGTTATCACCTTCGAACTGGCCGGTGCGGAGATAAATATCGGCAGCGGCACAGCCATCGAGCGGGTCCGCCCAAAAGCCCGGCAAATGCACGCGGTCGCCGAGGCTGAGCGAGGTGGCTTGGGCGGTCAGCGCCTCGCGCAAATGGCCTTCGCCGAGAATCACCAGATGCAACTGCGGAAAATCTGCGGAGAGTTTCGCGACTGCGGCCACGGCGTGAGATTGACCTTTGGATTCGTGCAGCCGGCCAATATTGAGCGCGACGATGGCGTTGACCGGCAGTCCGAGACGTCGGCGAGCGACGGCACGGCGTGCGGTGGAGTCGGCCCGGGCGGCGTGCACCGGCACGAGATCCAGCCCGCCGGAGAGCGGCACGATGCGATTTTTGGTGATACCGGTCGCCAGCAGATCGGCCACGGAGGCACCGGTGAACCAAGTGCGCACGCCCAAGGAACTCCAGCGATAACACCACGGCAACCAGGGGAAACCTGCGTTGCGCATCTGATCAAATTGACAGGGGACGGTGTGCACTACGGTCATGCGAGAAACGAGGCCGATGACGATGCCATGCACAAAACTGTAGAATGTATGAGTGTGCACGACATCCGGCCGGTGACGAAGCACCGCGAGAATGGCGCCGGGCAACGTCGCGAACAGCGCGATGAGCTGGAGCGCCAGGCTCAAGCAGGCGTAGACGGGGTTGCCCGGATGGGGCGTGCGCATAAAATCGCGCAAGACGGCAAACACGCGAGGGACTTTGAAACGACGGCGGCGAATCTGAGTATCGTTCCGGGCGTAGGCACCGATCCCGGCCAGGGGCTCGGCGTATTTGAAATCGCCGAACCAATCAGGGGAAGCGGTGGCCACGCGGTGCTGCACGCGCGAGGGATCGGCCAGACGGACGGCGTCCCAAAGCAGGCGTTCGGAACCGCCGCCGCCGAGGCCGTCGATCAGGTGGAGCACCCGCAGCGGGGGACGGGGCGGAGCAAGCACGGGATCGGCCATACGCTTTTAAGCGAGGATTTCGCGGAGCGCGTTAGCGACCGCGACGACATCCGCGTCGGCCATGGTGGGATAAAAGGGCAGGGAAATCGTCTCGTCACCGATGCGCTCCGCCTGGGGGAAAGCGCCGGGCCGAAAGCCGAAGCGGTCGCGGAAATAGGTGAGCAGGTGGATGGCGCGATAATTGACGACACAACTGATGCCACGCTGCTGGAGCCCGGCGATTACGGAGTCGCGCCGTCCTTCGCCGATCCAGACGGTAAAGAGGTGATTGGCGTGGCGAACGCCGGGCAGACGGAGCGGGGACGACAGCCCGGCAATGCCCGCGAGTTCGTTCAGGTAAAGTTGTGCGAGGGCTTCGCGCCGCCGGGCCTTGGTTTCAAGGCGATCAAACTGGGGCAGCAGGAGCGCGGCCTGCAGATTATCCATGTTATACTTCCAGCCCATCGTGACCATGTCCCAGTGTTGGTAGCCGTCACGGGCGCGGTCGGCCGCGGTCTTGTCCATGCCATGGAGCCGCAGCAGTCGGAGCTGCCGGGCGCGCGCAGCGTCGCGGGTGACGATGGCCCCGCCTTCGCCGCAGGTGAGATTCTTGGTGGCAAAAAAGGAAAAACAGGCGGCCTCGCTAAGAAGGCCGGGGCGCACGCCGTCGCGTTCGCCTTCGACGCAGTGAGCGCAGTCTTCGATAATCGCGAGTTTCTGCCGGTCGGCGATGGCGCGGAGCGCGCGCATGTCGCACATCTGCCCATAAAGGTGGACCGGAAGAATCGCTTTGGTGCGCGGGGTAATCGCGGCCTCGACGAGGCGCGCGTCGAGGTTGCCGGTCTGGGGTTCCACATCGACGAAAACCGGAGTCGCGCCGGCTTGGATGATGGCGGTGGCACTCGCGATGAAGGTGAGTGGGGTGGTGATGACCTCGTCGCCGGGACCGATGCCGAGTTCTACAAGCGCGATGTGGGCACCGCCCGTCCAGCTCGTGACTCCTACGGTGTGCGCGACGCCGAGGTAGGCGGAGAAACGGCGTTCGAATTCGAGCACTACATCACCCGTGGTAAGGATCGGCCCGCGCACAACGGCGGTAAAAGCGTCGATCTCGGCCTGTCCGAGATCGTGATGATAAAATGGAATTTTGCGCGTCATGGCGCAGGCGCTCAGTGCAGCTCGCGCTTGCCGCTGGCGAGCACGATGGGGATTTGGCGCATCCAGACTTGTTTGTCCCACCAAGGGCGGTTGTCGCGATACCAGCCGGCGGTGCGGGCAAGACCGTCGAGCCACTCTACCTCGGGCCGCCATCCGAGCGTAGCCTGGATGGAGCGGAAATCGGCGGTGTGGCGGAAGACCTGGCCGGGGCGGTCACCAATAAGTTTGATCTGGCTCTCACTGCCGCCCATCACGGCGAGCACATCGCGGGCAATTTCGAGAATGCTACGGT
>JACMRG010000399.1 GCA_014376585.1 Opitutaceae bacterium | reverse complement strand
GGGCTCATCGGCGGCGGCGCGGGCGGGCACGTGCAGGCGCTGGCCAACGCCCTCGCCGCCGAGGCGTCTGTTTCGGCGCCGGAAAAACGCGACGCCGTGCTCGCGCACTACGCCGCGGCCTGCGGCGCGGACTTTTTCCTTTTTCACAACAACGGCCGGCAGCTCGCCGGCCCCGTGATCGATCTGCCCGCAGTGCTCCGGCGAAACCTCATCATGCCCGGCGAGCCCGCCCGCCTGCGCCCCGCGGATATGGAATTCCCGCCCGGCGACGCGCCCTTGCCGCCGCGCGCCGAGCCGTTCGACGCCGGCGCCGCGCGCGCCCGCGGCCGCTTCTATCAGCACACCGAAAACCCCGTCGGCCAGTGGATCGGCCTGCGCGTGCCGTTCAATCGCGAGGGCGAACCCCGCGCGCCGGCCACGCTCTTCGTGCGGGTCAAATCGCCCTGGGGACTGCTCCGCCTGCTCGACTTGCAACCCTGGCTCCTCGCGGGCGCGGGCGTGCTCGTGTTCTCGATTCTCTTCTGGCTCCCGCTGGTTTGGAGCATCACGCGTTCGCTCGCCCGGCTCACCGTCGCCACCGGAGAAATCGCCGAGGGCCGCTTCGCGACGCGTGTGCCCGAGCAGCGGCGCGATGAAATCGGCGCCCTCGGTGGCTCCGTCAACCGCATGGCCGCGCGCCTCGACACGCTCGTCAACGGCCAGACGCGTTTCCTCGCCGATGTCGCCCACGAACTCGGTTCGCCGCTCGGCCGGCTGCAGGTCGCGATTGAAATCCTCGAAACCCGCGCCGAGCCCGCGCTCCGCACCCAGGTCGCCGATGTGCGCGAGGAAGTGCAGCACATGGCCGCCCTCGTCAACGAGCTGCTCGCCTTCACCAAGGCCGGCCTGCGCTCGCGCGACGCCCAACTCGCGCCCGTCGCCCTCACGCCCCTCGTCGGACGCGTGCTCGCCCGCGAAGATCCCGCGCAACGCGTGGCCGCCACGATCCCCGCCGATCTCACCGTGCTCGCCGACGCCGAACACCTCGAACGCGCCCTCGGCAACCTCGTCCGTAACGCCTTCCGCTACGCCCCCGCCGGCGCGATCACCCTCGTCGCACACACCGCCGGCGCGACCGCGACGCTCACCGTCGCCGACGAAGGCCCCGGCGTTCCCGCCGACGCCCTCGCCCGGCTCGGCGAACCTTTTTTCCGACCCGATGCCGCCCGCACCAGCGAAGCCGGCGGCACCGGCCTCGGCCTCGCCATCGTGAAGGCCGGCATCGCGGCCTGCCGCGGCACCGTCGTTTTCCGCAACCGCGCGCCGCGCGGCTTCGAGGCGGAGATCACGCTCACGCCCGTCTGAGCCCGGTGGCCGCGAAGGTTCCGCTCACTGCGGCTTCGCCTTGGGCGTCGTCAGGAGTTTCTCGCGCGCCACGAGGTAAAGAAACCCCGTGATCAGCGCGAACGGCAGCAATGATAACAGATCGGAATTGGGTCCCGCATAAAACGGATTGCTCGCGTCCGCCCATTTCTGGAGCGCCGCATCCGTATCGCTCAGCGCGCCCGCGAGGAACGCGATGACGATGCCGGCGATCGCGCCGCCCGCGATATAGCCGGAAGCCAACAGCACGCCCGGGCTCTTGTCCGTCTCCGCGATAAATTCTTCTTCTCCCATTTGCGCGTAGCCGGCCTTTTTCCGCATCGCCCGGTCCACGAGCCAGCGGATCGCGCCGCCGACAAACAGCGGCGCCGACGCCGAGATCGGCAGATACACGCCGACCGCGAACACCAGCGACGGCACGCCGCACAGCTCCAGCGTGATCGCGATCATGACGCCGAGCAGCACGAGCGCCCACGGCAATTTCCGATCGAGAATGCCCTTGATGATGTAGGAGACGAGCATCGCCTTCGGCGCGTCGAATTTCCGCACCGTCGTGCCATCGGGCCGCTCCGTAAATTGGCCGTTGATGCCCGGATCGACGAGCCACACCGCCTTGCCCGCGTCGTCCACGAGGTAGCGCCCCGCCGGCCCGCCCGCGCTATCCGTCTTCTGCCACACGCGATAGGTGCCCGTGTCGCCCTTCGCCTGCGGCCCATGGAGCTGCTCGCGTTTTTCCAGTTTGCTCACATCGGCGGTGAGCCCGGCCGGTGCCACCTTGGCCACCGGCACATAGACCGTCGCGGTCTCATTGAGCCGCAGGAGAATCGGCCCGAGACAAATCGCCGAGCCCAGCGCACCGAGAAGGATCGCGATCTGCATCAGCCGCGGCGTGGCGCCAAGCAGGAACCCCGTTTTCAAATCCTGCGAAGTGGTCCCACCGTTCGACGAAGCGATACACACGATCGCGCCCACCGAGAGCGCCGTCACGTAGTAGGTGTTGCCCGTCCAACCCACCATCAGAAAAACGAGACAGGTCAGCAGCAGCGTCGCCACCGTCATGCCCGAGATCGGATTCGACGTGGACCCGACCTCACCCGTGATGCGCGACGACACCGTCACAAAGAGGAACCCGAACGCCAAAATCATCAGCGCCCCGAGGAAATTCATGTGCAACGACGGCGCCAGCATGATTCCCGCCAGCAACAGCACGCAGCCCACGCCGACAAACTTCATCGAAAGGTCCCTGTCCGTGCGCAGCTCGCGGTCCGCTTCAACCGGCGGACCGCTGCGCTTCAATAATCCCACGTCATGCAACCCGGCCTTGATGGCATGGATGATCGTCGGCATCGCGCGAAACAGGCTGATGATACCGCCCGCTGCCACCGCGCCCGCACCGATGTAGAGCACGTAGGCGCCGCGGATCGCGTGCGGCGACATTTCGGAAATAAGCTGCGTGCCCGGCGCCAAAGGCACGGTCAGTGCGTCGCCGAAAAACTTGATCAACGGGATCAGCACCAGGTAGGCGAGCACGCCGCCCGCCATCGTGATTGAGGCCACACGTGGGCCGATAATGTAGCCGACGCCGAGCAGCTCGGGTGAAATTTCCATGCTTACCGAGCCCGCCTTGAGCGGCGCGCCGAAGACTTTTTCCGGCACGTCCTTCCAGCCCTTGAACGCGATATTGAGCGACTTGTAGAGCAGCCCGATTACGAAGCCCGTGAAGATCACCTTCGCGCCTGGCGACTGCCCGAGCCCCGCCGCCTTCGCCGCCTTCATCTCCACCTGCGCCGAGGGCGAGGCGAGCGCGCGATCCTCAGCGTTGGCGCCAGCCTTCAACACCGCGGCGCACGCCGTGCCCTCGGGGTATTTCAACACGCCGTGCTCTTTCACGATCAATGCCCGGCGGAGTGGAATCATCATCAGGATGCCGAGCAAGCCGCCGAGCACCGCCACGAGCAGCACGCGCGTCAGTTCCAAATCAAAGCCGAGAATCAAAATCGCCGGCATCGTCACACCCACGCCAAACGCGATCGACTCACCCGCCGAACCCGCCGTCTGCGTGATGTTGTTCTCAAGAATCGTCGAGTCGCGCACGCCGAATTTCGACATCATGCGAAACAGCGCGAGCGAGATGACGGCGACGGGAATCGACGCGCTCACCGTGATGCCGACCTTGAGCACGAGGTAGAGCGACGAGGCGCCGAAGATCGTGCCGAGGATGATGCCCGTGATCACCGCCCGGACGGTGAACTCACGCATGACCACGGAGGGAAGGATGAACGGTTCGTGGAATTTCTGACCGGAGGGTGACGCCATGGGGTAATTTTTGTTGAGCTGACGATGCGCCGGCGCGACGGGCCCGCGAGCCGTTATTTACCCCGGATTTCGCGAGTATGCACTGGTATCTCAACGGGCGGCGGGCTACGTTTACGGACCTAACTTTCATGAAGTCTTCCACGCACATCGAGAACCCTGATGTCATTGTGATCGGCAGCGGCGTCATGTCCGCCAACCTCGCCGCGCTACTCAAGCGCCTCGAGCCCGGCCTTGAGATTCAGCTCTACGAAGTCACCGAAGAACCTGCCCAGGAAAGCTCCCACGGCTGGAACAACGCCGGCACCGGCCACGCCGGCATCTGCGAACTCAGCTACACCCCGCACCGCGAGGCCGACGGCACCGTCAACGTCGCCAACGCCATCAAGATCTTCGAGCAATTCGAGCGTTCCAAGCAGTTCTGGAGCTACGCCGTCGCCGAGGGCATGATCACCGCGCCAAAGGAGTTCATCAACCCCGTCCCCCACCTCAGCTTCGTGCACGGGCAGGCGCAGGTGGACTACCTAAAGGCCCGCCACGCCGGCCTCTCCGCACATCACTTTTTCCGCACGATGGAATACTCCACTGATCGCGCCACCATCGGCCGCTGGGCGCCGCTCCTCACCGAGGGCCGCGCCGAAGGCCCGGTCGCCGCGACCAAGATGGAAAGCGGCACCGATGTGAATTTTGGCAACATTTCCCGTAAGCTCCTCGGTTGGCTTGCGGCGCAGCCCGGCTGCGGCATTGCCGGCAATCACCGCGTCACCGATCTCACCAAAACCCACGACGGCTGGGACGTGAGCGTCAAGGACCTCGCCACGGGCACCGTCCGCCACAACCGCGCAAAGTTCGTTTTCGTCGGCGCTGGCGGCGGCAGCGTGCACCTCCTCCAAAAATCCGGCATCGCCGAGAGCCGGGGCCTCGGCGGTTTCCCCATCGGCGGCCAATGGCTCGTCTGCGAAAATCCCGCCATCGTCGAAAAGCACCGCGCCAAAGTTTACGGTCAGGCCCTCGACGCCGCCCCCACCATGGCCGTGCCGCATCTCGACACCCGCATGCTCGACGGCAAGAAGACGCTCCTTTTCGGCCCCTTCGCCGCGTGGACCACGAAGTTTCTCCACCGCAAAGGCAGCGTCCTCGATCTGCCCGCCTCGGTGAAGCCGCACAACCTCCTCACCCTCCTAAAAATCGGCGCGAGCAACCTCGGCCTCGTCAAATATCTCGTGCAACAAGGCACGCAGAGCATGGCCAACCGCATGGCGGTTCTCCGCATTTTCTACCCCGCCGCCAAAGCCTCCGACTGGAGGCTCATCGACGCCGGCATTCGCGTGCAGGCCATCAAGAAAACCGACGGCGAGGCCGGCATCGTCCACTACGGCACCGAGGTCATCACCAATCCCGAGCGCACGATCTCCGCGTTGCTCGGTGCCTCGCCCGGCGCCTCTGTCTCAGTTCACATCGTGCTCGAAATTATAGAGCAGTGCTTCCCTCAACTCCTCGCCACCGCCGAGGGCAAGGCGCGCATGAAGGCGATGATCCCCACTTACGACGTGGACATCAAACTCCCCGAAAACGCCGCCTTCTTCAAAACCCACAGCGACCGCGCCGAAAAAATCCTCGGCCTCGCCTGAATTTTTTCGCCCACGGAACACCCGGGATTCACGGAGGAAATGCGTCCCCGATTTCCGTGTCTTCCGCGGGCACTCCCCGATCCCCTACCATGTCTTCTACGACCTACACCGCAGCCGTTGATTTCGGCGCCACGAGTGGCCGCGTCATTCTCGGCGCTTGGTCTAGGAACAGACTCACCCTCACCGAGGTTCACCGTTTTCCCAACACGTTCCGCACCCTCGCCGGCCACGACTATTGGGACCTCGGCACACTCTGGCACGAAGCGCAGACCGGTCTCCGCAAAGCCGTCGCCGCCCTGCCCCGCGGCGCGAAACTCGCCTCCGTCGGCGTCGATGTTTGGGGCGTCGATTTCGCCCTCGTCAACGATGCCGGCCGCCTGGTCTTCCCGGTTCACGCC
This sequence comes from Opitutaceae bacterium, assembly GCA_014376585.1. Taxonomy (GTDB): domain Bacteria; phylum Verrucomicrobiota; class Verrucomicrobiia; order Opitutales; family Opitutaceae; genus Tous-C4FEB. The sequence goes on along the minus strand of JACMRG010000399.1, from coordinate 7,779 downwards.
TATCGCGACCCGCGTTCCCAGCCCGGACTCAAGCGTCTCGCCAACACCCGCGCCGCCCTTGAGCGCATCTACGCCGCGACCGGTATTCCGAACGTCTTCTACAACTCCTCGCTGCACCTCGAGGAAACCGTCGCCAACAATCCCGCCATCACCGACCTCGCGACGCGCTGCCTCTTCCTGCCCGACTATTTTAACTTTCTCCTTTCGGGTCGCATGGAGAACGAGCTCTCCATCGCGAGCACGACCCAGCTCCTCGACGTCCACTCGACCGACTGGTCGCCCGCCGCGCTAAAATATTTCCGCCTGCCACCGCAGTGGTTCTCCAAACCCATTCTCGCCGGCACGCGCCTAGGAAAAGTTAAAAACTTCCCCGAGCTTGAGGGCGTGCAAGTCGTCGCCGTCCCCGGCCACGACACCGCCGCCGCCTACGACGCGATGCCGGCGTCGCCCGACGGCACCGATCTCTTCCTCAGCTCCGGCACCTGGTCGCTCGTCGGCTTCGAAAGCGACAAACCCGTCCTCGGTGCCGACGCCCTCGCCGCCCGCATCTCCAACGAACGCATTGGCGACGGCCGCTATCGTCCTCTCACCAACGTCATCGGCCTCTGGCTCCTCGAAGGCACGATGAAGGACTTCGCCTCGCGCCCGTCCAACGACAAGGAATGGGCCGCCCTCATCACTGCCGCCGAAAAACTTCCCACGCCCGCCGCGCTCCTCGATGTCGTCGATCCCGCGTTCACCAATCCCACCTCGATGAAGGTCGCCATCGACGCGCAGTTGAAGAAAAGAAAACTCCCCGCACCCAAGAATCTCGCCGGCTACACGCGCCTCATCTGCGACTCCCTCGGTCGCGGCCACGCCGACGCCATGCGCGCGTTTGAGAAAATGGCCGGCAAGAAATTCAAACGCATCCTCATCGTCGGCGGCGGCTCAAAGAATCGTCTCCTCTGCCAGGCCACCGCCAACGCCGCCGGCCTGCCCGTCGTCTCCTTCGCCCTCGAGGGCACCGCCGTCGGCAACATCGCGAGCCAGCTCATCGCGCTGAAGGCGGTGAAAGACCTGCCCACCTTCCGCCGCCTCCTCAGCGCAAATCTCAAGCAGAGGATCCATACCCCGCACATTTGAAAGCAGCAGGGGTATCCGGGCCGTCAGCCCCCTTGAATCGGGTCAGAAAAACCGCGCGAAAAACGCGGAAAAGCAGCTCTCACGCCGGCACCGAAAATCCCTCGCGACGGGCCGCGTCCGCCAGCCGGGTATCGGCGGTGTGAAAAGCCAGCGTGGTCGGTTCGTGGTGGCAGGCGACCAAGGCTGCGGCCAACTGGAGCGCGTCCGCCGCCCGTAGCGGATGCAGGCGCAGTAGCCGTTCCGCCTGCCGCCGCACCGCCGCCGTCGGCTCCACCTCGACCCAATGGTTTTCCAAGAGACGCAGCCGCACTTCGCTTGCCCGCACCCCGGCCGCAGTCAGCGCACCCTCCCTCGCCAGCCGCTGCAATGCCGAGGCGCACTCCACCGCCGTGCCCCACCACACCAGCATCACGGGATCGGCCCGTAGCTGTGCCTCCCGCGCGACCGTGCCCGCCTCGCCCACGAGTAAGGGCACGACCGCCGAACTATCCCAAAAAATCACCGCCCCTCCTCCCGCTCGGCCAGCAAGGCCGCCACCGCACTCGCGCCCGCCTTGAGCTTGGGTGCCGGCGAGGCCTTCAGCTTTTCCCACACCGATCCCGCCAGCAACGGCCGGCGGATGAGCCCCTGTCGCTCCAAGCCCAGCAGCCGCACATCGTCGGGCAACGTGTCGGCCGCCACCGGCTCCAACCGCGCGACGGGCACATCGCGGTCAAGGATGAGGACCCCTTTTCCCGCCCGCGCCGAGCGCAACAATTCGCTGAGCCCGTTCTTGGATTCCGTCACGGTGGCCGTTTTCATAAAGCTAGACTGGCTTGATTAGAAAGCCGGTCAAGCTGGCGGTTTAACACCAACGTCACCCGACTTTTAGACCTGAGTGAATTATGGTGGAGCCGGGACCTCCGGGCCCGGCTTGGAGGGGAAGTGGAAGAACCCGGCGGGCCCTGAGGTCCCGCCGCTACCCGCGAACATCTAAATTTCAGCCGCCGCCGGTCTAAATCGGTCCGCGCCGGCCGGCTCCCGTAAAAGTCGCGATCCGGAGAAAAAAAGCCCCGACGTTTTCGTCGGGGCTTTTGTCGAAACGAGCGTCGCTAGACTCAGCGCAGGAACGCCTCGTGCAAGCCGCCGTCCACGGTGACGATCTGGCCGGTGGTCTTGCTGAGACGCTGCGAGACGAGGAGGAAATACGCCTCGGCCTGGTCGGCCGGCGTGATCGGGGCCTTCGTGAGCGTGCGGTCGGCGTAGAACTGCGCCAACTTCGTCACGAGGGAATCCGTCGCCTCATCGTCGGTGTAGGGAATATTGTATTTTGCGAGCGAGCCGATGACGCGGTCGCGGGGAAACATCGCCGAACCCTGCACGACCGTCGCGGGCGCGACGCCGTTCACGCGCACAAGCGGCGCGAGTTCCATCGCGAGTTCACGCACGAGATGGTTGGCCGCGGCCTTCGAGCAATCGTAAGCGAGCGAGCCTTTTTTCGCGACGGCGGCATTGGCCGAGGTCGTGAGCACGAGCTGGCCCTTGAGGCCCTGCTCTTTCCAAGTCTTGAGCGCTTCGTCGCCGACGATGTAGCTGCCGGTGACGTTAACGCCAAAGGTGAAAGCCCACTTGTCGTCGGGGATGTGGCCCGTCGTGTCACTCGGCCAGAAGACGCCGGCGGTCACGCAGATCGAGTCGAAGCCGCCGTAGGCGAGCGCGACATCGTCGAGCATCGCGCGCACGCTGGCGCGGTCGGTGATGTTGGCCGCGAGGCCGATGGCCGGGCCGCACGCGGAAAGTCCGGTGCCGGCGACGCCGATACCGAGGCCGTATTTGTCGGTGATCTCATTGGCGGTGGCCTGCGCGGTCTCAATCTTCATATCGACGCACACGATGTGGGCGCCTTCTTTGACGAGGCGATGCGCGGTCTCCTTGCCGATGCCAGAACCGGCGCCGACGACGATGATGACTTGGCGCGCGAGCTCTTTCTCGGCGGGCATGCGCTTCAATTTAGCTTCCTCCAAAAGCCAGTATTCGATGTCGAACGCCTCCTGCTGTGGGAGTGAGATGTAGGTGTCGATAGCCTCGGCGCCGCGCATGACTTCGACGGCGCAGTTGTAGAACTCGGCGGTCACGCGACTCTCGGACTTGTCCTTGCCCCAAGCGATCATCCCGACCCCGGGGATGAGCACCACCGTCGGGTTCGGGTCGCGCATCGCGGGCGAGTTGGCGTGTTTGCACTTCGCGTAGTAGACGGCGTAGTCGGCGCGGTAGGCCTCAAGCCCGTCGGCGAGTTTCTTTTTCAACGTCGCGGCGTCTTCACTCTGCGGATTCCAGTCCACGTAAAGAGGCTTGATCTTCGTGCGGAGAAAATGGTCGGGGCAGCTCGTGCCGAGTTCGGCGAGGCGGGCCGCGTCCTTCGAGTTCACGAAGCGCAGGATCTTTTCGTCATCCTGCACGGTGCCGATGAAACGCCTGGCCTTGGAAACCTGGCCGCGAAACCACGGGAGAATCGCGGCGAACGTCGTGCGGCGCTGCTCGGGCGTGAGCGTCTGATATTTCGCGCCACCGAACGCCGCGGCGTCGCCGCCCTTGGCCACATACTTCGCCTCGATGAAGGCGGAGGCCTTCTCGATGCAGTCGAGTGTGTAGGTGTAGCAGGCCTTTTCGTCATTGTCCCACGAGATGAACCCGTGCTGGCCCATCATGATGGATTTCACGGCGGAGTTCTTTTGCACGATGGTCTGCATCGCGAGGCCGAGTTCGAAGCCGGGGCGCATCCACGGCACGTAAGCCATCTCGCCGCCGAAGATTTCCTGCGTAATTTTTTCGCAGTGCTTCGAGGCCGCGACCGAGATGATCGCGTTGGGGTGCATGTGATCGACGAACTTCGCCGGGATGAAGCTGTGCAGCGGCGTGTCGATCGAGGAGGCGCGCGGGTTCAGGTTGAACGTCGCGTGGCTGGCCATGCCGACCATCTCGTCTTCGGCGGCGGACTTTAGACCCTTGTCGGCGCGGCCGAGATAAAGCTTCTGCATACCGAGCAGTTTTTCCTGATAGAGGGAGGAGAAATTCTCGCGCGTGCTGGTGCGCAGATCGCCGCCGGAGCCTTTGACCCAGAGCACTTCCGTGGCCGCGCCCGTGAGCGGGTCTTTCTCGGTGATCTTCGAAGACGTGTTGCCGCCGCCGGTGTTGGTGATGCGCTGGTCGCCGCCCAGAATATTGGAGCGATAGGCCAGGCGACCGACGGGATCGAGGGCGACGGCTTTGGCGTCGTCCCAAGCGTAATTCACGAACTTGTAGGTTTTCATGGAAATTTTTGAAAAGTTTTTTTGGAATTAGCGAAGACCGAGCATTTTCTCTCGATAGAGTTCATCGGGCCGGCCGGCGATGCGCGCGGCCACGGCGACAGACAGGAAACGCGGCGAGCCGAGCGCCACCGCGCCGGCGTAAATCTCCGCGGCCTTCACCGCCATCAACGTCGCCGCCATCACCGCTTCAGGCGTGCCGCCGAGCGCGATGAGCCCGTGGTTTTCGAGGAGAATCACGCGCGGCGCACGACCGAGCCGCTTCACATAGGCCAGCACCGCGCGCCGAATCGCCTGCGCGAGTTTCAGGCCGGGATCGACGTAGGGCACGAGCACGAACTCCGCTCCGCAGCACACGATCTCGTCCGGGCACAGCCGGCGCGTGGCAAAAGTGCGCGCGTGCTTCGTGCAGAGAATTTTGTTCACCGCCACCGGATGCGTGTGACCCACGAAATTGACGCCCGGCAACGTCAGGAGCCACGCGTGAAACATCGCTTCGACCGAAGGTTTCTTCGATGCCGGGTCCACGCGGGCGGCGAGCAGGCGTTCGTCCACCGCCGTATCGGCCAAGCCCTTGGCATCGAGCAACGACACCAGCGGTTCGAAGCGGCACGCCGTCACGCCCGCCGGCGCGAGGGTAGCGAGATTGAAGCCGCTCGCCTTGACAATAAACGTATCGCCCGAAATCCGCGCCGAGGTATTCCCCTCGCCCAGAATCGCCAGCTTCCGGTCTTCCCGCCCGAGCTGATGCGAAAGCTCCAACAGACGGGCCGCCATGTCTGGCGCGGAGGCTTTAGCGGCGGGAGCGGACATCGGGGGAACCAGCCAAATGGGAGATTTTGCTAGATTCCACCAAAATCTCTCAACTGCCGCAACTCCACCGCAGGCGTCGCAACCCTCAAAGCACCACGTTGTCGATCAGCCGGATCTCGTCGATCCACGTGGAGATCGCCAACATGCTCTTGCCCGGCACGACATCGCGCATCGTCTCCATCGTGAGCGAATCGACGATCGCGACATAAATGACGCGTGCCCGCCGGTGTTGCCCGATGATGTGCGTCGCCTCCGCGATCAACCGGTCGGGACTGCGCACGCCGGTATCCGCCATTTCTTTGGCGCGCTTGAGCGCCTTGCTCAGCGCGAGCGCTTCCTGGCGTTGGCTGGTGGTGAACTCGCGATTGCGCACGCCCGACGCTAAACCGTCGGCCTCACGCACGGTCGGCACCACGATCACCTCGATGCCAAAACTGAGTTCATCGATCATCCGGCGGACGACGGCCGCGCGCTGGGCCGTCTTTTGGCCAAAATAGACAAAGTTGGGCCGCACGATGTTGAACAGCTTGGCCATCACGGTCGTCACGCCGCGGAAATGCCCGGGCCGCGATGCGCCGCACAGCGGTTTGCTCGTCCCCTCCTCGCTCACGAACGACGCATGGCCCCGGGGAAACATCACCTCCAGCGGCGGCGCAAACACGAACTGCGCTCCGCTCGCCTCACACAGCGTCAGATCGGCTTCGGGACTGCGCGGGTAACGCTCCAGCAGCTCGTTCGGTCCAAACTGGAGCGGGTTCAGAAAAATCGAGACGACCACCACATCTGCCTTGGCCACCGCCGCGAGAATCATCGCCTCCTGGCCGGCATGCAACGCGCCCATCGTGGGCACGAGCGCCACGGTCTTACCACTCGCGCGCAATTCCGCGGCCACTGCGATCATCTCCGCCACTGATTCGATTTTCTTCATGAGTGAGGTTGGCCGTTGGGGTAACGTCGGGCTTGAACAAACTCCGCCCGCCGCGTTTGTTCAAGTTTTTCGCCCGACTCCGGCAAATTTCACCCTCCTTTACCGCCATGATCCGCATCAACGAGAACTACACCAAGCTCAAGGCCTCCTATCTTTTCGCCGACATCGCCAAGCGTGTCAGCGCCTACGTCGCCGCGAACCCGCAAAAACCCGTCATCCGCCTCGGCATCGGCGACGTCACTGAGCCACTCCCGGCCGTGTGCACCGCCGCCCTCCACGCCGCCACCGACGAAATGGCCGTCCGCTCCACCTTCAAAGGCTACGGTCCCGAGCAGGGCTACGCGTTCCTTCGCGAAGCCGTCGCCCAGCACGACTACGCCGCCCGCGGCTGCGCCATCGAAGCCGACGAGATTTTCATCTCAGACGGCTCGAAGTGCGATTGCGGCAACATCCAGGAAATCTTCGCTACCGAGGGCCTGAAGCTCGCGATTCCCGATCCCGTTTATCCCGTTTACATCGACACCAACGTCATGGCCGGCCGCACCGGCGCCAACGTCGATGGACGCTACACGGGCATCACCTACCTCGATTGCACGCCGGCCAACGGCTACGTGCCGGCCATCCCGTCCACCGCCACGGACCTGATCTACCTCTGCTTCCCCAACAACCCCACCGGCGCCGTCGCCACGCGCGCGCAGCTCACCGCCTGGGTCGCCTACGCCAAGGCCAACAACGCCATCATCCTCTTCGACTCCGCCTACGAAGCCTATATCCGCGATCCCGCCATACCGCACTCGATCTACGAAATTCCCGGCGCGCGCGACGTCGCCATCGAGTTCCGCAGCTTCTCGAAAACCGCCGGCTTCACCGGCACCCGCTGCGCCTACACCGTCGTTCCAAAAACCCTCCTCGCCTACGATCTCGCCGGCAAAACCCACTCCGTCCACGCCCTCTGGAATCGCCGCCACACGACCAAGTTTAACGGCGTCGCCTATCCGATCCAGAAAGCCGCGGCCGCGATCTATACTGACGCCGGCAAGGCCCAGGTGAAGACGATGACCGACTTCTACCTCGCCAACGCCGCGCTCATCCGCACCGCCGTGAGCAACCTCGGCCTCAGCTGCGTCGGCGGCGACAACGCTCCCTACATCTGGATCAACACCGGTCGCGACTCTTGGGAATTCTTCGACCTTCTCCTTAACAACGCCCAAGTCGTCTGCACGCCCGGCGCCGGCTTCGGCAAGTGCGGCGAAGGCCACGTGCGCATCAGCGCCTTCAATTCCCGCGAAAACGTCGAAACCGCCCTCAAGCGTATCGCCGCCGCCCTCAAGCAATCAAAGTAGGGCGGGCTTCAGCCCGCTCTTATCCGTCCCGCCGCGCCTGGGGAGTCCGGCCGCGGATCACACTTCGCCAAAAAACGAAAAAGCCGATCCGCCTTCAGATGGCGGATCGGCTTTTTTTGCCCGCGCTCTGCTTCGCCCTCGTTAACCCGAGTTCCGCAGTTCGGAAAACCGTTTCGTTCTATCGCAGCGACTTGAGCGATTTAGGGGCTGATTTTCGGCACTACATTGCTGATTTCACGGGTGCCCTTGGGTAGGCGCAGCCCGAGGTGGGCGAGCAGTTGGG
>JACMRG010000398.1 GCA_014376585.1 Opitutaceae bacterium | reverse complement strand
CGCACCACGCACCGCCCACACCACCGCCCCGCCGCCGCGCCACTGCGCCACGAGCTCTGGAATCGTCTCCGGCGGATCCTGTAAGTCCGCCGCCAACACCACCGCCGCCGCGCCGCGCGCGTGCTCCAGCCCCGCCGTCAGCGCCGCGTGGCTCCCGAAGTTTCTGGAAAACCGCAGCCAGCGCACCCGCGGATCGCGCGCGCTCAATCCCTCAAGCACCCCCGGCGTCGCGTCGCGCGAATGGTCATCCACCACAATGAGCTCAAACTCCAGCCCGAGTCCGGCCCAGTCCACCGCACGGATGCGCTCATAAAGTTTCGGTAGATTCTCCGCCTCGTTGAAGGCCGGCGTGACGATGGAAAGCAGGGTCGCCATGAAAAGTTAAACCGCGCCAGCTAGCGCAGCCGCCCTCGCCGCCGCCCCCTCGTCGCGCCATGTTTTTACCTCGGCCTTGATCGAGCGCACGACCCGTCCGGGCACGCCCACCACCAAAGAATACGGCGGGATTACCGCATCCTCCAACACCACCGCGCCCGCGCCGATGATCGAATGATGACCTACGTTCGCGCCCATCAGCACCACCGCGTTCGCGCCCACAAAAACATGTGCGCCCAGCTCCGTCGGCTTTTTGTCCACGACGTCCATCGCCCGCTCGGTCACGCACCGCCGTGCGGTCGAGTGGGAGAGCACCTGGGCGCCGCTACTGATATTGCAACCGTCGCCGATTTTCAGCCCGCCGAGCCCGTCAATCAGGGTGAATGCCCCGATCCAAACCCCTTGGCCGATCTCCGGCTCGCCCGCGATCCACGCCAACTCGTGATAGGGATTAGGCGGCAACTTCGAACTCATGGGGCAAGGTGAGAAGAACCAAGTTCACGCGTAGCCCGCAATCAATCCTTCAACAAAATCAGCCGCATCCGGATATCCGTCGCCTCGATCTGCGCCCGCTGCGCCGCGTTGAAACCTTCATAGAGATAGGGCCGCCACTGCAGCGGGTGCGCCTCGGCCATGAGTTCGATATGCTGGGGCTGCGGCGTGCGATCCGCCTCCGGCCAGATGAAGTCGTTGTAGAGAAATCGGAATTTTTCCGGCATGGTGCCCATTGGATCCGCCGGTGCATGCAGGTTCCGGTAGCTCGTTACAAAATGCGAAGCGCGCAGGTGAAACGAACGCGGGAACTCCTGCTGCAGGGGTGCGGCCATGCTCCCCGCCGCGCAGCCCGCCAAGCCCATCAACGCCAGCCTTTCTTTCCAAACCGCCTGTCTCTCCCTTGCGAAAATCCGCGCCGCCGTCCACCCCACCAAGAGCGAGCAGAATGGCACTACTTGTCGCGCCAGTCGCCCATAAATCACGAATTTTTCCAGCACGTTCGATCCCACGATGAGAATGGTCATCAGCGCCACGATGCATCCCGCCCACAAGATTCCACGGCGCCGCGTTGTCGGATCGCAGCGGGCGAACCACCAGCCGCTCGCAACCAGCGCCACCGCCCAGACGAGCGAAGTCGCCCGTTCGGTGCGCCACAGGTAATCGAAAAAAACCTGCGCCCCCTCGTGAAAATCACCCTGCGTAATCGAACCCGAAAAACTCAGGTAAGTAGCGGCCTTCGCTCCGCCGTTTTCATCGGCCACCAGCCCCAATAAATCCACATCAAGCCCCACACACACAAACCCCAGCAACAGCGCAAACGATCCGACCAGCCCGACCAATCCCGCGACCGCACGCACGCACCCGCTCTTCCACGCCGGCCAAGCCGACAGCACATGCGCCGTCAACGCACACGCCACCATCGCCCAGTAGCCGTTGTAAGTGACGAACGCCGCACACCCGAGCGCACCCGCCAGCACAGAATCCCACCAGCGCGCCGCCGGCTTCAGCCCGACATACAGACACGCGAGCGCCCAAAACATCGCCACGTCAAACGGCATCACATGCCGCGCCCAGTAAAACATGCTGTTCGACGCCGCCATCGCCGCCGTCGCCCACGGCGCCTCGCGCTCGTCCGCACCGGCCCTCCGCGCGATACGCCAAATCAGAAAAATATTCGCGACCGAAAATAAGCTGACAAAAAACGCCGGCACCAGATAGCTCGCGCCCGTATGCCGCTGCACCCACGCCGGCGCCAGCATGATGACTTTGAAACCAAGATGGTCCGCCCCGCCGGCCACTTCGAGGAATCCGGCTTTCAGGCCCGCGCCGGATTCCCATTTTTGCCACGGTGATTCGGCCGCGTAGTAGCGTCCCTCATCGCCTCAAAAAAATTACACGCCCCTCAACACAATCACCACACGCGAAACGAGCGCCAGCCCGAGCATAGCGAATAACCACCCTCTCGTTCTTGGCGCCGTCATGCGTTGAGCGCCGTCTTCAACGTCGCCGCCACCCGCCCTGAATCCGCCTCGGTCATATCATGGAACAGCGGTAAAATCACAACCTCATCCTGCGCTCGCTCGCTTTCCACTAGCCGCCGGCACACGCCCGGCGCGCAGCCGCATTGTGCTTTCTCTGCTCCGCAGCTCCATGGGGCCGCCGCATAAGCCGGTTCACGGTGCGCGCACATCACGCCGCGCCGCGTCGAGATGCCTGCGTCGAGCAGAGCTTGCATCACCACGCGTTGTTTTGCGCCCGCTGGCAGCCGCACGCCGTAACTCTGCCAATTTGTCCGCGCCCACTCCGGCTCCTTCGGTAGTGCTAACCCGGCGATTCCTCTTAGCAGCTCACGATATCGCGCCGCCTGGTCGCGCCGCCGCGCGATCATCGCCGGCAGACGCTTCAGTTGTTCGCGCCCCATCGCCGCCTGCACATCTATCAGCCGATAGTTAAACCCCACCTCTACGTAATCCTCGAAAACAACTTGCTTCGAACCGTGCCGCACCGTGTCCGGCACGTTCATCCCGTGTTGCCGCCAAAGACGGAATTTTTGGTCCCACGCCGCGTTCGCCGTCGTGATCATCCCACCATCGCCTGTCGAAACCAGCTTGCGCGGGTGAAAAGAAAAACACGCCACATCACCATGCGGACGCCCGATTTTCTCCCAATGCCCGTCCCATAAAATCTCACTGCCGATCGCGCACGCTGCGTCCTCCACCACCGGCAACCCCCGCGGCCGCGCGAACTCTAGTATCGCACGCAAGTCGCACGGCATCCCCACCTGATGCACCGCCAAGATCGCCTTCGTGCGCGCCGACACGGCGTCACCCAGTTTACGTGGATCGAGGTTGTAGCTCATCGGATCAATATCGACGAACACCGGCACCGCCCCGCAGTGCCGGATCACATTGGCCGTCGCGATGAAGGAGTGACTCGCAGTGATCACCTCATCCCCCGGCCCGACCCCGACCGCCAGCAACGCGAGATGCAATCCCGTCGTGCAATTCGACACTGCGCAGGCGTGTGGCGCACCGACCACCGCCGCGAACTCTCGTTCAAATGCCGCGACTTCCGGCCCCTGTGTCACCCAGCCTGAAAGGATTACCCGCGACGCCGCGTCGGCCTCCGCCTGCCCCATCCAAGGTTTCGCAATCGGGATTGTGTTCAACTGGCTCATGCTTGGCTCACGCCTCCCAGTTCTTCAATTTGATCTGCCCGAGCGCCGCCGGATTTTCGCGATACAGTTTCCGAAAATAGTCCAGCGTATGCCCGATCCCCTCGCGCAACGAAACGCGCGGACGAAAATCAATCGCCTGCTTCAGCTTTGCAGTATCGACCCACAGCTTCGGCACATCCGCCGGACGTGGCGCCTCGAAGACTGTCTGTAAATCGGGCCGGCCCGCCGCCTCCATTACCGTGCGCGCAAGCACATCGATCCGCAATTCCTCTCCGTAGCCGAGGTTCACCACTTCGCCGACGAGCGCGTCGCAGCCTGCAATTTTCACCAGCGTCTCCGCGCAATCCTTCACGTAGAGAAAATCCCGTGTATGCCCGCCGTCGCCGAAGATCACCGGCGGCTGCCCCGCGAGCGCGCGCAAAAGGAACCGGGGGATCACCTCACCCGAGTCCCCCTCAAAATGGGAACGCGGCCCATAGTTATTAAACGGCCGCACGCACACCACCGGCAGTTGCCAGCATTCGAAATATGAGCGCGCGTAGTGTTCGCCTGCGAGCTTGCTGCTCCCATAAACCGTGAGCGGCCACGGGGTGCAGTTCTCCGTGATCGGAAACTCCTTCGCCCGACCGTAAATCTCCGACGTAGAAACGTAAACGAACCGCTTCACCTTCGCCGCCCGCGCCGCCTCCAGGACGTTCAGCGTCCCGAGCGCGTTCACCTGATGATTCTCGACCGGGCTGTGTAACGAGTGCCGCACACCGAGACACGCGAGATGGTAAACCGTCTCGACGCCTGCCATCGCCCGTTCGCACGTCGCCGCATCGACGATGTCGCCTTCGATAATCTCCAACGCCTCCGCGCCCACAAACGTGAGATTTTTTCGTTTCCCGTTGCGAAAATTATCGAGCACCACCACGCGTGCCCCGAACGCGACAAGGTATTCGCACAGATGGGAGCCGATGAACCCCGCGCCACCCGTCACCAGGATTTTGCCGCCCAAATTCGCGCTCATACTTTGAAAAATGTCCGCACTTGCCCCGCCACGAGGCCGACCTGCTCATCCGTCAGCTCAGCATACATCGGCAAACTCAGGCATTCCCGCGCCGCCGCCTCGGCCACCGGCAGATCGCCCGTCTTGTAGCCAAGCGACGCATAACATTTCTGCAGGTGCAGCGGGACCGGGTAATGCACCCCGGCTCCGATGTCGGCCGCCCCGTG
>JACMRG010000397.1 GCA_014376585.1 Opitutaceae bacterium | reverse complement strand
CGTCCCAGTGCCTGTCACCCAGGACGAACCTTATCGCTTGTTTCCCAACATTATGTGAACATATCATCAGCCTCGTTGCAAGCACTCAGTATCGGAATTTAAAATACTTCTCGCCCAGTTTATTTCGAAGACACGGCCTAAGGAAGCGCTGATTTAATCGCGCGCAGTTTTCCGACAAAGCGAAAGAGAGGCACGGGGGTTGCTGACCGAGGGTGATGAAGCACCAGACGACGTTCGCCCACGCTGAGTTTACCGCGAAGAAAAAGAGCACGCGGAGGGAGCGGTTCCTGGCGCGGATGGAGGCAGTGATCCCGTGGGCGCAGTTGCTGGCGGTGATCGCGCCGCATTATCCGAAGGGCGAGCGCGGCCGTCCGCCCATCGGATTGGAGCGCATGTTGCGCGTCTATTTTCTCCAGCAGTGGTATGGGCTGGCCGACGAGGCGCTGGAGGACGCCCTCCACGACAGCCAGGCGTTGCAGCGCTTCGCCCGCATCGAGTTCGACGCGGAGGGCGTGCCCGACGCCACCACGCTGCTGAAGTTCCGCCGCCTGCCGGAGACCCACGACCTGTGCAAAGGCCTCTTCACCGCGATCAACGCCGACCTTGCCGCCCGCGGCCCGTTGTTGCGGGAGGGCACGCTGGTGGACGCCACGCTCATCGCCGCGCCGTCCTCGACCAAGAACGAAAAACGCGCACGCGATCCCGAGCTGCACCGGACCGGGAAGGGCAACCCGTGGTATTTTGGAATGAAGGCGCACATCGGCGCCGACCGGGACGGCAAGCTGGTTCACCCCGCGGTCGTCACCGCGGCGAACGTGGCCGACATCACCCAGACCGCGCACCTGCTGCACGGTGGGGAGAAGCAAGTCCACGCCGACGCCGGTTACATCGGCGTGGAAAAACGGCCCGAGATCGTGGCGCGGTCGCGGCCGCTCGACTGGCGGATCGCCTGTAAACGCGGGGTGCTCAAAGCGCTGGCCGGAGGGCGCAAAAAGAGGCGCTCAAAGCCGTGGAGCACGCCAAGGCCGCGGTGCGCGCATTCGTCGAACATCCCTTCCACCTCGTGAAGAATCTGTTTCGGCATCGGAAGACACGGTATCGCGGGCTGGCGAAAAACGCGCATCAACTCCACGCGCTCTTCGCTCTGGCCAACGTGGTGATCGCCGCCCGCCGCCGGGCCGCAGCGTAAGCCCGCGGGCGCGCCTGCGGGCGCGGCGGGAAACCGCCGCCGCCGCGCCCCGCACGCCGCTTCGCGTCGCGATGCGGCTCGCTTTTTCCCCGCGCACGACGACGACCATCCGCCTTCAAAAACCAAAAACGCCAACTCGGCTTTATTCAGCGCTTCCTTAACTCGCGCCCGTCAATTCGCAGCAACCTCATTATCTCTCAAAAAGCCCGTCCAATCTCGGGCTTTTTTTTGCGCTTTTTTAGTGGGGAATTTCCCTTCCGGTTACGGTCAAATTGGTAATCTATCGCACATTTACGATCATCGTAGCGAAGTCACTTTCCACTCAACTTCGGCGTTCACGAAGCGGCGTAAATCAGTCCCATGAATCAACCGAGCGCCGGGTGCATCAAGGGCGGCTTGGGCCCGACCATGCTGTCTGTAAAAACAATATGTTCTCGAATTTCTCGCACGGCAACGAATCCAAGCGCAAATCCGGGCATCGGAACACCAGCACGCAACACCCGCACCGAAAGCACTTCGCCTGCCTTCAAAGTCGTCGGATTCTCCTCAGGAATGATTTCCAAAGCCTCCCCCAGCGGCTGCCCCCAATCTGTTTTTTCAGCTAGCGATTCACCAACCCGCGCAAGCGTTTTGGTGTGCCTGGAATATCGCTCACGCCATCGTCGTGGCTCCGGTATCGCCGCCCACGTCATCCTCAACGCTTCGCCGGCATGAATCTCGCGAAAATATAGCTCAATTTTATCGGGACTAAGCTCAAGTATCCTCGGCTTGAGGTCTACGCCTACAACCGCCACGCCCGAGCGGCTGAATGTGGCGATAAAACCCAAACTCTTTTCCGCGAGACCGGCTAATATAAGTTCCGTTACTTAATATCAATCATGCAGATAGATCGATTAACTCGCTCCGGATTTATTCCCGACTCCGACCCGGGAAATCCCAAAGCGCTCGTTAAATCAAATCTTAGGGTCGCGCCCGGCGTGGCCACGAAACGCTCAGGCATGAGCCAGGTGTCATGCGCCCGCGTTGCCTTCACCGCCGTTACTGCAGCCAACCACCAAAAAACCACTTTTTCACAGTCGAGAGGTGTTTTCGTTTACTCCGGCCGATTCAACACCACGTCACTCCATTCACCCATGACACGAGACTCAATCTTCCAGCCTCGAGCCTTGGCGGCAAAGGTTGCCTGCACGGCGTCGCGCTCATTGGCCAAGATTCCGCTCAGAATCAGGCTCCCGCCCGGTGCCACACTGGCAATCAATTCCCCTAC
Source organism: Opitutaceae bacterium (assembly GCA_014376585.1). Taxonomy (GTDB): domain Bacteria; phylum Verrucomicrobiota; class Verrucomicrobiia; order Opitutales; family Opitutaceae; genus Tous-C4FEB. Next base: position 3,838 of record JACMRG010000397.1, on the reverse strand, counting down.
AAATCTTTGGAGCACATCAGCCTGAATATTAGCCAACACCACCCCTGCCTGCATTCCCGACAAACCGCTGATCAAATCGCCCGTAAAAAAACGCGCCCGCCCCGCCAGACCGTTGAGCGCCGCATTTTCCTCACTTATCCGGACCGCCTCGGCGTCGTTGTCGAAGCCGGCAATTTCGCGATAGCCCAACAAAGCTGCCGACAGCGCCAAAATCCCCGATCCGCAGCCGGCATCGATTACCGGCTCCGTAGTGCCTTTTCGGGCCGCCCGCGCCACCAATCGCTCCACGCAAAGCCTCGTCGTCTCGTGATTACCCGTGCCAAACGCCAATCCTGGGTCGAGCCATAGCACCGCGTCACCCGCGGGCAGCACAAACGCCGTGCGCTCCCAAATCGGCACCCAGTGTAGCCGCCCAAATTGCCAGGCGTGAAAATGCGCTTTGTAGCTTTCCTTCCAATCCTGATCGCCCAAAGGCCGGACCATGGGCTCCACCAATGGCGCCGCTGCGAGCAGCGGGCTCAATTCCGCCCAACGCACCTTCGCTTCCTCCTCATTCGCAAAGATTCCCACGATCCACGCCCGCTTCGCAATAGCGTCTTCGAGCAGACTCCAAGCGTCCACACCCAGTTCGAGCAAGGTCGTATCAATATCATCCGCCGCCGCCGCCGCGACCTCCGCCTTGATTTCAAAAAGCTCCATGCGAGCGAACGTCCCCGCCGCTCACGGCGGTCGCAAGGAGATTTCCGCTTCGTCCCGCCCTTCTTTCTCCACTCGGAGCATTCGTTCTATCTAGGCCCGGCCCGTGCTGAGGTTATTCCAAAACTTCATCCATGCCACGCCCGCTCGACGATCAGGACAAAGCCATCGCCCGACAGCTCATCCGCAACCCCCGCACGACCGACAAAAGCATCAGCGGGGCCACGGGCGTCCAGCTCCGCACCGTCGGCCGCAAACGCCAAAAACTCGAGCGCGCCGGCCTCATCCGCTACTGGGCCTCCGTCGACCTTTCCGAGACCGGCACCGGTCAGTATAACGCCAGCCACCTCTACATCATCAAGTTCGCCCTCGGCGTCACCTACGACAGCCTCCGCGCCGTCATCCGCCGCGAGCCTCAGCTCAGCGAGCTCTCCGCCATCACCACCGAGAGCCACATCGCCGAAATCGACGGCAAACTCGCCCTCCTCTTCGCCATCGATGGCACCAGCGACCGCGATATCGTCCAAAACGTCCACGAGCGCCTCATCCCCAATCTCATCAAAAACCACGGCCCCAATTCCATCTTGGAAGTCAGCACGCTCCGTCTCCTCAGCCCGATCCGCACATTGCGCAACTATCTGTCCTTGTTAAACATGACCGGCTCCGCGATGCGCCCCGATTGGCCCGATAAAGCCATCTACGCGGGCAAATAATTCGGTCGTGTTCACGGCGCCCGACTCGCCGGCGTATCCGGCCAGGGAAAAGGCTCCGCGTGTTCATCCACCGGCAATTCTCCCGCCGTCTGCTGCCGCGATACTCGCCCATCGAGATATTCCTTCCACACCACGATTTTCCCGTCGCGCACTTCGCCGATCGCCACCGTGCCCGCCGCCGTCCGCTTGCCACTCGCGATATTCGTCGTCGCAAACGTGTATTCGACCGCGAATTGCGCCCCATCGACCAATAGCCGCCGCACATGCATCTTCGTGTCCCGAAAATCCCGCTTCCAGTCGCGGAACGTCTTTAAAACCCCCGCTCCCGTCAGCCGTTTTCCCGGATAAGCGAACCCCACCTCCGCGTGCAACGTGCCCGTAAACTCCGCCTCATCGCCCGTTTCCCACGCCCGCGCCTGCCGCTCGACGAGCGCCCGCACCGCAGCCGCCGCCGGCGGCGTTTCTGAGGGCGTCGCGCCTCCCAACCGGCCCGCGACCAAGCCGAGAAGGATCAGTGCGAACGACAAATTAAGCGGGATTCGTTTCATGGTGTGGATTTTTCGAGTGGAGCAGAACCAATGCCCGCCGGCGGTTTTATCCAACCCAAGCCCGCGAGAAATTGCTCCGTCAGAAACAGACAGGTGAAAAAATCATCCGGCCGCACGCCCGGCCAATACTCCGCGTGATTGAAAAATGCATGTCCCCGGGCCGCGAACACGATCAACTCCACGCGGTTGCCCAGCGCCATCGCCTCCGTAGCAAACCGCCGCGCGCTCGCCACCGGCACCCACGGATCGGCATCGCCGTGCAGCAATAGCATCGGCGGCAACCCCACGGCGAGATGATGCCGCGGCGGCAACTCCCTCTCCCGTCCGCCAAATAACTCCACGCCCGCCGGATAGCCTTCCGCCGTCGTATCCGTGACCGCGCTAAAAAGCACCAACGCGTCGGGCCGCGCCGAAACCGTTTCACCCGCCGCATCCGGAAACACCGCCGCACCGAGCGCCGTGTGCGCGCCCGACGAAGCCCCGGCGGCCGCGAGTCGCCGTCCGTCGAGTCCAAGTTCCGCCGCATGCATCCGTAGCCATCGCACCGCCGCGCGCGCGTCGCCGGCCGCATCAAACGGCGTGGCGCCGTGACTCTTCTGCGTGCGGTAGTCCGCGCACACCGCGACCGCTCCCTGCGCCGCCAGCGCCCGCGCGTAGGCCGAAAACTGCTCGATCCAGCCCTCCACCCAGCCGCTGCCGTGATAGAAAACGATTCCCGCCCGCGCTCCTCCGCCCCGCTCCGTCGACGGTGCAAACACATACAGCCGCAGCGGCGTGCGCCCGTCCGCGGCCGTGTAGTGATGCAGCGTCGCACCGGCGAAAGCCACACTGGCCTACAGCGGAGGACGCGGGATCTGCGCCTGAACATTTCCCAACCCAAATCCACAGCCGAGCACCAGCAGTCGCAGCCAACTCCAAGGCCGGCCCAAAAAGGCCGCGCCCCTTCGCTGCGACCGCTCGCTCGATTTTGCCCGGTTCAAAACGTGTATTTTATCACGCCCTGCACGTGAAACGGCAGCTCACGCGTCACGAGATCCGCACCGGCAAACGGCGTGCTCGTCGCGCGCCAGTTGAATTCATCCGCCAGATTCAGGAAATCCAAACGCAGCTCGAGTCGCTTCGTTTTATAAAAAACACCGGCATTCCACGTCTGCTGCGCGGGGATTTTCACAACGCCGAACAGATCGAGATTCTGCTCACCCTGCGTATTGAGCCCCACGCTCGCCCCGAATCCGCTCGCGTGCGTGTAGCTCGCGTAGGCGTTGGCGAGCCAGCGCGGCAGGCCGGGCACGCGGTAGTCGCCCGCCGGATAAGCGCCGAAATTTCCACTCGGCGAACTCGGCGAAAACGCCGGTGTGGTCTGAATACTACCCGGCAACGGCCCGTTCACGAAGTTCGCCTCGCTGTAAGTGAAATTCGCACCGGCATTAAAACTCCGATTGGGCTGATAGACCGCTTCGAGCTCCAAGCCCTGCACTTTGATTTCATCAGGCAAGTATGAAGCGCACGTTCTGCCGGTTGCGTTTCTGCGTGTAGAGCGCCGCGCCGGCGAACGCCTTGCCGTCGAACAGCGACACCTTCGCGCCGAGCTCGGCCATTTCGTTCGAGTTGTTAAACGTATCGGCCACGAGCAGGTTGTTCGTCATGCCGAAGCCTCCGCTGGACGACGAGCCTTCGACCGCCGCCGCGCGGTTCAGCGTGAGCTAAGTCGAGGTCGTCGCCGTGGGTTTGAAGACCAGGCTCGCCGTGCCCTAGGGCCTGTTAACACTATATCAAGGCCAGCCAGCTAAGGGCGGAGGTGACGAAAGAGCGGAAGAGCACATCGAGTCTGTCGTAACGGGCGAAGGTGCGGCGGAAGCCCCTGTGGCGGCGGAAGAGTCG
>JACMRG010000396.1 GCA_014376585.1 Opitutaceae bacterium | reverse complement strand
TCAGGCGCTCGGCCTCCGCTTGGAGGAGGCGATCCGCTTCGCTCCGGATCGCCACCGCCATCGACAGCGTCGTCATGGTCTGCAAGCCGGCGAAAACCGTAGCGCACATAGTCGCCACCAGACACAATGCGATCATCACTTCCGAGAGAGTGAAACCGGCGCGTTGGCGATACCTCTGACGCGCAACAATTATCTCCGGGGGAAAAGTCATGAGTGGGCGGTTTTGCCAATATTGCGTCAACACATCAGGGTCAGCGGAAGCGTAGATGCAGATTAAACCTGATGCCGTCTACTGAAAACGTTTGGCTTTAAAAATCTTAACGATGGTTTGACGATCAAACCATTAAGCCGAGGCCGAGGGGCGCCGACGGGCCACGAACGCCCGATTACCGCTCTCAAAAAAACCGCACGCGGGCGGAGGCTTCAAAGCTTCGACTTATCTCGGCCAGCGTAGCATCACGCACCGCTGGCCGGCGGCTAAATTATCGACTGACCGGGTCAGGGAACTTCGTAAACTTCGACGAGCCCGACGCCAGTCGCACCACCCACGCCACTCACCGTGGCGCTATAAGTGCCGGGAGGCAGATTGATGAGGATCACGGCATCCTTGCTGCCACTTGAGAGCGGGAAGGCTCCGGCTTTGGTCGTGGCGGCGGCGACGAGCGAGGCGTCGTTGCCCGTTTCCCAATTATCGTTTTCGCGCACCACGGTGCGATCAGCGCGGATGATCTGTAGCACTGGGTCCGACAGCGCTCCCGCCACCCCCAAGGGTGCGAGGGCTGGTCCGATACCGCGGATGAGCAGCTTCTTTGACGTGCTGCCGTTGACCACAAACCCCGCGATGAGGACGCTTTCACCCGTGCCCACGACGCCGCGGGTCGAAACGTTGACCACCTTCTGGGGTGAGAACGCGCTGACGGTATCGACATCGTAAAGCTCGACGAGGGCGACGCCCGTCTTGCCGCCCGTGCCGCTGACTTGGGCGGTGTAGGCGCCGGGATCGAGCTGGACGAGGACCACGGCATCGAGACTGTTGGCCGCAAGCGGGAACGCACCGACGGTGGCCGAAGCCGCGACGATCGCGGGATTGCCCGCCCAATTATCGTTGAGCGCGATGCGGGCGCCGCCCTTGTAGATCTCGAGCTGGGAATCGGTGAGCGCGCCCGTGATGCCGAAGCCCGACAGGGTCGGTCCAATTGCGCGGACCAGCACCTGTTTCGGCGAGGAGCCGCCAACCACGAAACCGGCGATCAGAATGTTCGAGCCGGTGCCGACCTGGCCGCGCGAGGAGAGATTACGCAGCGAGCCATCGCTGAATCCGCCTCCCGATGCAAGTGCAGCCATGACGGTGCCGCCCGGACCGCCGGTGAGCGTGCCCGTGAGAAAGCCGGTAGTGGGATCGGCCTTGCCGACGAGCCTTCCTCCGCCCGCAAGAGGGAGATTGAAGTTGCCCGCGCTATCGACCGTGCTGGAGCCGGCGTCACTGAACGAACCGTCGCTTACATAGGCGAAGACGGTGCCGTCGCCGCCCACAATGGCGGCAAGCGTGCTGGCAGGACGGTTGGCTATATTGCCCGTGTAATAGCCTGAGGACACTTTGTTCGCCGAGGCGAAGGTGACCGGCCCGATGAAGGTAAGGCGGTTGCCGTCGAGGGTGCCGGAAACGCCGGTTTCATTAATGCGGCCGCTGAGGGCGGTGCCCGAGCTGAAGCTCCCCGACGGGTCGAGGGCGAGGTTGGGATGGAAGTAAGTCCTCGTCGCGCCGGTGGTGGAGTAACCGATGAAAGCGGCGTTCTTGCCGGCCACGCCGATGACCGCGAATTTGCCGAACTCGGAGCCGCCCGCATAGGTGCCCGCGTAAACATTATCGGGTGCGGTGCCGGTGCCGCCAGCAGAGGCCGGCGCCGTCACGCGAACGTAGATCGCACTGGAAGTGGTTTGGTTGCCGGCGACCGAGCCCTGGCTGTCTTTGGCGATCGCGGTGAGCGTATAGATGCCTTCGGCCGTCGGCGCCCAAGTGGCGGTGTAGGGGAAGGCGGAGGCGGTGGACAACACCTGGCCGTTGACGAGGAACCGGACGGTATCGATCTGATCGTCGGTATCGGTGGCGGTGGCCCTGATCGTGACGGCGGCGCCGACGTTGATGGTTGAGCCGGTGCCCGGGGCGGTGATCGCGACAGCGGGCGGAGCGTTGGGCAACACGGTGAGATTGACGGCGGCGGAGGTGTAAACGGCGCCATTGACGCGGACGACGGCGTAGAACTCGAAGACTCCGGGGATAGTGGGGACGCGCGTGGTCTGGTAGGGCAAGGCGGATACGGTCTGGAAGATCGCGCCGTTGGCGTAGAAATCGACCGCCGGGGCCGCGCTTTCGGCCACATTGGTGCTGGCGATAAATGTGAGGGTGCGGAAGGCCACGACGCTGGTGCCGCCCGTGGGGCTGGTGAGCGCGACGGTATAGGCGCCGGGGGCGCCGAGGGGGGCGCCGACCGTAACCGTGCTGACCGTGGAAGACACGCCGGTGCCGGCACCGTCGTAGGCCACGGCGCGGATCGCGTAGGAGCCGATGGCGGCCGGGCGCCACACGTAGGTGTAGGGCGCGGCGGTCTTAGTGGAGAGGAGCGTGGAACCGGCGTAGAACTCGACGCGGTTGATGCTGCCGGTGCTGATCGCGACGTCGGCCGTGAGGAGGAGGCTCGAATCGGCGGAGATCGCGGTATCGGTCGCGGGGTTTTTCAGCGTGACGAGGGGCACGATGCCGCCGAGGACGGTGATGGTCTGCGCGACGGAGTCGGCGACGTTGCCCGAATTATCCGTGGCCTGCGCGATGATGGTGTAGATGCCAGCCGCGGTCGGGGTGAAGGTGGTGCGGTAGGGCACGGAGGTGGCCGTGGCCAGCGCGGTGCCGTTGGACAGGAACCGGACGTTGGCGATGGTGCCGTCGCTGTCGCTGGCGGTGGCCGAGAGGTTGACCGTGGTGCCGAGGCCGACGACGAGGTTGGTCCCGGGGCTGACCATGGTGACAGTGGGCGCGCCGTTGGGCGAGATCGTGACGGTGACCGTGGTCGAGGTGCCGGAGACGCCCGCATTATCGGTGGCGACGGCAACCAGGCTGTAGGTGCCGGCGCTCGTGGGCGTCCAGACGGTGTTGTAAGGGGCCGCCGAATCGATGGCGAGCGTGGCGCCGTTGACGAAGAACTGAACTTGCGAGATCGGGCCGTTGCCGCCGGTCGCGGTGGCGTTAAGCGGGATGCTCGTGCCAATGCCGAAGGTGGCGCCGGTGGCGGGATTCGTGATGGAGACGGCGGGGGCGGCGGCACTGGTGACGGATACGCTGACGGCCGCACTGGTGGTGCTGTTACCGACATTGTCGGTGGCGACGGCGGTGAGGGCGTAGGTGCCGGCGCTCGCGGGTTTCCAACTGAAGCTGTAGGGGGCGGCGGTGGCCGAGCCGATGGAGAGGCCGTTGGCGAAGAATTGGACGTTGGCGATGGTGCCGTCGGCATCGCTGGCGGCGGCGCCGATGAGCACGTTGTTACCGAGGCTGAAGCTCAGGCCGCCCGCGGGGCTGGTCAGGGCGACGGTGGGGGCGGCGTTGGCCCCGATCGTGACGATCACGGGCGCGCTGGTGGTAACGTTGCCGGTGTTATCGGTGGCTTGGGCGATGAGGGTGTAAACGCCGGTGGAGGCCGGCGTCCACGCGGTCGAGGCGTAGGGCGAGGAGAGGTCCGTCGAGAGCACGAGTCCGTTTACCAGGAAGGCGACTTGGGTGATGGTGCCGTCGCTGTCGGCGGCATTGGCGGTGATATTGAGGCTGCTGCCGACGGTGTAGGAGCTGCCCGTGGCCGGGTTCGTGAGGCTCACGGTGGGCGCGGCCGAGGCGGCGACGGTGACGGTGATCGGCGCCGAAGTGGTGACGTTGCCCGAATTATCGGTGGCCAGCACGGAAAGAGTATAGGTGCCGAGCGCGGTGGGCGTCCACGTGGAGGCGTAGGGGAAGGCGTTATCCGTGCTGAGCGTCACGCCGTTCACGAGGAACTGGACGCTGGTGATAAAGCCGCCGGAAGAAGTCGCCGTCGCCGTGAGGTTCTGAGGCAGATTGACGCCCACGGTGCTGCCGGCAGCGGGAGCGGTGACCGCGACGGTGGGTGCGGTGCCGCCGCTGACGGTGACCGAGATCGCCGCGCTGGTGGCGCGGTTGCCGACGTTGTCGGTGGCGATGGCGGCGAGCACATAGATGCCGGGCGAGGTCGGCACGAACGCGAAGCTGTAGGGAAACGCGGTGGACGTGCCGAGGGCCACTCCGTTGGCGAAGAATTGGACGTTGCGAATGGTGCCGTCGGCATCACTGGCGGTTGCGAAGAGGGAGGTGATGGCGTTGACGGGTAACACGGAGCCGCCGAGCGGGGCGGTGAGGGCGACAATGGGGGCACCGGCGTTGAGGACGTTGATCGTGTTAACGGTGGTCGCCTGGGCGCCGTTACTGCCGGTGGCGACGGCCGTGAGGGTGAACGTGCCGGCGGGGGCCGGGGTCCATTGCACGGTGTAAGGGAAGGTCGAGGCCGTGCCGACCGCCACGCCGTTGGCAGAAAAGGCAACGCTCGTGACCGTGCCGTTGGTGAGGCTGGCGGTGGCCGTCACGTTCTGAGCGGTGTTGACCGCGATGGAACTGCCGTCGGTGGGGGTGGTGATCGTGACGAGAGGCGCAGTGAGACCACCGCCTCCACCGCCTCCTCCGCCTCCTCCGCCCGCAGCAGTAACGGTGATGACGACGGCGGGTGAGGTGGTCTGGGTGCCGAGGCTGTCGGTGGCGATGGCGGTGAGGCTGAAGTTGCCGGCGGAGGTGGGGGTCCAAGGCGCGCTATACGGCGCGGTCGTATCGGTGCCGAGAGCGACGCCGTTGGCGAGAAACTGGACGCTGACAATGGTAGCACCGGGATTGGAAGCCGCGGCGGTCGCGGTGACCGTCTGCGCGATGCCGGCGGTGATCGAGGAGCCAGCGACAGGGCTGGTCACGCCGACCGAGGGGGCGGCGTTGACGGTGACGTTGACGTTGGCCGAGGCTCCGAGGTTGCCGAAACTGTCAGTGACGAGAGCGCTGGGCACGTAGGTGCCGACGGCGGTCGGGCTCCAAGTCTTGGTGTAGGGAAAGGTGCCGCTGGTGCCGAGGCTGGTGCCGTTGACGAAGAACTGGACGGAGGAGACGACACCGACCGTGGTGGTCGCGCTGGCGGTAATGGGAACGGCGGTGTTGACCAGGATGGAGGTGGCGGTGCCGGGGCTGGTGATCGTGACGACCGGCGGGGTCGCGGGGGTAACGGTGGCGTTGGTGCGTCGGTCGAAGAGGAAGACGTCGCGCAGGCCGTTGTTGTCGAGGGGGAGCAGGTTGGTGGCGCCGAAGGCGAGGCCGGCGGTGCTCTCGGCGTCAGACGGGAAGGCGACGAAGCGGCCGTTGGCGCTGATGGCGGGATAGATGTTGCTGGCGGCGGTGCTGGGCACGCCGAGCAGGCCGTTGGTCTGGTAGCCGAAGGGATTGACGCTGACCATGACGGTGGCGGTGGCGCCGGTATCGAAGGTGCCGGTGGCGGCGGAGTCACGGTCGTATACGAAGATGTCCAGGGCGCGGTTGGAGTCGGCGAGCTGCGACTGGCCGTTGGTATCGCCGGCGGTGAGGTTGCTGGCGAGCGAGGCGAAGGCGACGTAACGGCCGTCGGCGCTGATCGTGGGATTGATGCTGCCGAGCCGGAAGCCGGCGGCCGAGGGATCGATCGCCTCAGCCCGGGTCAAGTGGGCGACGCTGACGCGGCGGACGATGGGAACGCCTGCGGGCTGGTTGTTATCGTAGACGAAAATGTCGGAGACAGCATTGGTGTCAGCGGCCACGAGGTTGGTGGCGACGGAGGCGTAGGCGACGTAGCGACCGTCGGAGCTGAGGGAGGGAGTCTGGCTGTCATTGTTGCCCTCGACGGCGGTGGTGGTGACGACGCTGACGTTTTTGATCCCGCTGGTGGCGGTGCCGAGGTTGGCGGTGGGGCGCACGTAGACGTGCTGGCGGCCGGCCACGGTGGCGGCGGCGGCGAGATTGGTGGCTTTGGAGGCGAAGGCGACCCAGGCGCCATCGGCGCTGATCGCGGCTTGGATGGCGGCGGCGGTGCCGGCAACGGTGGACGGGCTGGCGGCATCGGCGTCGATGAGGCGCGTGGCGGTGTTGCCGGCGGTGTCGAAGATGCCGGAGTTACTCACGTCGCGGTCGTGCAGGTAGACGTGGCTCACGCCGACGGCGGTCGCGGTGGCGGTCAAATTTGTGGCCGTAGATTCGAAGACGAGGTAGCGGCCGGTCTGGCTGATAGCGGGGCGGAAACTGGGGTTGTTGGCCTGGCCACCGGAAGCGTTGGCGCCGCTGATGCGGTTGATGAGGCCGGTGACGTTATCGACGACAAAGATGTCGCTGAAGCCGTTGGTGTCGCCGAGGACGAGATTGTTCGCATCGGAGCCGAAGGCGATGTAGCGGCCGTTGGCGCTGACGGCGGGGTTGTTGGAGGCGGCGTTGCCGGCCTGGCCTTGTTGCGAGACGCTGAGGCGGCGGACGAGGTTGGTCTGGCTGTCGAAGAGGAAGACGTCGCGCGCGGCGTTGGTGTCGCCGTTGACGAGGTTGGTGGCATCGGAGGCGAAGGCGACGTAGCGGCCGTCGGCGCTGATGGAGGGATTGTCGCTATAGCCGGAAGCGGAGGTGGTGGCGCCGGTGCCGTGCGATGCGAGGTAGGCGGTGGGGAAATTCGAGGGGAGGAGATTGATGAGGGTGGCGGAGGGATTGAGGGTATTGCCGACCCATGTGTTGTTGCCGTTGACGTTGAGCGCCGGAGGGTCGTTCTGCGAGAGGGCGTTGAGCGAATCGATCTTCGCCAAGACGTAGTAAGAGCCGGAGAAATTCCCGGGTAGGAGCTGCGTCCAATTGATGGTGGTGGCAGCGCCGTTGGCGGCGGTGTAGGCGACAACGTCGTGGAACGTGAGTTGAAAATCGTCGGCGTCACCGAAAGTGGGATTGGTGGATAGGACGACCTGGGTGCGCACGAAAGCAGGTGCGCCGTTTACATCGGAGCGGTAGGGCACGTTTTGCGTGCCGTTGGTCGCTTGTTTGTTCACGTAGTCCAAGGACATCGCGAGGGTCTGCCCGCCGACGTAAGTGGTGCCGGCGATGTAATCGAGGCGGGTAATGGCGAGGTCGGGTTTGCCCGTGATTGTAATCACGGGGGAACTGACGGTAAAGGTGCTCGTGCCGACGGTGCCAGCGGTGACAGAGTTCAGCGTCACTTGCGCGCTGTAGGCGCCGGCTTCCAAGGTCTGCGTGGGCAGGGTGGCGGTCAGGGTAAAAGTGCCGGTGCCCGGGGTGACCGCGCCCGTGGTGGGATTGGTCGCGGCGGCGGCGATAAATCCGGAAGTGGGCGCGACAGCGGCGTTGTTGACGGTATAAGTGCTGCTCGTGGCCAGATTGGTGAAGAGCACGGTGAAATTGGCCGCGGCACTCGGACCGAACTGGGTGCCGGCGTTGTTCACCGTGATCGCGTAGGTGACGGAGTCGCCGGGTTTGGCGGTGGTAGGTGATGCAGTGATCCCGGTAGGGCTGAGGGTTTGAGCATGGACAGCAGCGGCGCCGGCGAAGGCAAGCGCGGCCCCAATGACGATGCGGAGGAAATATTTCATGATAGGGCCGGGTGATCGGACGTGGGGGTTGATGACCGGTTACTTCTTGGAGGACTTCTTGGCGGCTTGGGGGCCGACCGGTTTGGTGAACGGGTCGGAGCCGTCGCGGTAGCCGGGCAACTCGTCACGCCGTATATCGAGCTGGCGGACTTGATCGGAGTTGAAGACGGCCTCAATCGGAGCCCCTTCAGCACTGACCGTTTTGGCCGTGATGAAGATGATCAGATTGCTCGACTCGCGGTTTTTGGAGTCGGAGCGGAAGAGGCGGCCAAGGACGGGAATCGAGCCGAGGATCGGAACCTTAACCTCACCCTTGGTGGTGGTATCCTGAATGAGGCCGCCGATACCCATCGTGAAGCCATCCTTGAGCGATATCTGAGTGGTGGCCTCGCGGGTGGAGACAATCGGATACTCGGCGCCCTGAGGAATGGTCACGGTGCCAGAAATGCTGCTCACCGTGGGCTTGACCGTGAGCTTGATGAAGCCGCGGGCGTTCACTTGGGGTGTGACCTCAAGTTTGATACCAATATCTTTTTCCGTGATGGAATACGTGATGGTGCCGGCTCCACCGCCAGCCCCGGGGGTGATGTTGGGCGTAGCGATCGGATATTTTTGGCCGATGAGGATCGTCGCAAGGGTGTTGTTGAGGGTGACGATGGTGGGGTTGGAAACGAGCTTGATGCTATTTTGACTCTGAAGCGCGCTCAGGACCAATTTGAACTCATCGGCGGAGAAGACGGTCGAGATTCCCCGCGCCGTGCTCTCGCTGTTGGTGAGCGACTGGAGCATGTTGAAGGCACTGGAAGTGCCGGTGGCGGTCGTGGCCGCATTGGTAAGGCCACCGGCGCTGCCCGTCGTCGAGCCGCTGCTGATCGTGCCGTTAATAGAACCCACGGTTCCCGAAGTATTGGATGTGCCGGTCTGACCGGACGATGCAGTGGTAGTGCCCGTGCTGCCGCTGTTGCCGGTGGCGCCGCCGCCTCCCGTCTGTCCACGCGTGCGGTTGAAATTTCCGGAGAGCGGGCCCGCCCCGACACTGTAGTTCGCTAGGGAAGACCAGTTGACGCCAATGTTCTTTACGTCGCGGTCGGTGACTTCGACAAACTTGGTCTCGATCATCACTTGGTCCGTCGCGCGGTCGAGCTGCTCGATGATGGGTCGGATGCGGTTCATGCGGGTAGGACGCTCGGTGACCACCAGACTGTTACTGCGAGAATCGACGACGATCTTACCCAAAGTAGCGTCAACGAGTGTGGTCAGGGTCGGAAGCAGATCGGCCGCGCGGGCGTAGTTAATGATGAAGACCTCGGTGGAAACGGGCTCAACCTGAAGGCTGTCATTGCTGACAATTTTGATGATGTTACCCTCTTCGATATAGGTATAATTTATTGGGCTCAGGACACTCTGGAAAATCTGGCGCCAAGAGACATCACGCAGCTTGATGGAAGCTTTGCCCTGAAGGGCCTCGGGGATGATGATGTTAAGCTCAAAAAGGTCGGCGACATTACGGAGAATATTGCGCACGTCTTCCTCGGGAAAATCAACCGACAGCGTATCTCTACCCGTGGAATCTTTGCCCTTGGTGGCGATACCACGTGAAGCATCGGTATCTTTGATGACGACCTCGGAAGCGGTGGGGATCGCCGACTTTTCGGAAACAGGAGCAGGTGCAGGTGTAGGTGTCGACGGGGCAACAGCCTGAGCGGAGACCGAAATTGTCGCAGCGAACAACGCGGCGGCGGGCAAAATGAGGCGGCGAGTAATCATGGTGACGTCTTTGCTGCGGATTTGATGGGACGAGTGATGGCCTCGCCGTTGAGGCGAAGGGTAAAGGTGGTGCTATCAATCGCGGTCAGTTCGAGCGCGTAATCAATTCCCGAATAGGCGACGGTGAATTTTGACCCGATTTTGTAGAATTTATTGCCGATAACGAGATTCGGTTCTTTGCTGATACCGACAAATATAGTGGCCTTGACTGGGATCCTCGCGGCGATGGCCGCAAGTTGCTCTCGATCCGTGGCACCCGGCTTGGCCTGCGCTCCCCCGGCAGGGGCGGTGGCGGTTAGGGCCTGCTGATTGGCGAGGGCTTGGTCGATCGCGCGCTGTTCTTCGGGATTAGGCTGGCCAAACGCGACCGGATTGAACGGCAGCACGGCATCCGCAGGTAGGGGCGCGGGCGGCGAAATGACTGCGAGCCGTTGAGCCAACTCGACCGTCGGGCGCCGCTTGGCGATGGGTGCCACATCACCGCCGGCCGTAGTTGCGGCGCATACGGACACGGCGCACGCCACGCCGACCAAGGCTAAACTTATGGAGCGAGGGGCGAAGACTTTCATGGTTGGCCCAGAAGTTCGAGCGAGACTGACATCACGAGCGGTCCGTTTCTGTTCGCTCCCGCGAACACCAGGTTGACCACAGTAAACCGGGAGTAATGGGTGCCGCTTTCCAAACGACGGAGAAATTCCATCACGGTGAAATAGGATCCTTGGAAAGAGACCGTAAAGCCGACGCCGGCCAGGGGACCGTTGGCTCCCGGTTTGGTGACGCCCGAGGAATTCTGACGGAGGTTGATCAGCTTGACGCCGGTATCGGCTTCGAGGCGGTAAAAATATTGGAGATTCTGCGCGAGATCGGCTCCCCGCACGAGGCGTTTTTCAATTTCAATGCGGGCCTCGGTGAGCGCGGCCAGTTGTTCCGGGAGCTGGGCCGCGTTGTTGACGTTGGCATTCAGTCGCTCGCCCTCGGCGATTTTCTGTTCAAGCAGCTTCGCCCTTTCGGGCACCGAGTCGATGCGAACGGAAATCACGACGCCGATCAGCAGTGCCAGCACGCCGCAACCCACGCTGAGAGGGTTCTTCTTAATTAACGCGAAGAGTTGCTCGTTGGTCATGGCTTCTTCCCTTCACGCAGCTGGAGCTTGATTTCGAGCTGAAGTCGCCCGGTTTGCGGATTCGGATTGAGACCGGCGAGTGTGATTTCGCTAAACTTCTCCGAAAACACCGCATCAGACTTTAGCAACTGCAGGTAAGTGGAAGCGTAACCCGCGGCCAGATCGGGGGTGCCGCGGACCGTGCCCCGCAAATTGAAAGCGGATTCACGAAAATCCAACCCGTCCAACGCCACGTTGGCGGGCAAAGTCTCGGCGAGGCGCAACACAATTTCGGAGAAACGCGGCTTCGATTTGATAAACCTCTCCACTTCGGCGACCCGCAGCCCCTCGGTTTGGAATTTTTTATACTGCCCCACCGCCACGGTGCTCGCCCGAAGATCATGATCAATCTGGCGCTGCCAGTCGGCAATCTGACGAGTCAAGTCATGGAGTAGATACTCCCGGTAGCCCAACCAGAAAAACATAATCAAAACCACGACGATCGAAATGCCGTTCGTGTAAAAAGCCGTGCGCACGACCTTGACGTCCGGCAACCGGTCAAAGTTGCGGAAATCGGGATGCCACGCCGGCACCAAGGGTGCGGTCACTTCACTTTTTTTCTTCGGACGGGAGCGCATGATCGATGTTGTAACGCGACATCAGGCTCAGAAGGCCCAGCCAGCGGGTTTCCTGCATAGATTTAAAAACGTTGTCAGAGAGCGTTATCTGCCGGTTCAGAAGCCAACCGGCAGGTTCGACTCTGAGGCTTGCGATGCCCAGCCCGGTCGCAATCGCCGCCTCAAGCCAACTGAGTTTCGGCATGAGCTGTGTGCAAATGACCTGACCGACGGATTGGCCTGTCTGCACCTCGTAAAAACCGATGGAGGACTGTAGCTCTTTCAGCAGTCGTTTCACCAGCAGCGGCCCCATCCCTGTGAAATCAAACGTGTTGGAGTAAAACAATTTTTTCGCCGCTTCTTCGTCCTTCAAACCGAGTTCTTTCTGCACCACCGGCACCATCGAATCTAGTCCCAGCATGACCGGTCGAGACGCCTCGACCCCCGCCGCAGAAACGATGAAAGACTGCGTGGAATCCAGTCCTACCTCAAGAATAAGTGTGGGGGTCTTGGTCTTCGTGCCACCCAGATAATCAGCCAGCGCACCGAGGATCGCAACGCTGCCGAGCTCTACCCGCTCGGGGTAGATACCGCAGGCGAGCAGAGAATCCTGCAGGGCCACGATATCGTCGCTAGGCACCCCGCAGAAGAGCACATCTTTCTGCGTCGCCTTGACCAGATCGTAGTCGGCGCCATTGTTAGCGTTAATCAGCACCATGCTGAATTTGGAAGGCTCCACGCGCAATTGCTGCGTCATCACCTCATTAAGGTATTCCGGTTCTTTGAGCCGCTTCGGTTCCAAACTATGCCGGCGCACGATGCGCTTCGTCGGATATACGCCAACCGCCGCATGGAGGTAACCGTCTGCGGATTTTTTCGGCTGAATGAGCTTCACCATCGCCGAAAGTGCCGTCGGATCACCTGCCGGGCACTCCAGAACTTCTTCGATTGTGAACGGTGCCGTGGTCGCCGAGGTCCGCGCTAGCATCACCGCGTGATCGTTCGCGTCGATGAAGTAGCCGTTAGATTTCTGGGAGAAAAACATACAGTGCGCTCGGCCTTGTTAAATTGAGACGTGTTGAGCGATGAGAGTCCGGAAGGTGGCAAGTTTCGCCCCAAAAACCCGGAATAATTAACATCGTCGCCCATGGCGGAAAATCCCACACGTGTTCTTGATGACAAGCTCATTTCTAGGGGATACCCCCTGCCAATCTTCATTTACCCTTTATTGAATCCCCTATCAGTCGATCAGCTTTTCCCTGATAAAGCCGTCGTGTCTAGATTTCTCACCAAGATAATTTTTAGTCCGAAGGATGCCCTCCCCTCACCACCCATCAGCTGGGAAGTATCCTTTCGTTGCGATCAGCATATAAGCCCGTCTTAGCGAAAGATTCAGGGGAATCTTCGCACTTGACCCGACCCATAGGAAGCGAACCGTCGGCCAAAACCCCTCGCGTGGCGGCGGCGACTCAAAAATGACGCTGGAACGGGCGGCGCGATCACCGCACCAACTCACTGCTGCCAGGAACGTTTCTTGTGGCGATGCGACTTCAAGCGCTTGCGACGCTTGTGCTTGTTCATCTTCAGACGACGTTTCTTTTTCAGGTTGCCCATGGTGCTTGAGAATTAGTGAGGGGGCACCGTGTAACTCGCGGTGGTCCCTGTAAAGCCCGAATTTAGTCCGCCACCGCCGCCACTGTTTCCACGCTCCGCAGCCGGGTAAACACCAACACGCACCGGACCTGGCTCGGCGCCAAGCCCGTCAGCACCGCCACCACCCGCCGATAAAGATTCAGCTGCCCCGCATGTCGCGCCAACCCTGCTACGACTTCCGCCGCATCGGCCAGCCGGTCCGTTTTAAAATCAATCACGGTCGCGCCGAAGGCTCGCCCTGCGTGGTCGCGATCCACCGTGACCCGGTCGAAAATTCCCGTCACCCAAGCCCCGTCGAGGACCATCTCAAACGCCCGCTCACGCCACACTTCCGTCTCACCCCGCCCGGCCGGCCGCGTCCATAGCGCCGTCAACTCCGGGGCGCGCAGACACGCGAGCGCCTCCTCGGCCGCGAAGTCCACGCCGTCTGCCTTCGCCCATCGTGCCGCCAGCCCCTCGATCACGCCCGCGTCGAGCCACTCCACCTCCGCGAATCTCGCATGCACGGCCGTGCCGAAATCCGCCGCACCGTTGCGAGTGAGGGTGAACACCAGCGAGCCGTTCACCGCGCTCGTCTTCAGCCCCGAGGGCGTCCGCGCCGACCGTCGCGGCGCCCGCAATTTCCAGCCCGCGTCCGCACCGGACGGCTCGGGCTTCATCGTGTCCAC
>JACMRG010000395.1 GCA_014376585.1 Opitutaceae bacterium | reverse complement strand
GCTTCAAGCCGGTAGTCCCGCCCAACCCTCGGCGTCTCAAGCCCTGGAAGCTGAACAAGGCGGTTTATCGGGAGCGCAATCACGTCGAACGACTCTTCCGCCGCCTCAAGGGCTTCCGCCGCACCTTCACCCGTTACGACAGACTCGATGTGCTTTTCCGCTCTTTCGTCACCTTCGCCCTTATCTGGCTAGCCTTGATATAGTGTTAACAGGCCCTAGGCCGGAGAGGAGTTGGGCGCTGACGCGCTCGGTGGAGCGGTGGCGGGTATCGGTATCGTCGCCGAACTGCCAGTCGCGGGGGAGGCCGCGGGGGATCTTCGCGTATTGGGTGCCGACCACCGAGGGGTCGATGGGGAGGCCGCCGAGGTTGGACTCGCGGTTTTGGACAAAGTCGGCCTTGAGGGTGAGCTTCCGGGTGGGCGTCCACTAATAGGAGAACGACGGGGCGATCTCGTAGCCGTTACGATATTGGCCCTTCATGTAGTAGTCGGTCTGCCGGCGGGCGTAAACGAGGCGCGGCCATTTCCCGGCTTTGCCGAGAACGCGGTTGATATCGAAGCTGACGGCGTTGGCGGAGTATTGGGAGAGCTCGAGGCTGACGCTGGAGGCGTTCTTGAGGAAAGGGGACTTGGTGATGGGATTCATCACGCCGCCGGGGACGAGGATGGCGTTGGGGCCTTTGATGACCTCGAGGCGTTCCATGTTATAGACCGATTGCGACATGCTGTAGCCGTCGGCGCCGGAGAGGATGGTGCCGTCGATCATCTCGGCAGAAACCTGAAGGCCGCGGATGGTGTAACGGTCGCCGCCGTAGGGGAGCGTGTTTTCCACGATGGGGGTGACGTATTTCGCGGCGTCCAACATGCGGTCGGAGCCGGATTCGATGATGAACTCGCGGGGGATGACGGAGATGGTTTGCGGGATATCCTGCACGGACATGGCGATGCGGGAGGCGGAAAGGACCTGGCCGGATTAATTGGGGTTGGCGGCTTTTTCGATGATCGTGAATTGCGGGAGCGTCACGGTGTCCCTGGTCTCGGGCGCGGTCTGGCCCAGAGTGAAGGACGCGGCGCCCAAGGAGAGCGCCGCGGAAAGGGCGCGCGGCAGGGAGCGGCGGCCGGGGAGGTGGGGATGGTGGTCATAGTAAGGTGGTGGTTTGCGGACAGAAAAATTTTGGCAAAAGGCGGCGCGGAAGGTGGACGCCAGCGGCGGGGGTAGGGGTTGCGTGGCGAGAAACGCTCACGCGAAGCGGAGAGAAAGGCGCTCGATCGCTCGGGGTAAAGGCACGGGGGCGCTCAAAAACTGGCACAAAACGCTCATCGCGGACGCTTGGCAGACGGATCGCGCGGTCGTATGCGGCGAACGAGTGAGCACAAAAAACGCCGGTTTGAGACCGGCGATTTTTGCGGTGAAACGAAGGGGCTGTGTGCGTGGGGTGGCGCGCGATCAATAGCCGACGGATTTGGCGTCGGGCTTGCGGAGATCGGAGGCGCCGTGTCGGAACTTGGTCTTCGGGTCGATGAAGATGGTCTCGCCGTCGCCCGCGATGAGGTTTTCGCCTTCCTTCAAGTTGTGGCCCATCGCGGTGAGGATCGCGGCGGTGTCGGGGCTCATGCTGAAGCGATTGTGCACGAGCGCGTCGGGCTGCCATTGGTGGTGGTAGCGCGGGGCATCGACGGCCTGCACGGCGGTCATGCCGTGGTCGAGGACATTGCTGATGATCTCCAGCACGGTGCTAATGATCGTGGGTCCGCCGGGGCTGCCGGTGGCGAGGACGAGCGCGCCGCCTTTCAGGACGAAGGTGGGCGTCATCGACGAGAGCGGACGCTTGCCGGGCGCGATGGCGTTGGCGGGACCTTGGAGGAGACCGAACATGTTTTTCACACCGATCTTCGAGGTGAAGTCGTCCATTTCGTTGTTCATCAGAAAACCGGCGCCGGTGATGGTGACGCCGGAGCCGTAAGCGCCGTTGAGCGTGGTGGTGTTGCTGACGGCGTTGCCGACGGCGTCCACGATGGAGTAGTGGGTGGTTTCGGTGGATTCGGCGGCGTTGGCGCGGGCGAGGGGCGAGAGATTTTGGGTGATGGGTTTCCAACCGGCGGGGTTACCGGGCGCGAGGGTGTCGCTCGGCGTGGCTTTCTTAGGGTCGAAGTTTTTCATGAGGCCGGTGATGTAGGCGGGATCAAGCAGGCCGGCGACGGGGACGTTGACGAAATCAGGATCGCCGAGGAATTCGGCGCGGTCGCGGAAGGCGCGGCGCATGACCTCGGTGAAGAGATGGTATTTCGCGGCCGAGCCGTAGCCGAGTTTGGCGACATCGTAGGGCTCGAGCATGCCGAACATCTGGATCAGCGCGATGCCGCCCGAGCTCGGTGGCGGCATGGTTACGATTTCGTAGCCGCGGTAGGTGCCGCGCAGAGGCGTGCGCTCAACGGCTCTGTAATTTTTGAGGTCGTCGAGGGTGATGTTGCCGCCGTTTTTCGCCATGGCGTCGGCGATGAGCCTGGCGGTTTCGCCCTCGTAGAATTCGCGCGGGCCGTTTTTCTGGAGGCGATCCAAGGTGGCGGCGAGGTCGGGCTGGCGCCAGAGTTCGCCGGGGCCGAGGAACGTGCCGCCAGCGTGAAATATCCGTTTCGACTCAGGGAATTGGCCGAATTTTTTCGTTTCGCGCAGGCTTTTCGCGGTGCCGGGAGTGACGATGTGCCCTTCGTCGGCGAGGCGGCGCGCGGGTTCGCAGACATCGAACCAGGAGACTTTGCCGGAGCCGTATTTTTGCTGGGCCAGGGCGAAACCGGCGATCGAGCCGGGGATGCCGCTGGCGGTCCAGCCGAGGGTGGACGAGCCGGGGCCGGGTTTGAGGACGTTGCCATCGGGGCCGACATACATGTCGCGGCTCGCGGTGGCGGGCGCGGTCTCGCGGTAGTCGATGGCGATGTCGCGGCCGTCGGCGAGGTGGATCATCATGAAACCGCCGCCGCCGAGGTTGCCCGCGTAGGGAAACACCACGGCGAGGGCGAGGCCGGTGGCGATGCCCGCGTCGACGGCGTTGCCGCCTTTCTTGAGAATTTCCACGCCGGCCTCGGAGGCGAGGGCGTGGACGGAGGAGACCATGCCGTGCCCGGCTTCGACGGGCTGGCGTTGGGCGTGGGAGGACATGGGGGCGAGGGCGAGCGCGAATGTCGCGACGCCGGTGCGGAGACAACGGATGCGGCGGGAGGTCGTCATGCGCGCGAGATTCCGCGCATCGGCAGGCGGAGCAAGCGGAAGTTTTTTAACGCACGCTGTGGGAATGTTAAGTAATCGGGCCGTAAGCTCGGCACTTGTTTTGTCGCTAAAATATCACAATCGTCTCCGGCGATGAACCCTAACCTACACCTCACCGCCGCGCGCCTGACCTCGCGCGTTTCGTGGCGATCGCTGGCTGGCCTGCCAGTCGCCGTCGCTTTTTTTGCGTCTGCATCCTCCGCGCTGCTCGCGCAGCCCGCTCCCGCCGCCGCGCCGGATGAAGTCGTGAAGCTGGAGGCCTTCGTATCGACCGGCACGCGCTTCAGCAACCGCACCGTGACCGAGTCGCCCGTGCCGATCGACGTTGTCACCAGCAACGACATCAACCAAGGCGGCTACACCGAGACGTCGCAAGCCATCCAAGCGCTCGTGCCGTCCTTTAACTTCCCGCGCCCCTCGCTCACCGACGGCACGGACCATATCCGTCCCGCCACGCTGCGCGGTCTCGCCCCCGACCAGACGCTCGTGCTCATCAACGGCAAACGCCGTCACACCAGCTCGCTCGTCAACCTCAACGGCTCCATCGGCCGCGGCTCGGTCTCCACCGATTTCAACGCGATCCCGACCTCCGCCATCGGCCGCATCGAAGTGCTGCGCGACGGCGCCTCGGCGCAATACGGCTCCGACGCCATCGCGGGCGTCATCAACGTCATCCTCCGCAAAGACCTCGGCTGGGGCTCGACCATTTCCTACGGCGCGACGCAGCGCGGGGACGGCCGCGACCTGAAGATCGATGCGTTTGCCGGCAGCAAGCTCGGTGAGAAAGGCTCGCTGTTCCTTACCGCTTACGCCCGCAATCACAGCCCGACCAACCGCATCCAGCGCGACACGCGTCAGCAATACTTCGGCACCAACCCGACGACGGGCGCGGCCACCACGATCTCCGGCAATTACGGTTCCGGCACCGGCCTGAGCCCCTCCAACGGCACGCTCAGCGCCAAGGAGGCCACCGTGAACCGCCTCAACCACCGCTTCGGCGACCCGCGCTCCAAGGAAGAGGGCGCCTGGTTCAACGGCGAACTCCCGCTGGCCAACGGCGTCGAGCTTTACTTCTTCGGCGGCGCCAGCCTCAAGCATTCCGAGGGCGCGGGTTTCTTCCGCCGCTCCGGTGACGACCGCACGGTGCGCGCCATCTGGGCCGACGGATTTCTCCCCGTCATCCAGGCCAAGGTTGTCGATTACTCCTTCGGTAGCGGTCTCAAGGGCAAGGCCGGCGATTGGGCGTGGGACCTCAGCACGGTCTACGGCAGCAACACGCTCAATTACGTCACCGCCCAGTCCGAAAACGCCACCCTCGGCACCCTGAACAAGACGAGCTTCAACGACGGCAAGCTCACCTTCAACCAGTGGACGACCAACCTCGAACTCACGAACGAGTTCACCACCGCCCTCAAATCCCCGCTTAAGGTCGCCCTCGGCGCCGAGCTGCGTTGGGAGCAATACGAGGTCGCCGCCGGCGAACCCGATTCCTACCGCGATGGCGGCATCCGCGTCCTCGACGGCCCCAATGCCGGCATCCTCGCCGCCGTGGGCGCGCAGGTCTTCGGCGGTTTCAAGCCCGCCGACGCCGGCTCGCACGCGCGCGACGCGAAGTCCGCCTATGCCGATTTCGAGCAGAACCTCACCGACCAGTGGCTCGTCTCCGCCGCGGGCCGCGTGGAGCAATACAGTGACTTCGGCCCCAACGCCACGGGCAAGGTCGCCTCGCGTTTCGAGTTCACCAAGATGTTCGCCGTGCGCGGCTCGCTCAGCACCGGCTTCCGCGCGCCGCATCTCGCGCAGCAGTGGTTCAGCTCCACCGCGACCAACAACATCGGCGGCGTGCTCCTCGAAGTGAGCACGTTCCCCGTCTCGCTGCCGATCGCCAAGGCCCTCGGCGCCTCCGATCTGAAGCCCGAGAAGTCCACCAACGAGAGCATCGGCTTCACGGTTGACCCGCTCCCGAACTTCTCGGCCACGGTCGATTTCTACCGCGTCACCATCAAGGACCGCATTGTCCTTTCGAGCAATTACACCGGCGCCGCCGTGACCAACTTCCTCACCTCGCAGGGCCTGCCCGCCGTCGGCGGGGGCCGTTATTTCACGAATGCCGTGAACACGAAGACCGAGGGCGCGGACATCACCCTGCGCTACAAACTCAACCTCAAGGAAGCCGGCAAACTCACGCTCACCAGCAGCGCGAATTTTGGCACCACCAAGGTCACGAAGTTCAAGCCCACCCCGCCGCAGCTCGCGGCGCTCGGCATCACCACGCCGCTCTTCGACCTCACGGAAAAAGTGCGCATGGAAAAGGGCCAGCCCAAGAACGTCCTGAACTTCATCGCAAACTATGAGATCAAGAAATTCTCGTTCCAGTTGCGCGAAGTCCGCTACGGCGAAGTCTCGGCCGTCGCGCTCGGCAACAACTCCGGCATCAGCCAAGCCAGTCAGGACGCGCTCCTCGGCGGCTACAAGGTGCAGCTCGTCGATCCCGTCCCCGGCAGTGCCGCCGGCAACAAGCAGGTCATCCAGACTTTCGAGGCGAAGTGGATCACCGACCTCGATGTGACCTACCGCCTCACGAAGCAGTTCACGATCTCGGTCGGCGCAAACAACCTGTTCAACATCTACCCGACGGAGAACATCCGCTCAAAGGTGGTGGGCGGCGTCGCCTACACGGGCAGCGACAACGTCGGTATCTTCCCCTACAGCGGCATCTCGCCCTTCGGCTTCAACGGCACCTTCTACTACACGAAGATCGCCTACAAATTCTGAGGCCGCGCGACCACGTCGCCGCTTTCGTTTTTACACCTCCGGCGCGGGGCCCGCACGGGCTCCGCGCTTTTTGCGCCCGGATCGGGCCGCGCTTTCGCGATTGAAATCCGCCGGCGCCGCCCGCCACGGTTGGAATTCCCTAAGATTCTTTCCGCCGGCTGCACGCTCGCTTACGACGTGCTTTCGCCCACCGCGAATTTCATCTTCAACATCCTCGCCAACCGCGACGTGTTTCAGCGGCTCGTGGACGAGGGCATCCGCCTCACGCCCGATGTGCCCATCGGCAAGCGCACGGCCACTTCTAAGGGCAACCGCGTCTTCCGCGTGGAGGCGCCCGCGGGGCCTTTCGAAGTCGTTTACCACGCCCAAGTCGAGGTCAACCGCCCGGTCGTTCCCATCGAGGTGCGCGCTGATAACCCCGGCCGCCTGCCGCTCTCCATCCTCACCTACATGCTCCCGAGCCGCTACTGTGAGAGCGACCGTTTCACGCAGCCGGCGTGGGATCTTTTTGGGAAAATCCCGCAACGCGCCGACCAAGTGCGCGAGATCTGCCGGTGGATCGACGCCACCCTCGTCTATACCGCGGGCGCCACCGATTTCCACACCTCCGCCTTGGATGCCTGGCAGTTGAAAAAGACGTCTGCCGCGATTACATTCACCTTACCACCGCTCTCTGCCGTGCGCTCAACATCCCGGCGCGCTACGTCGACGGCCACGTCGGCGGCTGCGCGGGTGGCTTGGAACCGATGGATTTTCACGCCTGCTTCGAGGCCTGCATCGGTGGGCATTGGTATCTCTTTGTCCCGACCGACGGCATCGCGCCCGACCACATCGTCGTGATTGTCCGCAGTCGGGACGCGGCCGATGCTTCGCTCACGACGATCTTCGGCAAAGGTGGAAGTGGGGCCGGTCAAAGTCATCTGCTCGACGGTTTAAAACGCCAGGGCCGGTTTTTGGCGAGGGACCCGGCGGACGGCTTTAGTTGCGCGCAGTTTCCCGCGGTGTGCAATCTCGCCAAATTTTTACCGCCTCGCCCCGCAAATGAGATTGCCGCCTAGGGGCGGGGCGAGAAGTCTCCGCCCACCATGGCCTTGTTGTCTTCAGGTTCCGCTACTACGACGCCGCGTGCGAATGAAACCAGGAAAGGTGCGACGAGCATCAAGGCCGCGCAGGCGATGGCCAAACAGAAGAGTCTCGAGAAGCGCGCGAAGAAATACAAATTACCGCTGGGCGAACTCGCGCTTTTCACCCAACAGCTCGCCTCGCTGCTCGTCGCGGGTCTGCCCCTCGTCCAATGCTTGGAGGCCCTTCAAGACCAGACGGAGGATCAGGTTTTCCGCATCGTGATCCGCGATGTGCGCCTCGATATATCGGCCGGTAACTCCTTCTCGTCCGCGGTTAAAAAATTCCCCAAATCGTTCCCCAATCTCTTCACCTCGATGGTGGAGGCCGGTGAAGCGAGCGGCGGTCTCGCCGAAATTTTGGGCAAAGTCGCGGGCTATTTCGAATCCACCGTCAAGCTCACCAAGAAGGTGAAATCCGCGATGACCTACCCGATCGCCGTCATCGGGTTGGCGACGGCGTTGGTGAATGTGTTGCTCATTTTCGTCATCCCGGTGTTCGCCGATATGTTCAAGGACTTCGGCGCCAAGCTGCCCGCGCCGACCCAGTTCCTCATCGATCTGAGTAATTTTCTTAAGTCCTACTTCTTCTACCTCGTGGCCGCGGCCTACGGCGTTTATTGGGGCGTCGGCAAATTCATCGCCACCCCGAAAGGGCGCCGCGTTAAAGATCAGTTCCTCGTCAAGGCGCCCATCTTCGGCAACCTCGTGCACAAGATCGCGCTCTCCCGCTTTTGCCGCACTTACGCCACTCTCATCCGCTCGGGCGTGCCCATCCTGCGCACGCTCGAAATCGTGGCCTCGGCCAGTAACAAGGTGCAGATCGAGGATGCCTGCGCCGAAGTCGCCAAACACGTCAGTCAAGGCGGCCAGGTCTCGGAGATTCTCGCATCCAACGAGTTCTTCCCGCCGATGATGAAGCACATGGTGAAGGCCGGTGAAGCCACCGGTAACGTGGACGGCATGATGAACAAGATCGCCGACTTCTATGATGTTGAGTGCGAGGCCACCGTCTCCGCCCTGACCTCCCTTATCGAGCCGATCCTCATCGTCTTTCTGGGTGTGGTGGTCGGCGGGATCGTCATGGCGATGTTCCTGCCCATCTTCCAACTCGGCGCCGTCGCCGGCGGCCTGCAGTAACACGATCTTACCGCACGCCCTGCGTGGCGGCGGATTGACTTCCGGCGCCCCGCTTTGGAGCGTAATGCTTAATTTTCATGCCTTCCGTTCTCATCGTTGACGACCTCATCTCCATTCACGAGATGCTGGAAGCCGTCATCCAACCCAGTGGCTTCTCTACCGTTTTCGCGACGGATGGGGAGAAGGCGCTGGTGCGTTACAAGGCGGAGAAGTTTGATCTGGTATTAGCTGACATCGACATGAAGCCGATGGACGGCATCACCTTGCTCAAGCAGCTCAAGCTCTACGATCCCAACTGCGTCGTCATCATCATGACCGCCTACGCCAGCACCGAAAGCGCGGTGCAGGCCCTCAAGTTCGGGGCATTCGACTATCTCCAGAAACCGTTCCGCGTCGATGAGCTGATCGCCACGTTGAAGCGCGGCATGGAGTTCAAGAATTTCCAGTCCCAGCGCAACAGCGGCGGCCTCACCCCCGGCGCCAAAGCCGACGACATCGCCACTCGCCTCGTGGGCACCAGCCCTGCGCTCAAGAAGCTCATCCAGCAGGTTAAGAAACTCGCCACCGTGCGCACGCCGGTGCTGCTCATCGGCGAGAACGGCACGGGCAAGACTGCGGTTGCGGAGATCCTCCACGGTGCCAACGCGACGGAAGCGCCCTTGGTCCGCATCGACTGCGCGCTCAGCTCCGAGGCCAATCTCCGCGACGGGCTCCTCGGCCAGAACGGCGAGGGCGGCACTTGGGTGAAGCAGGCCAAAGGTGGCACCCTATTCCTCCAGCATCTGCAATGTCTGTCGCTCCCTGTGCAGCAGGAACTCGTGAGCGTCCTGCGCAACACCGCGCACGGCTTTCGGCTCATTTGCACCACGGCCGAAGACCTCGAAGCCCTGACTGACGAGGGTAAGTTTCACGACGAGCTGTTCTACCGCGTCGCGTCGCTGCCCGCGCAACTGCCCGCGCTCCGTGAGCGCAAAGAGGACATCCCGTTGCTCGTGAAGAGCTACACGGCTCAAGCGACCAATCCGCATTTCGAGGCTAATCTGATCGAATTCACCGACGACGCCTTCGCCACCCTCGGTGCTTACCACTGGCCGGGCAATCTGACCGAACTCTTCCAAGTCGTCTCCAAAATCGCCGCGACTACCGAGTCCCGCGTGGTGACGTCTCAGCAACTCCCGATGCGGCTGCGCGAACTCAAGGATTGGCCGAAGCTCGCCGATTATCTGGCCGGCCAGCAGCGTCAATACATCGATATGGTTCTACGGGCCTGCCGGGGAGACACGGGCCTCGCCGCCCGGGTGCTCGGCACCGATGTTCCGACGGAAACGTAGCTCCGCGACGTCCGCACGGATCAGCCGCCCAGCGCGTCAGGGCATCGCATTTTACCGCACCTATCGCACGGGTTAAACGTGAACATCATAAGGGTGTTTGTCACAGCCCTAGACGGGAAACGAACCTTCGGGTGGCGTCCGCGCTTGTATCGTTGACCTGTCCACGCCCGCTGGCGCTTTCCCGCTTGCCGCGCGTTTCGGCGCGCTCAACCCTCGCCGAAATCCACGCTCATGCCCAAACGCCCTGATTTGAAATCCATCCTCATCATCGGTGCCGGTCCGATCGTCATCGGGCAGGCGTGCGAGTTCGATTATTCCGGCACTCAAGCCTGTAAGGCGCTACGTGAGGAAGGCTACCGGGTCATCCTCGTGAACTCCAATCCGGCGACGATCATGACCGATCCGGAGTTCGCCGACGTCACCTATATCGAGCCCCTCAACCTCGAGATGCTCGAAAAGATCATCGCCACCGAGCGTCCCTCTGCGCTGCTGCCCACGTTGGGCGGTCAGACAGCACTAAACCTCTCGATGGAACTCAACAAGGCCGGCATCCTCGCCAAATACGGCGTCGAGATGATCGGTGCGAAGCCCGACGCGATCAACAAAGGCGAGGACCGCGAACTCTTCAAGCAATGCATGATTAAGATTGGTCTCGATGTCGCGAAATCGCGCACCGTGAAAAACATGGTCGAGGCCCGCGACGCCGCGGATTTTCTTGGCGCGTTTCCGCTGATCATCCGTCCGTCGTTCACACTCGGCGGCAGCGGCGGCGGCATTGCCTACAATAAGGAAGAATTCGAAGGCATCTGCGCCAACGGCCTCGATCTCTCGCCCGTGCATGAGGTGCTCGTCGAAGAGTGTCTGCTCGGCTGGAAGGAATACGAGATGGAGGTCATGCGTGACCACAAGGACCAGTGCGTGGTCATCTGCTCCATCGAGAATTTCGACCCGATGGGCGTCCACACCGGCGACTCCATCACCGTCGCCCCGGCGATGACGCTCACTGATAAAGAATTTCAAGTGATGCGCGACGCCTCGTTCGCCGTCATCCGCGAGATCGGCGTGGAGACCGGCGGTTCCAATATCCAATTCTCCGTCGATCCCGTGACCGGCCGCATGATCGTCATCGAAATGAACCCGCGCGTCTCGCGCTCCTCCGCCCTCGCGTCGAAGGCCACCGGTTTCCCCATCGCCAAGATCGCCGCCAAACTCGCCGTCGGTTACACGCTCGATGAGCTGCGTAACGACATCACGCGCGTCACGCCCGCGAGTTTCGAGCCGACCATCGACTACGTGGTCACCAAGATTCCGCGCTTTACCTTTGAGAAATTCCTCGGCGCCGACACCACGCTCACTTCCGCGATGAAGTCCGTCGGCGAGGCGATGGCCATCGGCCGCACGTTCAAAGAATCGATGCAAAAATGCCTGCGCTCGCTCGAAGTCGGGGCCCGGGGCTTTGGCGGCGGCGGCCGGCTCGGCGGCGATGAACCCGTGGACGAGAAGACGATCAACGCGAAACTCGGCACGCCCAACTCCGAGCGCATCTTTTATCTGCGCCACGCCTTTCGCGCCGGCTACAGCGTCGAGCGCATCTTTGATCTCACCAAGATCGACCCGTGGTTCCTCCACCAGCTCCGCGAGATTCACGAGATGGAACAGGACCTCTCGACCAAGTCCCTCGCGACCATCGACGTCACGACCCTCCGCCGCGCGAAACAGTTTGGTTTCGCCGACGCGCAGCTCGCGCACATTTTCAAGAGCGACCTCAACGCCGTTCGCGCCCACCGCAAACAGGCCGGCGTCAACACGACCTACCGCCTCGTGGATACCTGCGCCGCCGAGTTCGAGGCGTTTACCCCTTACTACTACTCGAGCTACGGGGACGAAAACGAAATCCTCCCCCCGAGCGGCAAGAAGAAGATCATGATCCTCGGCGGCGGCCCCAACCGTATCGGCCAGGGCATCGAGTTCGACTACTGCTGCGTCCACGCGAGTTTCGCGCTGCGCGAGATGGGCTACGAGAGCGTGATGGTGAACTCCAAACCGGAAACCGTTTCGACCGACTACGACACCAGCGACCGCCTCTACTTTGAGCCGCTCACGCTCGAGGATGTGCTCGAAATCTACACGCAGGAAAAGTGCGACGGCGTCATCGTCCAGTTCGGCGGCCAGGCCCCGCTCAATCTCGCCACCGCCCTGAAGGCCAACGGCGTTAACATCATCGGCACCACGCCCGAAAGCATCGAGGCCGCCGAGGACCGCAAACTCTTCGCCGCCATCCTCACCGCCACCGGCCTCCGCCAGCCCGACAACCGCACCGCCCTCACCGAGGGTGAGGCCGTCGGTTTCGCGGCGGCTGTCGGGTATCCCGTGCTGCTCCGTCCGTCCTTCGTCCTCGGTGGCCGCGGCATGTTCGTGGTTTACAGCGAGGAAGAATTGAAGGGCGTCGTCCGCCAAGTGTTCGACGTCATGCCCGGCAAGCCCGTGCTCATCGACAAGTTCCTCGAAGACGCCATCGAGCTCGATGTGGACTGTATCAGCGACGGTGAGACCAGCGTCATCGGCGGCATGTTGGAGCACATCGAGTTCGCCGGCGTCCACTCCGGCGACGCCGCGATGGTGGTGCCCCCGCACACCCTGAGCCCGGAGATGCTCAACACCGTGCGCACCGCCACCTACGCGCTTGCGAAAGCACTCAAGGTCATCGGCCTCATGAACGTCCAGTTCGCGATCAAGGACCACCAACTCTACGTTCTCGAAGTGAATCCGCGCGCGTCCCGCACTGTGCCGTTTGTGGCTAAAGCCATCGGCGTGCCGCTCGCGAAACTCGCCGCCAAAGTCATGACCGGCGCGAAGTTGAAGGACCTCGGCTTCACCCGCGAGCAGACGCCCAAGCACTGGTGCGTCAAAGAAGCCGTATTTCCGTTTGTCCGCTTCCCCGGCGCCACCATCGCGCTCGGCCCCGAGATGCGTTCCACCGGCGAAGTCATGGGCATCGACGCCGACCTCGGCGTCGCGTTCGCGAAGGCGCAAGCCGCCGCGAAGCCCGGTTTGCCGACCAAGGGCAACGTTTTCCTCAGCGTGAAGGACTCCGACAAGCCCCGTGCCACCGCCCTCGCGCGTTCGCTTGTGGGACTCGGTTTCACCGTCTACTCGACCAGCGGCACCGCCAAAACCCTCGCCGACAACGGCGTGCCTGTGAAGCGCATCTCCAAGATCGCTGAAGGCCGCCCCAACGCCGTGGACATGCTCAAAAACGGCCAAATCCAACTCGTGATCAACACGCCCGCCGGCATGATCCCACGCCAGGACGAAAACAAGATCCGCGCCGCCGCCTACGCCCACAGCATCTGTCTCATGACGACGATCACCGGCGCCTTCGCCGCCGTCGAAGGCATTCGCGCGCTGCGTGACAAGCCGGTCGGTGTGAAGCCGATTCAGCATTACCGCGGCAACGTGAATTTCGTCTGAGGCCGCCGTGACCGCGCCCGCGCCTTCGACGCTCGTGGCCCTGCTCCACGGCCCGGATCAACCCGGCCTCGTGGCGCGCGTTTCGGGTTGGATCTTCGAGCGCGGCGGCAACATCCTCCACGCCGACCAGCACCGTGACATGGAGGCCGGCGTGTTTTTCCAACGCGTCGAGTGGACGCCCGCCAGCGGCGACGCCTCGGCTGATGCCGCTGCGTTCCACGCCTTCGCCGCCTCGCTCGGCATGGATGCGCGCGTCGCCTCCTCCGCGCGCCGCCCGCGCGCGGCGATCTTCGTCTCAAAGTTCGACCACTGCTTTCACGATCTCGTGCTGCGCCACCGCGCCGGTGAATTCGCCTGCGATCTGGTCGCCGTCGTCTCCAATCACACCGATCTCGCTTCCGCCGCCGCGACCTACGGCCTGCCGTTTCATGTCATCGCCGTGACTGCTGCCGACAAACCCGCCGCCGAAGCGCGTCAACTCGCGTTGCTTCGCGAGTTGCGCGTCGATCTCGTGATTCTCGCGCGCTACATGCAGGTGCTCTCGGCGGAATTTCTCGCGGCCAGCGGCTGCCCGGTGATTAACATCCACCATTCGTTTCTGCCTGCGTTCGCCGGCGGAAAACCGTATCACCAAGCCGCCGCTCGCGGGGTGAAACTCATCGGCGCCACCGCGCACTACGCGACGGCGGTTCTCGATGATGGGCCGATCATCCAGCAGGACGTGGCGCGTGTGACTCACCGCCACGACGTCGAAGACCTGATCCGCAAAGGCCGTGATCTCGAGAAATCCGTGCTCGCGCAAGCGGTGCGCTGGCACCTCGAAAACCGCGTGCTCGTTTACGGCCACAAGACGGTTGTTTTCGACTGATGCGCCAATCCCTGAAAACACCATGCTCGCCATCCGCATCCACGAAACCGGCGGTCCTGAAAAACTCTGCACCGATGATATTCCCGTGCCCATGCCCGGAGCGGGCGAAGTGCGCATCCACGTAGAAGCCGCGGGCCTCAACTTCATCGATACCTACCAACGCGGCGGCCTCTACGCGGTGCCGTTACCCTTCACGCTCGGCGCGGAAATCGCCGGCCTCGTTTCAATGGTCGGTGCGGGGGTGACGGAGTTTTCCGTAGGTGACCGCGTCGCCACGGCCAAAGCCAGCGGCGGCTACGCGGCCGAGGCGCTCGCGCCGGCCGCGCACGTGGTGAAGATTCCGAACGGAGTCACGACGCAGATGGCGGCCGCGCTGATGTTGCAGGGGCTCACGGCGCATTATCTGGCGATTGATACCTTCCCTTTGAAATCCGGCCACACTGCGCTCATTCACGCCGCGGCCGGTGGCGTGGGTTTGTTGCTGGTGCAGCTCGCGAAGCGCGCGGGCGCACGCGTGATCGCCACCGTCGGCAGCGATGAAAAAGTCGCACTCGTGCGCGGCGCCGGTGCGGATGAGGTGGTGGTTTATACGCGAGACAACTTTACCACGGCCGCACGCGCATTCACCGGCGGGCTCGGCGTCGATGTCGTTTACGATGCGGTCGGTAAAGACACGTTTGCCGGCAGCATCGACAGCCTGAGGCCGCGCGGGATGTTCGTCTCCTTCGGCAACGCCAGCGGCCCGGTGCCGCCATTCGCGCCGTTGCTGCTTTCGCAGAAGGGCTCGCTCTACTTCACGCGCCCCACGCTCCTCCATCACACGCAGACGTCCGCCGAGCTTCGTGGCCGCACCGACGATCTTTTTGGCGCCGTCTTGAGCGGGGCGCTGAAGGTGCGCATCGGCGCGACCTTTCCGCTGAAGGCGGCGGCTGAAGCGCATCGCGCGCTCGAGGGCCGTGGCACAACGGGCAAGGTGCTGCTGTTGCTTTAACCTTAGAGGCAAGGCCGCTGAATAGGTCGCAGGCGCAAGATTGCCAGCGGGGCATAAGGGGCTTTTAACGGGGCATGCGCCTTCTCCCTCTTCGTGCGTTCCTGGCTTCGCCGTTTTTAATTTTGGCGGGCTGCACCAATCAACGGCTGGATAGTGATTCACCAAGGCCCACTGCGGAGATGGGCGGCGTGACATCAGATCCGGCGGTGGTAAAATCCGAGGAAACCGTTCCCGTTGCGGGTAAAGATGCCGAAGCGGCTCAAGCCATGGCTCGTCGTCCGGCCGATACCGGTATGTCGGCGGCGGAGTTGGTCGCGCAACTCAATGAAACCTCCCGTGAACTCGGTGCGCTCCGCGCCAGCAACGCCAAGCTGAAGGCCGAACGCAGCCGCGCGTCAGCGCCTCGGGTCGAAACCCTGATCAAACCCGAAGCGAATGACGAGAAACTGGCCGCCAGTTTTCTCACCTACGCCCAGTTCAAACAGGATTTGGCGAATTTTATTGAGGAGACCGAGAAGTTACGCGCCCAAAATGGCGCGTTGAACATCCAGCTGGTCGCTCTCACGGCGCAGGTGCGCGAGGCGCAGGCGCAACTGGAACCACTGAAGGCCGAGGCCCTCGCGCAGAGAGATTCACGTGAACGGGCCGAGCAGGCTGCGGAAAAACTGCGCGACCAGCTACGGGCGATTGCCCGGGCGTTGTCGGCCTCGGGCCTCAGCCTCGATGCCTTTTCCGGCGAACGTGAGCCCACCGCGCGCTTGGAAACCAGTGCCGCCCGTATTCAGGCCGCGGCCGATGCGGATAAGCCGCGGTAACGGGTTCAGCTTGGCGGGGGTGGGGAAGGGTCGAGTGTGATTCAGTCCGGGAAAGGCAGGGCGCGGGGATGAGTCGGCGTTGAGACAGGGCGATTTCCTGCATTTACACCGTCCGGGGCATTTGCTCTCGTCTCCGGTTCATACGTTCCAAACCTCGCGCCATGACCACGCCCGCAACTCCTTCTCAGCCCACCCCCGCCGGTGACGACCGCAATCTCATCGCGGTTGACGCTACTTATATCGCGCCCACGTTGGAGGACAAGCTGCATGGCTTTTGGAAGAAAAACGGCACCGCTGTGATCGCGCTGTGCGTGTTGGTCCTCGTCGGCATCGTGGCCAAGGGCGGTTGGGACTACATGGCGGCGCAAAAGGAGGCCGGCGTCCAAACAGACTACGCCGCGGCCACGACGCCCGAGAAACTCAAGTCTTTCGCCGCTGCACACAGCGGCCACTCCCTCGCGGCTGTGGCGCAACTCCGCCTCGCGGATGACGCCTACACCGCCGGCAAAGCCGCGGACGCGATCACCGGTTACGAGCAAGTCATCGCCACGTTGAAGACGGGCCCGCTGGCTACCCGCGCCAAATTGGGTGTGGCCATGGCAAAAATATCGGCCGGTCAAACCGCCGAAGGTGAGACGGCGCTCAAGTCCCTCGCGAGCGACGTCGCTCAAGCCAAGGGCGTGCGCGCCGAAGCCGCCTACCAACTCGCCAGCCTCGCCGCTGAAGCGGGCCGGGCCGAAGACGTAAAAAAATATTCAGATCAAGTCGCCCAGATCGATCCCGCCAGCCCATGGACCCAGCGGGCGATGACGCTTCGCGCCAGTCTGCCCGTCGCTCCTGCGGCCGCAGCAGTTGAAGTAAAGGAGGATGCCGCGGTGCCGGCGGGTGTTCAGATCAAGTTGCCGGGGAAGTGATCCTCCTTAGCTATCCAAAAAAAGCCCGCCGGTTATGGCGGGATTTCTTTTTGGAGTTCTCCGCCGGTTTCTCAAAGAGGCGGGCCGGAAGATCGGCGCCTTATTCTTTGAAACAAAATGAACCCCAGGGTGATAGCGGCAATAAGGACTGAGTAGGTGGCAGGCTCCGGAATGGCGGTGGCTGTAAAACTGAGATTGTCCAAATGGAGCGTGCCGCTAGCCGAGCCCGTTCCGCTGATCTTGGTCGCGGTTGTGGCGAGAAAGCTGATCACGATGGAGCCATTGTTGTTAGCTCCGGCCGGAAGGGCGAAACCCGTGACTGTGGTTACACCGGCAGAAATGCCAGAATTGAGAGTGAAGGGGCTCACCCCGGTAAATGTTCCTGCAGCTCCTGTTAAGCTGTAGGAAAGTTGCCACGTGAGAGGAGCGGCCGCCGTCCCATTGATACGGAAATCGTTGAGGACAATATTCTCAAAGCCCGATGCATTCAGGGTTATTTGAAACGAATTTCCGCTCGCCATATTTCCGATGCTCAACGCCTGCCCCTGGCTGGTGAAGGTGCCCGCGTAACCGGGTGACGCCCCGGAATTCCAAGAAATGGAAGATAGCGATGAACCTACGGTCGCTACGGTCGTATTTTCAAATGTGTAGTTAACTATCGTTGTCTGTGCGTAGGCACTGCCCAGCAGTCCGAGAAAAATCGTTATGCGACGAATCAGTTTCATGTCGATGCGGTTATTAACTCACACTCAGCCCATTACTGAAAGCATGAAACTGAAGTGGAGGGCGGAAAGATTATACACCGAAATTCACCGGTGCTAGGCCGTGTCTTCGAAATAAACTGGGCGAGAAGTATTTTAAATTCCGATACTGAGTGCTTGCAACGAGGCTGATGATATGTTCACATAATGTTGTGAAACAAGCGATAAGGTTCGTCCTGAGTGACAGGCACTGGGACG
>JACMRG010000394.1 GCA_014376585.1 Opitutaceae bacterium | reverse complement strand
GAGGAATTTGGCCACGTGCTGCGGGGGCTGCGCCGGGAATGGGACGGTGAGCGGGACGCGGCGCAGCTGCATCACTGGGTCAGCTTACTGCACGGACTGGCGCTGCGCGCGGCGCGACCGTGGCACAGCGATTCGCGGGTGGGGCAGCTTTGGGATGTGGTGGCCAACGATCTCGCTCATGACTGGAAACTGAGTTCTCTAGCCGAGCGCTGTCATGTGAGCGCAGAGCATCTGCGGCGGTTGTGCCGGCGGGAGTTTGGCCGCACGCCGATGGAGCATGTCACCTACATGCGGATACGAAAGGCACAGGGGTTACTAGAGACGACCGAGCGCAAAATGGAGCACGTCGCCGCGAGCGTCGGTTACCGGAGCAACGATGTGTTTACGCGGGCGTTTGTGCGCTGCGTGGGTGTGACGCCTTCGCACTACCGCGAACGGCGGTGAGAGCGGCATGCGGAAGTGTGAACGAAAAGGG
Source organism: Opitutaceae bacterium (assembly GCA_014376585.1). Taxonomy (GTDB): domain Bacteria; phylum Verrucomicrobiota; class Verrucomicrobiia; order Opitutales; family Opitutaceae; genus Tous-C4FEB. The sequence goes on along the minus strand of JACMRG010000394.1, from coordinate 15,101 downwards.
GTCGCCTTCGGATGAGCGCGGCACGGTGGGGACCGGCGCGGCGGCGCGCAACAGGGTGGTCGAGCCGAGTGTGGCGAGGAGCAGGCGCGCGAGGTGCACGGCTTACTTGGTCAAAGGCGCGGGGGCCGGCGCGGCTTTTTTATTTTTATCGGCCGGCGCGGGCGGGCGTGGTTTCGGATGGCCGACCTTGTCCCAGGTAGGCGCATCGGGAGTCGGCGCGAGCTCTTCGATCACGAGATCTTTGAACTGCACGAGGGCCATGCCGCCGCTGTGAATCTGCAGCGCGATTTTGCCGTCGAGGGCGATGGCGGGATCGGCTTCGGTGTAATCGAGGGCCGGCACGCCGTTGATCCACGAGCGGATGCGCGGCCCTTCGGCGAGAATGCGATAGTCGTTCCAGTCTTCTTTCTTCACGGCGGCGTCGGCGGCGGCATCGATGGGTTCGGCGATCACTTTGTTGCGACGAGATTCGTCGTAAAGCTTACCCCACCACTTGTCGCCGGCATCGACTTGGTAGCCCGACATCTCGTTATGATCGGGCACGCGCAGGCTGCGGATCTGCACGCCGCTGTTGATCAGGCCGCCCTTCGGATCGCCGGTGAGTTTGATTTTGAGGCGGAGATCGAAGTTTTGAAACGAGCGGGTGGTCGCTAGGAAGAAGTTGCGCGGGATTTTTTCCGTGGTGGAGCCGCCGGCGATGACGCCGTCTTGCACACGCCACCATTTCAGGTCGCCTTCCCAGCCTGCGAGGGACTTGCCGTCGAAGAGAGAGCAGCAGTTGGAGCGGCGCAAAGCGGCGAGACAACGAGTAGGAAAAGAACAAGGGTGCGATGGAGCATGGCCCGTGGGGTGATGAGGCGGGAGTGAGCGCGGAGACCTTCGAATCGCGCGTATCCCGGGGTGGCTGAATACTGCGAATGCGCGCACCGACCGGAAAGGCCGAAGTGGACAAATCAAGCAAATCGCCGGCGAACATTCATCGCGCCGGCGCCACGTTATCCACTGAAGGAATCGCGCCTCACCACGGTGCGAATCCAACAATCACTTCTATCGTGCTTCCGGCCCGATTACGTTGACGCCGCGCAGGCCGAAAAGCGGGGCGGCGGCAAGGAAGTGGCGGTCGTGCGAGTAGACCTCGCCGTATCCGTGCTCAGCCGCGCAGGCGAGGTGCAGGGCGTCGGCGGCCCGCAGAAAAACGTTGGCCGGAGCGCTCTGAAAAAATCGTTCCACGCGTTGCTGGACAGGATCGGTCAGGGGCAGCCAAACGAACAGGCCGTCGTTTGATTCCGAAACGAACTGGTCCAGCGCACGGAGATAAACGCTTTGCTGGAGCCTACCCTCGCGAAATGAGCGATGGAGGGCGGCGGTGATTTCGGCTTGGGCGTGCCATGCGCTGGCGATCGAGGCGGCGGAACCAGCCCGTTCGCGCACGGCCTCGAAACCGTGGTCGCGAAGGTAAAGCCGCACAAGATACGAGGTATCAAAATAGGGAACGTCAGCGGCCATCGCGGTCATCGGAAATGAGCGCGGTGATGTCGCGGTCCCCGGGACGGGCGGTGAAGGCGCCGGCGGCTTCCAAGCGGGCAAACTCCGGCAAGAGCTTGCGCTGCGCCCATCGGGCAACCGGTGGCGCGGAACCGGCCGGCGGAGCATCCAGTTCCCGCTCAAGAGAGGTCAAAACGATGTCCTTTAGGGTCAGACCACGTTCGACGGCACGGATTTTAGCCTTTTTGTAGAGGGAATCAGGGATATCGATAGTCGTCTTCACACAAAAACGATACGGGAATATGGTTTCCCGTCAAACTTGCTTTACGGACGAAAGATGATGAAGCAGCGCCTCCGCGCAGGCGCGGGCGAAGAGGGGGTCGTTGATGGCGACGTCATGTTCGATGACGGGGATGTCGCGGCGGAGGTGCGTGCGGAGGGATGTGAACAGCGCGGCATCGGCGTCGGGCGAATGAAAGGCTTGGCCGGGTGCGCTGATGATGCTGACGGCGCGACGCGGAATCAGCACGGTCACGGGCGCGGTGTAGCGGTTGATTTTCTCCGCGAGGATGCGGCCGAGTTCGGTGCATTCCGCGGGCGTGGTGCGCATGAGCGTCACCTGCGGATTGTGTTGGTAGAACGTGCGGCCGGCGAATTTCGCGGGGATGGAAGAGGGTTCGCCGAAGTTCACCATGTCGAGGCAGCCGGGGGCGATGATCGCGGGGATCTTGGCGCCGGCCGTGGCGTCGAGTCGCTCGGGGCCGGCGGTGAGGACGCCACCGACGAGCTCATCGGCCCACTCGGTGGTCGTGATGTCGAGGACGCCGGCGACGAGACCGCTGGCGATGAGCGACTCCATCGCGCGTCCGCCAGCGCCGGTGGCGGCGAAGACGAGAACTTCGTAGCCGGCGGCTTCGAGGATGCGCTTCGCTTCGGTGACACATGCGGTGGTGTTGCCGAACATACTGGCGACGATGAGCGGCTTCTCGGTCGCAGAGACTGGCGCGGTGCGACGGGATTCGGCGGCGGTGACCATGCCGCAGATGGCGCCGGCGGCGTTTTCAAAAATCGCACTAGAAACCCGGTTGATGCCGGAGACGTCGACGATGGCAGGCATCATCGTGATGTCGGTGGTGCCGACGTAGGGCGCCGTCTGGCCGCTCGCGAGGGTCGAGACCATGAGCTTCGGAAAGCCGATGGGGAGCGCGCGCATCGCGGCGGGCGCGATCGCGGTGCCGCCGCCGCCGCCGAGGGAGATGATGCCGTGAATGCGGCCAGCGGCGTGTAGAGAAGTGACAAGTCTTGCTGCGGCGCGGCCCATGAACGCGACGGCTTCGCCCCGGTCGCGGCGCGCGAGCAAGGCGAGGTGGTCGGGTTCGTCGGCCGCGCGGGCAACGGTGTCAGCGGTGATGTCGGGCGTGATCGTGGGCGCGGCGAGCGTGGCGACGTCGATTAAGAGCGGCGTATGACCGGCGCGGCGGATGGCTTCGGCGAGGAAGGCGTGTTCAGCGCCCTTGGTGTCGAAGGTGCCGAGAACGGCGATGGTGGCGGCAGACATAGGACTGGGAAGTTTGAACCACAAAGACACGGAGGCACAGAGAAAGGCCTCGGAGGATGATGCTTTCTCTGTGCCTCTGTGGTGAACTCGGGTTATAACAGGGCCGGGCGGAGACCCGTCCTACTTTCCGGAAGCCCACTTCACGGAATTCGTGAGGAGCGTTTTGAAGGGCGCGAGGTCGTGGACGCGGGCGTCGTGGCCGAGGGTAAGGCCGACGATGCGCGCGGCGGGGTGCGAGGTGATCCATACGACGGGATGCGGCGCTTTGAACTTCAGCGACGGCGAGGTCTCGGCGAGGACCTCGACGGACGAAGTGCCCGCGGGGATTTTGTCGGGCTCGGCGTTAAGGTAATAAAGTTCGTCGAAGACTTCGAAGGTGGCGGGGACGCCGCGCATGATCGGGTGCGCGGGCTTGAGCGCGTTGACGGTGTAGAGGCCGAGCTTGTCGTGGCCGCGGGCGCCGCCGCCGACGATCTTGGCGTTGAGCTCGGGCCAGTCGGCGAAGCCATACCAGGTGCCCGGGTGCAGCATCACGATGCCTCTACCCGCCGCGGCGAAGGCGAAGAGCGCTTTGCGATACTCGGGGGTGTCGAAGAATTTCCGGTTCACACTGATGACGGCGACATCCGCCTGGGCCAGCTCGGCTACGGCTTGGTCGCGGTCTTCGGTGTAGTTCACCGAAAACCCGGCCGCGCGGAGCGTCGCGCTATCGGTCGCGCCGAAAAACTCGCCGAACTTATGGGAACTGCCGCCGCCGATGAGGAGGACCTTGGTCTTGCCGGTTTCCCAAGTGATCGTGGTGGGCGGTGGCAGCGGAGCGTCGCCGCGGCCGCCGAATTTTGGGGTGAGATCGACGGGGGCGGCAGACGGCACGCCGATAAGCGGCGGCCCTACGGGGGAAGAGCCGGCGGCGAGATAGGCGATGAGATCGCGCAGCGCGGCGCCGCCGAACCCTTCAAAACCCTCGGGCATGAGCGAGCGGTGCGTGTTTTCGCGGGTGGTAATGTCGTCTTTCTTGACCTCGGTGTCGCCGCCCTGGTTGCGGATCGTGAGGCTGGAATTGTTCTCGCTCACAATGACGCCGACGAAGGTGTCGCCCTTCTTGGTCGTGATGTTCCACTGCCAATAATTGGGCTCAACCTGGCGATTGGGGTCGACGATGGCGGTGAGCAATTCGGCGGGGTCGCGGGCGCCGATACCGGCGAGCGGCGGGCCAACATCGCGCAGGCCAACGTCGCCGAATTTATGGCAGATCGCGCAGGTGCTCGCGAAGAGTTCGCGGCCTTTGGCGACATCGCCGGGGTTGCGAACCTCGGGGAGAAATTTCGCGATGAGTTCGTCCTTCTGTTTTGTCTGCGGACTGAGCACGGCGAGGACGGCGGCGGCTTCGGCGGAGACCCGGCCGTTGGGGTGCGTGCGGAGCCGGGCGGCGTTGACCGGGCCGATGGCGGCGGGAGCGACTTTGCCGTCTTTCAGCGCGGCCAGGAAGGCGAGCGCCGATTCGGGTCGTTTGAGCAACTGTTCGAAGATGGGCGCGGACTTCGACGTCGCGAAGGCGGCGATCAACACGTCGGCGGCTTCTCGCCCGGGCAGTTCGCCGAGCGTGGCGATGAGGGGAAGCTTGATCGTGTCGGTGGTGGCGGGATCGGCCAGAAGGACGCCGATCTTGGTGAGGGCGTCCGCGCGATACGGGGGTAGCGCGACCAGCGACGCGGCGATCTCAGCGCGGCGGGCGTCGGGAGTTTTCACGTCGGCGAGATCGGCCAACAGGCCGCGAGCGGCGGTGGCGACAGCTTCAGCGAGCGCGCCGGAGGTGTCCCACTTCGCGGCGAGCGAGAGCGCGGCAGCGGTCGTGGCGGGCGTGGTGAGGAGACTTTGCAAGGCGGCGGTGGTGGGCGCGTCGAGGGCGGGCAGGGCTTTGGTTTGAGCGAGGCCACGCAGCAGGCTGGCGCTCAACGGGCCGGGGGCCGCGGCGGAGGATTGCACGAGGCGGGGGGCATCGGCGGGCGGGACCAGTGAGGCGAGCGCGGTGACAAAGCTGCCGAGCGCGGCGCTGTCTTTGCTGGTGAGCGCGGCGGCGAGGTAGTCCGCGGCGTGTTCGCTCGCGGCGGCGACCAGCGCGGACCGGGTCCAGTCATCGGTGGCGGCGGCATAGTCGGTGAGGACGGCGGCGCGTTGGGCGGGCGTGGTGGCGGCGAGGGCGGACTCGTAGCGTGCGAGGGCGGCGCTGCCCATCGGGCGCTTCAGCGCGGCGAGTTGGGGCGCGCCGGGGTGGTTTTCCTGCGCGAGGCGCCAGGCGAGTTTCTTCACGTGGGCGTTGGGACTCGTCTCGATGGCGCGGACGAGGCCGGGGAGGTCGTTACGGTCGAGGGCGACGGCGGGAAGTTTTTTGGCCTCTTTGTGCTGCACGCGCCAGATGCGGGAAAAATAGTGGTCGCGGTCGGGCCGGACGGCGGCGTTGGCGGGACCGTGGACGGGGCCGCGTGTGTCGTTATGGGTCACGGCTTGGTTGTAGAAATCCACGACGTAGAGCGCGCCATCGGGGCCGACTCGATTTTCGATGGGGCGGAACCAGAGATCGGTGCTGCGCATGAACTCGGTTTCTTCGCGGCCCTTTTCTTTCGCGACGGCGTAGCTCACACCGTCGGGGCGAACGAACTGGTGATGGACGATGTTGAGCGTGGGCTCGGTGGTAAAGTAGCTCAGGTTCCACTTCGCGGGCCAGGCGCCGCCCTCGTAGATCGCGCAACCGGCGGCGGCGGTGAAACGGCCGACTTGGTCAATCTGCGCGTAGGCCTGCTCGGGCCAGGTCAGCGCCGGGTAGGTGCGCTGGTTCGTGATGAGGCCCTTCGCGGAGGTGACGCCGGGGAGTTTGCCTTTCGCAAGGACGCTCTCGGGAAGAACCGTGTGAAAAAAGACCGTGCCGCTCGTGGGCTGCGTCCAGAACACCTGGCCGTCGGTCGTGATGTCGAGGCCCCACGTGTTGCCGCCGCGGCTGGAGTATTGCTCAAAGGCGGAGCCGTCGGGCTTGAAGCGAACGACGCCGCTGCCATCGGGGCCGAATTTTTTCGAGCCGTCGCCCGACGTCACATCGCCGCGGCTGTAGCCGTGCGTGGCGTAGATCCAACCGTCGAAGCCCCAGCGGAGATTGTTGATGACGGCGTGGGTGTCGTTGATTCCGAGGCCGGTGTAGAGTTTGGTGCGTTTGTCGCACACGCCGTCCCCATCGGTGTCCTCAAGATACCAGATGTCAGGCGAGGTGGCCGCGATCACGCCGTTGCGGTAGAGGACGAAACTGGTGACGAGCTCGAGCTTGTCGGCGAAGATTTTCTTGGTGTCCATGACGCCGTCGCCGTCGGTGTCGGTGAGGATCGAGATGCGGTCCTCGGGGACGCGCTCGGTCGCCGGGGGCTTCAGCGAGCCGGAATCTTTCCAGGAATCGACGGTAGGTTTGCGGCGGCCGTTGGGATACTCGGGCGTCTCACAGACCCAGAGCCGGCCTTTTTCGTCCCAATCGATATTCATGACTTTGTTGATCAGCGGCTCGGCGGCGACGAGGGTGAGATTGAACTCGGGGTGCATCTCGATTTTCGCGGCGGCCTTCGACGGGGCGGTGGGACCGCCCTCGGGATAACGGAGAGTATCGCCGAGTTCCGCCGGAAGGCAGAGTTCGTCGACGTTGGCGCGCTGGCCGGCCCAGGCGATGCCGCGGAGAAGAATCGCGCGGTAATTGGGGCGGTTGAAATTCACGTAGAGGTGGCCGGGGATCGAGACGAAGGCGCGGTAGGGCTTGGTGCCGGTGGCGATGGTGCGCTCGTAGGTCCAGAGTTGCGGCTGGTGGTCGTAAACATTGACGCCGCGGCGCATCGCGACGGCCTCGGCGGCGCGGGCTTGGGCGGGGCGGTCGCCCCGGCCGCCGGTATCGACGGACTTCGGCGTGTAAGCGGTCGCCAGGACGTGCGCCTCGGGGAGCAAATCCATGTCGTAGTAGATCTCGTCGTCCATCGACCAGTTGGAGGCGCCCTGCGTGATGGGATGGGAGCGGTCGCTGAAGTAGAGGTGCATCGGCGCCTCAAGGAACTTCGTCGTGCCGTTGCGCCACGAACCGCCGATGATCGATTTATACCAATCAGTGTCTTTCGCGACGGCGGCGGCGTGGATGACGACGAGGCCGCCGCCACGGGCGAGGTAGGTGTTAAGATTGGCCCGATCAGGCTCGGCGATGTTGCCGGCTTCCTGCGCGTGGAGGACCAGGACGTCCGTGGCGGCGAGTTGGGCGGCGGTGGGGAACGCGTCGCCCCCGCTCGCGACGGCGCCGCGGGCGTTGAGGAGAGGCACCCAGTCGGCGAGAAATTTCGGGTGGTCGTGCGCGCCCGGGCCGTGGGATTTCGGACCGGAGCGGATGAAGACGCGGAGGGGGGCTTCGGCGGCGGAAGCGACGCTGACGAATGGAACGGCGAGGACTGAGACGAGGGTGAGCGCGAGTGCGAAAAGGGAGCGGGTGGATAGGAGGCGTTTCATGGGGAGTTTTTTAACCGCTAATCTTCGCTAATTTTTCGGGCTCGGAAGATTTGCCTGATCGGCGAATCAAGGCGGGCAAAAGCGGTGAAGAAGAGGCGAAGGGTTTTGGGATTAGCGCAGACTAGCGAAAATTAGCGGTTCAAATGATTGGGGTTCGGAAGAGCGGAAAACTCAGCAGCGGGTGCGGCAGGCCGTGAGATTCTTGCGGAGGCTGGCCCAGGGTTCTTGGGTGGAGACGTCGCAGGGGTCGGGAACGGCCGCGAGGTCGTCGGGGAGTTTGGCGGGCGAGAGCATCGCGAGGAAGACGAGCGGCTCGGCGTGGGGATTGTAGGTCGCGTGGATCGTGCCGGCGGGAATGTGCGCCATCTCACCGGCGCTGAGGATGCGATACTCGTGGCCGACCCACTGCTCGGCGCGGCCATAGACGACGTAGATGATTTCTTCGCGGTGCGGGTGATAGTGAAACGGGTGGCAGTGCATCGGGTCCATGTTCGCGCGGACGAGGAGGAGTTTCTCGGCGGCAACGAGGTCGGGGCGGCAGAGCCACTCGTTGTTGGTCCAGGCGTTGGGCTCGCGAAGGGCGTCGGCGATTTGGACGAAGCGGCGGTCTTGGTGACTCATGGGGAGGATTTGAACCACAGAGACACGGAGGCACGGAGAGGACAAAATGAACGAGGCTTTCTCTGTGCCTCTGTGTCTCTGTGGTTCATCCGGTATTTTTTTGGGGGGGTGCGGGGCGAAAGGGCGGAGCGGAGACCCGCCTATCTCTTCGGACTGCGCTTCAGGGATTTGAATTTACGCGTGAGGTTGGTGAGCGATTCCTCGACGCCCATGCGTTCGAGGCTGCTGGCGCCGACGAAACCATCGGCGTCGGTGGCGGCCATGACGCGGGCGGCGTCGTCGGGCGTGTTGATGGGGCCGCCGTGGCAGAGGAAGAAGATGTCTTTCCGGATAGTCGAAGCGGCGTCGATGATATCCTGTGTCGTCTTGATCGTGTGATCCCAGCTCACGAGGGCGTTTTTCACGCCGATGCTGCCACCGACGGTCGTGCCGACGTGGGCGATGATGGCGTCGGCACCGGCTTTCGCCATCTCGATGGCTTCCTCGGGCGAGCCGACGTAAACGACGGAGAACAGGTCCATGCGGCGCGCGAGGGCGACCATCTCGTATTCCTTTTTCACGGACATGCCGGTTTCTTCGAGGACGCCGCGAAAGTGACCGTCGATGATGGTGTGCGTGGGGAAATTGTTCACGCCGGAGAAGCCCATTTCCTTCACTTGGCCGAGCCAGTGCCACATGCGGCGGCGCGGGTCGGTGGCGTGGACGCCGCAGATGACGGGGCACTCCTCGACGACGGGGAGCACCTCGTATTCGCCGATCTCCATGGCGATGGCGTTGGCGTCACCGTAGGCCATCATGCCGGCGGTGGAGCCGTGGCCCATCATGCGGAAACGGCCGCTGTTATAGATGATGATGAGATCGGCGCCGCCCTTCTCGATGAACTTGGCGCTGATGCCCGTGCCCGCACCGGCGGCGATGATGGCGTCGCCCTTCGCGAGCGTGGCGCGGAGACGTTCGCGCACTTCCTCGCGCGTGTAAGGGTTTCCTTTTCCGGTCCAAGGGTTGGGCATGGTGGGAGACAGTTGAGAGTTGAGGGATGAAAGTTGAGAGACGGAAAGCCAGCGGGGCGAACGCAGACGGGGTTGCGCAAGAACCTGCGCCGGTGCGCGCGAAGGTAAAGCGCCGAGCGCACACGTGAAGGTGACGATAATCCACCTCGGTTTTTTCACGTGCGTTTTGCGCCGGCGGGCGGCTTCACTGTGAAACTGTGGCCGCGCCCGCCTCCCCCGCTTCCCTCAAAGAGACGACCATCGACGGGCCGCGCACGCAGCGCTGGACGCTCGACGAAAAGGCATGCGCCGAACTCAAGACTCACCACATCGCGTGGCTCGGCATCGACACGGTTTACTCACCTTACAAACGCGTGCGGCTCGCGCCCTCGGGCAGTTTTTTGCTCGCGACGCTCGAAGGCGAGGGCCGCGTGCTGCTGGAGGGCCGGTGGGAACGCGTGACCGCCGGTGCGCTCTGCATGGCGCCGCCGCGCGTGCTCAACGCGTTCCACGCCGCGGCCGGCAAACGCTGGGTCTTCGCGTGGGTGCGCTACGAGGAGCCGTCGTGGCTAAAACCGCTCGTAGGCGCCGCGTCGCCCTTGCGCGTCGAGCAAGGCGCGGAAGATTTGGGTCGGGCTCTGGCGGGCCTGCGGGCGGAGTGGCTGGGGGAACGCGACCCGGCGCAGATTCACCACTGGGTGAGCCTCGTGCACGGGCTCGCCCGCCGCAGCGCCCGGCCGTGGCGCAGCGGTTCACGCGTCGGCGCACTCTGGGAAACGGTCGTGCGCGAACTCACGCGCGACTGGAAACTCCCGACCCTCGCGGCGCGCTGCGCGGTGAGCGCGGAGCACCTGCGGCGGATTTGTCGACGTGAACTCGGCCGCACTCCGATGGAGCACGTCACCTACATGCGCATCCAGCGTGCGCAGGAACTTTTGGAAAGCTCCGACGCCAAACTCGACGCCATAGCCGCCCAAGTGGGTTACCACAGCGGCACGGTCTTCGCGCGGGCGTTCGTGCGGTGCGTGGGCATGACGCCGACGGAGTTTCGCGAAAATGGCGCGCGGCGGAGTTCGCGGCGTCAAACTACCACCAGTTATTTCTCGTCGCCGCCGTGAGCGCGACGTCGAGCGGCTGGAGATACGGGTGCCACATGCGTTCCCATTCGAGCGAGACGGGGCCGGCGAAATTATCCGCGTGCAGGGCAGCGAGCAGTGTCGCCATCGGGAAGCGTCCCTCGCCGGGACGGACATAAGTCCAGGGGTGTTTCGCCGAGGGCACATTGATGCTGTCCTTCACGTGGATGTGGACGACGAGATCGCGGATCGCAGGCCAGGTCACGAGGGGGTCTTCCCCGCCCTTGAGCCACGTGTGCTGCGAATCCCAGAGCACCTCGCAGCCCGGCGCCGCCACGGCGAAACGCCGGATCGCCGCCGCCGTCGCCAGCGAGTCGTGAGTCTCGACCATGAGATCGGCGCGCCAGCCCCGTTCGCGGCGCAGCGCCTGCCACCAACGCACGGTGTCCGCGGCTTGGGCGAGGGCTTCATCAGTGAGGCCGGTGCCGCCGTCGAACACACGCAGCCGCGGCACGCCCAGTGCCTCGGCCCACGGGATAAACTCCAGGAATTTTTCGCGATCCGCCGCCGTGTTGCCGATGAGTTTTAGCGAAGTGTCGAGCGCCACGATCAGCCGGGCATCATTGCCCAGCCGCGCAGCCAGCGCTGCCGGTGTGCCGAACTGGGTTTTAAAATAATCCGCGAGTTCGACGGTGCCGGCCAGACAGCGCAGCTCCGTGCCCGCCAGACCGTGCTTCACGACGAGCGCGAGGGTCTGGTCAAGGTCGAGTTCCGGGCAGCCCAGGCTGGAAAACGTGCGGCGCAGCATAGTCGTCCCAGGCTGCATCAAAGGGGCGAAGCCGCGAAGCGCAGAATCGGTCCACCTGAAAAAACAATCCGCTTGCCGCCCCCGCGCCCGTCGCCCCTCAATCCCCCCGCTTCGTCCCTTAAATCTTACCCCTTAAAACTTAAACCCACCGCCTCATCATGCCACGCCCCGTCACCCTTTTCACCGGCCAGTGGGCCGACCTGCCGCTCGAAAAACTCGCCCCACTCGCCAAGAAAATGGGTTACGACGGCGTGGAACTCGCCTGTTGGGGCGACCATTTTGACGTCGATGCCGCGGCCACTTCCAAGAAATACGTGCACGACAAGTGGGCGCTGCTGAAGGACCACGGTCTCACCTGTTACGCGATCTCCAGCCACCTCGTTGGTCAAGCGATCTGCGACAACATCGACGAACGCCACAAGTCCATCCTCCCCGCCGATGTCTGGGGCGACGGCGATCCCGAGGGCGTGCGCAAACGCGCCGCGCGCAAAATGATCACCGCCGGCCGCGGGGCCCGCGCCTTCTTCGACGCGAAGCCGGGCAGCAACGGCAAGGACCCGTTTCCCGCCGTCGTCAACGGCTTCACCGGTTCCTCGATCTGGCACTCGATCTACGCTTTCCCGCCGACCTCGCAGGCCTACTGGGACGCCGGTTACGCCGACTTCGCGAAACGCTTCGGCCCGATCCTCGAGGCCTTCGAGAAATCGAATGTGAACTTCGCCCTCGAAGTGCATCCGACGGAAATCGCCTTCGACATCGCCAGCTCGCAGCGCGCCATCGACGCCGTGAAGGGTCACAAGCGTTTCGGCTTCAACTACGACCCCTCGCACCTCGGCTACCAGGGCGTCGATTACGTGAAATTCATCCGCACCTTCGGCGCCCGCATTTTCCACATGCACATGAAAGATGTGTGGTGGGGCCACGGCGACGGCACCGTCGGCGTCTTCGGCGGACATGTGAGCTTCGGCCATCCGAGCCGCTACTGGGATTTCCGCTCGCTCGGCCACGGCGACATCAACTTCGAGGAGATCATCGTCGCGCTGAACGACGTCGGCTACCGCGGCCCGCTCTCCGTCGAATGGGAAGACAGCCGCATGGACCGCGTGCACGGCGCGACCGAGGCCTCGGCCTTCGTGCGCAAAGTTGATTTCCCCTCCAGCGCGATCATCTTCGACGCGCAGTTCGATAAGAAAAACCAATAACAATTTGGAAACCACGAAACACACCAAATACACGAAAGCGCCCAACCTGGGTCTTTCCGGTTTTCGTGTGGTTCGTGTATTTCGTGGTTAACCTCTCCCTTCCTATTTTTTCATGAGCACCAAAATCGCCATCATCGGCGCGGGCGGCATGGCCGCTTATCACGCCACCGGTTTCCGCCAAGCCGGCGCCGAGATCATCGCCCTCTGCGACGTCAACCAAGCCGCCGCCCACCGCGCCGCCACCAAGCACAACATCCCCGGCGTCTTCACCGACGTCGCCGAGATGCTGAAAAAGCTCCCCGAACTCGACGCCGTCTCCGTCATCGTCCCCAACAAATTCCACACCCCCCTCGCCCTTCAAGCGTTGAAGGCCGGCAAGCACGTCTTCTGCGAAAAGCCGCCCGCGCTCAGCGCGAAGGAGATGGCGCTCATGCAGACCACCGCCGCCAAGGCGAAGAAGACGCTCATGTTTAATTTCAACAACCGCGCCCGCCCCGAGAGCTACGCGATGATGGACTACATCGCCGACGGCACCATCGGCACCATCAACTCCTGTCAGGCGAAATGGATTCGCCGCGCCGGCATCCCCGGCTTCGGCGGCTGGTTCACCACCAAGGCCATTTCCGGCGGCGGCCCGCTCATCGACCTCCTCCACATGGTGGACCTCGGCATGCACTTCATGGGCTACCCCGAGCCCGCGCACATCCTCGCGCGCACGTATAGCGACCACATCACCGACAAAGCCTTCAAAGGCCCGTGGGGCATTCCTGATGTCGCCAAGGGCACGAACGACGTCGAGGCCGCCGCGCACGGCTTCGTCACCTTCAGGACCGGCCAGTCGATGAACTTCGCCGTGTCGTGGGCCGAGATGAACCAGCGCGAAGAAGTCTCCGTGACTTTCCAAGGCACTAAGGCCGGCGGCCTCGTCCGCCGCCTCTTCGGAGTCGATGGCATCGACAACACCGCCATCGACGCCTGCCAGCTCTACACGCTGGAAAACGGCCGCCACGTAAACCGCGACATCATCGTGCAAGCCGACGAGACGATGGGCCGCACCCGCTCCGCCACGAATTTCATCCGCGCCATCGAGGGCACCGAAAAGCCCCTCAACACCCCCTCCCAAGCCCTGTCCCTGATGAAACTCATCGACGGCGCCTACAAGTCCGCCGCCACCGGCAAACCCGTCGCGCTGTAAGATATTTCCCACGGCATCGCATTCGAAAACAAGGCAAAGTAGATGACACTCTTTGCCTCAATTTATGTGTTCGTCGCAGGACTGTTTGGCTCGACCGTAGGCCCTGATCTTTCTGCCGCTGCTTTTTTGCTTGGCAGCCTGATCTACGTTTTTCGGCGCATCATCATCGGCAAGTTCCAACGCAAAAGCTGGAAAGTCATTTTAGAAGATGGCTCCACTCCCATCACCGGAAGCGTGTGGCTCGACGGGCTAATATTCCTTGGTGTGCTCGTCCTCATCGCTGCATTGGTCGTTCTGGCTCTGTGGCTCTAGCAAAAAGCAACTTTTCGCAGCCCTCATTTCTTCAACCCAAGTTTCCCCTATTCTATGAACCTCCCCCGCAAACTCCGCATGGGCATGATCGGCGGCGGCCGTGGTGCCTTCATTGGCTCCGTCCACCGCATGGCTGCACGCCTTGACGGCGAGATCGATCTCGTCGCCGGCTGCTTCTCCTCCGACCCCGAAAAATCCAAAGCCTCCGGCGCCGATCTCTTCCTCGATCCCGCCCGCGTTTACGGCACCTATCAGGAAATGGCCAAGGCCGAGGCCGCCCTCCCCGCCGACCAGCGCATCGACTTCGTCTCGATCGTCACGCGCAACAACACCCACGCCGCCGTCGCCAAGACCTTCCTCGAAGCCGGCTTCCACGTCGTCTGCGACAAGCCCCTCTGCTTCACCCTCGCCGAAGGCCGCAAGCTCCGCGACGTTGTGAAAAAGTCCGGCAAGGTCTTCGCCCTCACCCACAATTACACCGGCTATCCGATGGTGAAGGAGGCCCGCGAGTGGGTCCGCTCCGGCAAGCTCGGCCAGCTCATGAAAGTCGTCGTCGAGTATCCGCAAGGCTACGCCATCACCGCCCTTGAAGCGAAGACCGTCAGCAAAATCGCCAACTGGCGCATGGACCCGAATGTCTCCGGTGTCTCCAACTGCATGGGCGACATCGGCACCCACGCGCACAACCTCGCCCGCTACATCACCGGTCTCGAAGTCGAATCGATCTGCGCCGAGCTCTCCACCTTCATCCCCGGCCGGCTCCTGGATGATGACGGCAACTGCCTCGTGCGTTTCAGCGGCGGCGTGAAAGGCATCCTCTTCGCCTCGCAGATTTCTAGCGGCGAGGAAAACAACCTCAACATCCGCGTCTTCGGCACCAAGGGCTCGCTCCAGTGGTTCCAGGAAAACCCCAACGAGCTCATCTGGAAAAAAGCCGACGCCCCGCAGCAGGTTTACCGTCGCGGCAACAACTACCTCTCCGCCGCCGCGCAGGGCGCCACGCGCACGCCCTTCGCCCACCCCGAGGGCTTCATCGAGGCCTTCGCGAATATCTATCGCAGCGCCGCCGTCGCCATCGCCGACTCCATCGCGGGGCGAAAAGCTCCAAAGGAAGGCTACGACTTCCCGACGGTGACCGACGGCATCGCGGGCATGGCCTTCATCGAGACCGCTGTGAAAAGCGGCAAGGCCGGGGCGAAGTGGGTGAAGTTTCCAAAGCTGTAGTCGTCCGTTGTTCATCACCCAGCGGATTTATCCGCTGACAAAAAAAGATAACCACCCTACTGGGGGGGGTTTTTTTGTTTAGGGAGGTTGTCCAGGGCGCCGCTCTTTCG
>JACMRG010000393.1 GCA_014376585.1 Opitutaceae bacterium | reverse complement strand
CGTTTGCGGCACGAGTGTCATGCCGCACTTCGGACAAGCCCCCGGATGGTCCTGCTGCACCTCGGGGTGCATCGGGCAAGTGTAGATCGCCTTTGACGTGGCAGGCGCGACCCACGCCGGATTTCTCTCCAGAGCCATGCCGCATTTGGGACAATCGCCCGGCTGGGCGGACTCCACACCGGGACACATCGGGCAAAAATACTCCGCCCGCGCCGACGTTTTCATCGCGCCGGGCTGATTACCGCCATGATGTTTCATCGCGTTCATCGCGCGTCACATGGGCGCGGCGTAAGGTCCGCGCTGATTTCGTTCCTACTCGTCACCGTCGCACTTTCCTCGGCGCGCGGGGCTCTACGGCGGCCGCAGGCCGAATCTTTTTGTGCAGTTTGACGCTCTCCGGTCCGGTCGTTTTCTCGGCCGCATCCTTGAGCACGACCAGTTCCTTCGTCTTGACCGGAAGTTGCTCAAACGTCTTCATATCGCTCGCGAATAGGGTCTCGTCGCCAGGCAGCTCGGGATTCATGGCGCTAGTCGACGGGGAAGTCCGCCCGCGAATCATTCCCCTCGCCGGTGCGCGCGAGGTGATGCTCCGCGGTCCGCTCGATTTCCGCCTTGGTCAGAGTCACGAAGACTTCCGAGTATTCGTAGCTGATGCGCCCGACCTTGGCCGGAGCGATCAGGATTTCTTTGCCGGACTACCAGTGACCCGCCTCGACGACCAGCGTGCGGACGGCCCAGCTCTTGTCGTCAACCATGAAGCCGCTCACGGAGCCGATAGTGCCATCGATGGCCTCGATGTCGTAGCCGAAACTCGGGAGATCCCTATGGGGTCAAACCCTCGCCCGAACTTGATCGCTGAAAAACTTACGAAGTCATGCGCCTGTCTCACGGGTTCAGCCGCCAAATCATGAAGTTCAACGCCGTCGCGAAGGTCACCCACGCCAGATACGGCAGCAGCAAAACCCCGGCGGCGCGCCGCACGCGCCAGAACGCCATCAGCGTCGCCCCCAGCACCAGCCACAGCGCGAGGATATCGATCAATGCGAGGCCCGGGCGATGCAGGCCGAAAAACAGCGGCGTCCACAGCGCGTTGAGCACCCATTGCAGCACGAACACTCCCAGTGCCCTCCCCTGCGCGCGCCAGCCGCCCTCGCGCCAGACGAGCCACGCGGCGACGGCCATCGTCGCGTAGAGAAAAGTCCACGCGGGAGCGAAGACCCATGACGGCGGATTCCACGTCGGCTTGTTGATGCCGGCATACCAACCGTCCGTGGAAACGAACGCCGCCGTGCCTGTGGCCGCGAAACACAGCGCGAGCCAGCCAGCTAGGGCGAAGGTCTGGCGAGAAGCTGAGGGGGATGCGGAAGGAGTCACGAGTCGGTGGCATGACAGCATGGAGATCATCCGTTATTTGGTGTGGGAACTCCCTACCTTAAAGTCTCCCGAATGCGCTTCGTGACTGCGACTCGCTCTTTTCCAATCGTCTTCTCCGATTCATCCATGAGCGCACTCAACTCTTGAGTCTTGGCGGGCTGCTTCTTGAACAGCTTTAGAGCCCGACCAAGTTGCTTTTCCGAGGTTGGTAGCAGGGCTGATTTCATGGCTGAGACTTGCAAAGGGGATGGCAGGCACCTCAATCGACCATGAGCGCGACCGAAGCCTGGCCACGCAACGCCTTGGAGTAAGGACAGGTCTGGTGAGCTTCCTCCATGATGCGTTGGGCTTGATCGGGAGCGATGTCCGGGAGTTGGGCATGAAGCTCGACGGCGAGGCCGGAACCGCCCTTGTCATCCTCGACCAGACTCACCAACGCACGCACGATGGAGTTTTGGACCGGAGTTCCGAGCTTCTTGGCCGCCTTGACAAGGGCACCGTGGTAGCAAGCGGAGTAGGCACCGGCAAACAACAGTTCGGGATTCGGGCCGCGCGTCTCGATACCTTTCTCCATTGGATTTCCCAACGTGACATTAAGTAGCCCGTCGGGTGATCGCACGGTTCCTGACCGTGCTCCTTGGGAAATCGATTCTGAGGTGAAGAGTGTTTTCATACGGCTGCGATGATACGGGAAAGCGCGGCGTAACCGCTATGGGGCGAAACCCCACCGCGACGACAAGTCATGCTATTGAAAACTCCGCCGCATCAAGCGCCGCCCGCAGCTTTGCTTTGCCGTCGGATTCAATCACGTCGCCGTGCCCGACGATCACGCGGTCGAAATCCCATCCGAGGATCGTCGCCAGCGAAGTCTTGAAGGCAGCCTCATCCTTCACCCCGGCCTTCATTGGCCGCGACATTCCCGGATGATGCTTGCCGCCGACGGCGACGCGCAGGAGCAATTCCGTCCAGAGCGGTTCATCGTCGCCAAAGTTGAAGACCAACTCGGTCAGGATCAGCGTGCGTGATGGCACGTGGAGCAAGGCCGTGTCGCGGGCTTCCGGCGCACCTTGAATTTCCAACGCCAGCAGCTCGCCGGCCCACTCGGACGGCGCGGGAATGATGGGCTTGGTCGCAACCCCGGCCACCTCCGAGAATCCCTCGGGCGCAAGATACGGAATGTCCGGAAACGCCGCGCGCCCTTCCTGGGCAAAAGTGTCATGCCGTAAAATACCGTCCAGGAGCCAGCCGGGTTCGCCGAGCGCGCGGATCATCGCCACATCTTCCGGGGAAAAAGGAGCCGAGGAGTGAATCACCATTTTCCCCGAGCGGAGCCGGATCAGCGTCACGTTGCGGCGCAAATCGGCCCCCAACATTTTTAGGGGATAAGCGAGCAGCCAGAGATTTTCGGCGAGCGGGAGCGGTGCTATATGTCTGATCATGGGACGATGGCGCAGGTTACTTGGATCGCGGTGACTCGAGATCGTCGCCCGGCGGCTGGCGGCCCTGGCGCATTTCCTTCACGGCGGCCATCAACATCAACGCGGCGTTCTTCGCTTCGCCCATGAAGGCCTGGTCGCGATCCAGCGCTTCGTGGCTCGTGGCATAAGGCTCGTAGTAACCGACGTAGCGATCAAAGACCGCCGCCGGTCCGGCCGAGACGAGTTTCATGTCGGTCAGCCAATCGTGGAGAGTGCGCCGCAGCCCTTCGACTCCCGCGCAATCGCCGTGGACGATCACCGAAAAAATTCGTCCGGCGAGATGCTTGGGGAAATCCCAACCCTTCAGCTCGATCGCCTTGGCCTCCGCCCCTTCCTTGCCATGCGTGCTCGTCGGGTCGGGATTGCCGCCATCCGCGCAGACCAACCGATCCATCATGAGTTTCAACACACTCGGTGCCTGATACCAATGAACCGGCGTCACTATCATCACGCCATGCGCCGCGACCCAGCGCGGATATAGCTCGTTCATCCAGTCGTGGATCTGGCCCAGGTTGTGATTCGGGTAACACGTGCACGGCCAGTGGCAGAGCGGCATGGCGGTGGAGACGCACGCCTTGCAGGGGTGAATGTGGCGACCGTATTCAGCATTGATCTGGCTCAAATCCAGGAAATCCACGTCGAAGCCGCCATGTTTTTCGAGGCACGTGCGCGCGGCGGTCGTGACGCGGAAAGTTTTCGCCATCTCGCCGGGGCACGTTTCATCCGTGCGGGGTGAGGCGGAAATTAACAGGATGCGTGACTTGCCGCCGGACTTCTCGAAGCGCCGTTGAGCATCCCGAATGGCCGCGCGCGTCTCCAGCCATTCGACCGAAAGTTCGTGCGCGGGATCGGCAAACCCTCGGCCGGCCTTCCGGGTGTCCGCGCTTTGCAGGTCATCGTCGTAAGCCGCCCACGCGAGGGCGGTCAGTCGCGCGATCTCTGGCTTCGCCGTCTCGAATGCAGGCCCCACAAACTGTGCCCGGTAGCGGCGCGCGAACTCGGCGCGGGATAATTTGGTCGAACCCTGACCGGTGCGAACCTTGGGGGATTGGGTGATCATGATAAATTGTTTTTTGGCCGGGGGTGTTGCCGACGTGTCCGCACGCGCTGTCGGACGGACCGGCTCAGAGGAGATCCGTCGTGTCGTCCAGTCTCACGTTCAGGACTGAATTGAGCCCGCCGTAGGGATTTGGCACGCGCTGGGCGGCCTGCGGGTCGTCGGCCCACACGCCGTCCACGACGAACCGATACTCATACTGGCCCGACTTGAGCATCAGCCGAATCGACCATTCGTCGGCCGCCGTGTGGGTCAGCATGTTGGCCTGCAGATCCCAGCGATTGAAAGAGCCAGCCACCCCGACCGTGCGGGCCTCGGGCGCGTAGAATGTGAGCACGATTTCCTGTTCCTCCAACGCGGGGAATCGCTCTGAAATCGGCTCCGTGGACTGGCGCGAGTCCGATATCATGCGTTTACCTTTTTTAGGCCGAAACCGCTGCAGCCGAAGCTGAAACGGCAGGCAAGGGTAGTGCCCATGTTATTTTTCCGACAAACATCACCGTGTCGATCTGTCCGCGCTCGGTGAACGGGGCGTCTGACTTTCTTGCTCCGTAGGTGCGCGTTCCAGTCGTGGATTGCAGGAAGCGGAAATGCGCCCTCGGAGAATGCGGCGAATAGTGTTTGCATGAAATTGTTGGCGGCAGTGCGTCAGGCGCCAAACTTCAGCCCCCAAGTGGTAAAGTTCAGCGCGATGGCGAATTGCACCCGCGCCAGATGCGGCAGCGGCAAGAATCCGGTCGCGCGATTGACGCGCCGGCACCGGCCGACCGTTGCGCGGTTTGCAGCAGTGCGCTGCGGTCTGCGCGGCCCGTTTCTAGCCCGCATTCTCGGGGGGCCGGACCTCCCGGCCGTGAATTTCGCCGCGCCATCCGCCGGTTGCATGACGCTTTTCGATGAACTCCTTGAATCGCTTCAAGTCCCCCGCGACCCGCGAGGAAACCACGCCGAGGGCGTCGCCGATATTTTCCGTGACGCCCTCCGGGTCATAGGCCAAATGCAAATTCACCTCCGTCTGGTCCGCCCCAAGGGCCTTGAAGTTGATCATGCCGGAGTTCTTCGCTCCGCCCGTGCTGCGCCAGGCCATGCGCTGGTCGGGAATTTGTTCGAAGATTTCCGCGTCCCACTCCTTCACCTTACCGGCGATCTCCGCCTTCCAGTGCAGCCGTTTGTCGTCGAGTTGCTTCACTTCCTTGACGCCTTCCATGAAGAGGTGGAATTCCTCGAACTGCGTCCATTGGTTGTAGGCCCGGCTCACGGGCACGTCGACGGTGATAGAGTCTTCGATAGTTTTCATAATTGTTGGTTGCGCTATGTGTTTTTGGGCGGAGCGGATGCTCCCGTGGTTCGTTTCTTAGGGGGGAAAAATCAGCCGGAGAGAGGTGGCGGCCCCGTCCCTCCGGCAGAGTCGGTTATTCCGGCATGACGGCGGTATCGATGAGGGGAGTGACGCCGTTGCTGGCCGCGATTTCCGTCTTGGTCACCTTGGGCCTGTTCACGGGCAAATTGCCTTCGCTGACCTGCACGTCCGATTCCTGACCATTGACCCATCTTGGCTGACCGATGATCCCGGCTTGAGAGCGGTGATTTCATTTCCGACAATTCACAGCGTTCGGTTTCTGTCGTATGCGCGCAAAAATTCAAATGGACGGGTCTACCGCCGCGCGGACAGGCTGCGCCAACGTCACGGTGCCGTGCTGGTCTCCTTCTCGGATTTTCGGCGTCGTTCCCGTCGCCACGGCTTTGATCGTTTGATAGAGGTAGCTGAATCGATTCATGCCGGTGCTGTCCCAATACTCGGCGCGCTCGCCTTTGATGTAGAGCAACATGATGTTCTGATCCTCCGCGCCGTCGGGAAACCACGCTTTCAACGCGGGCTTCCACAACTCGCGAATCTTGGCGCGATCATCTACCACTTGGGCGTGGCCCGCCAAGACGACGCAGTTCGCCCAGCCCTCTTGGCCGAGGACTTGCACGCGCGTATCGGCCTTGATCTCGCGAACCTTGGCCGAGTCCCGCGACGTAAAAAGCCAGAGGTCGGTGTTTTCATCCACGTGCGCCACCGCCATCGGTCGGGCGTGAGATTCACCGTCGTCCATTGTGACGAGCATCACGGTGCTGAAGTCCTTCAACAGTCCGTGGAGTTTTTCGATTTGGTTTTCGTTCATGATATTTTCATCGAGGGTTTTAGTCGCCGGGGCTGGTCTTGGCGGTTGGCGCCGTCCGCCCAGCGAACATAGTCCTTATCTTGCGTGAGGGGTTGGGCGGGCGGGAGAGCGAAGCGCCCTCCCGCCCGCCAGTGTCGTTACTTCGGCATGATCACAGCATCGATGGCGTGGATGACGCCATTGCTGGCCGCCACGTCAGTCTTGATCACCTTGGCTTGGTCCACGGTCACGGTGCCGCCAGAAACCTTTATCGCTAGCTCTTGGCCGTTGACTGTCTTGGCTTTCATGGTCTTGACGTCGGCCGCCATGACTTTGCCGGGCAGAACGTGATAGGTGAGGATGCCCGCGAGCTTCGTTTTGTTCTCGGGCTTGAGCAGGCCTTCGAGTGTGCCTTTGGGCAGCTTGGCGAACGCTTCGTCCGTCGGCGCAAAGACCGTGAACGGCCCCGCGCCTTGCAGGGTCTTCGCCAAGCCAGCGGCTCCTATGGCTGCACAGAGAGTGCTGAAATTACCCGCGCTGGTGGCGACGGCGACGATGTCGCCGACTTTGGATGTGTCGTTTGTATTCATGGACGTTATCTGATCTTTTTTTGGTTAAATCATTTCCGGCTTTCGGTGTTACTAAAATGACTGCGCCGCCGTTATACCGGGATAGTCGATCCTCTCCTATGGGGTGTTACCCGCGCGAATGTTGAGGAGTCATAACGCGCAACCATGAGCCGTGAGCCGGGCCTTCGCGTTCTGCGGGCGTCGCCGCGCCTTTCCTCTTCTACAACTGCTGGCTCTTCGAAGAGGCCCGCTGCCAGAGCCGCCAACCGAGCCCGCCGCTCCTTCGTGTTTCCTTTTTGCTGCCGAATGAACCCTATCTCGTATCTACAGAAGCGAAGCGGATACCTCAGCGGCGCGGGATTGCTGGTCCATGCGCGGGCAAATCAAACGCAGTGGCTGGCGCGCGAAAACTCCCGATGCCACGATGAACAGCATCGTTTTCATTGGGTCGTCTTTTCAGGGTGAGGGCTTCGTTCGCCCAGACGGCTCGCTCGACCTTCTCATCGATGTCGCCGCGGCGAGCACGATGAAGGCTCAACCACCACCGCCGGCGCTCATCGCTTCGTCTTCGGGAAATCAGCTCCGCGCGCCACGGACTCCCACGCCGCGAACTCCTTGCTCAGTTCCTTGAGTTTAGCGGTGGCGCCCTCGTATGCGTCGTTGCCGAGCAACAAACGGTGGGGTGGTTTGGGACCCTCGACCGCTGCAATGATCGCCTGCGCCGCGCGCACCGGATCGCCCGGTTGTTGACCGGAATCGGCGCGGACTTGCTTGCGCCATAGACCGGCCGTCGCGGCATAGTCGGCGATCTGCCGCTTGCTCTCATTCGCAGACCGTCCGGCCCAATCGGTGCGAAAACCGCGCGGCTCGACGAGCACCACCTTTATTCCCAGCGGCTCGACCTCCTGCCAAAGGGCTTCGGACAATCCTTCCACCGCAAACTTGGTCGCGTTGTAATATCCGGCTGCCGGAAACGAACGCAGTCCGGCAATGGAGGAAAAGTTAACGATGAATCCCTTGCCCCGTCGCCGCATGCCCGGCAGCGCCGCCTGGATCATCCAGCCCAAGCCAAGCACGTTGATCTCGAAAATGCGGCGCACCTCTTTTTCTTCCCCTTCTTCGACGGCCGCGAAGTAGCCGATACCGGCGTTGTTCACGAGGACATCAATGTGGCCAAATTCTTTTTTGGCCGCCGTGATCCCCGCGTCGATTTGTCCCCGCTTCGTTACGTCGAGCTTGAGCACGAGCGCTTCTCCCAGCGCGGCCAAATCTTTGACTTCGGCGGGGCGACGGGCGGTTACGACGACGCGGTAGCCGAGTTCGAGCAGCTGCTTGGCGAGTTCTCGCCCGAAGCCGGTCGAGCAGCCGGTGATGAACCAGACTGGTTTTTTGTCGGCCGCCGGTTTGTTTGGTTTCGCGGTGGATTTCATCGGCTTTTCTTTCTTAACGGTGGTTTTCATAGAGGGATCTTTCGGGTCAATTTTTTCTTGAGCTAAATCGCGGGGGCGTGGCTACGGGGCCGGATTTATGGAGGCGGTGCGGATCAGTTTTTTGTTTACGACCTCGTGGATGCCTAGGCTGGAGAGTTCGCGGCCGTAGCCGGAGTGCTTGATGCCGCCGAAGGGGAGATCGGCGGCGGGCCACGGCGGGTGGTTGATGGACACCATGCCGGTGTCGAGGCGGCGGGCGGGACGTTGGCCGCGGGCGACGTCGCGGGTGAAGATGGAGCCGCCGAGGCCGAAGTCGGAGTCGTTGGCGAGCGCGAGGGCTTCGGTCTCGTTTTTGACGCGGAAGAGCAGCGCGACGGGGCCGAAGAACTCTTCGCGGTAGGCGGGGTTTTTCGGGGAGATATCGGTGAGGATGGTCGGCTGCATATACGAACCGGGGCGGGCGATGCGCTTGCCGCCGAGCGCGACGGTCGCGCCTTTGGCGACGGCGCGTTTTACCTGG
>JACMRG010000392.1 GCA_014376585.1 Opitutaceae bacterium | reverse complement strand
TCGCGGCGACGGCGACCGGGGCCGGACCGCTGGCTTACCAATGGCGGCGCAACGGGGTGGCGCTTGCGGGGGCGACGAGTGCGACGCTCGGGTTGACCGCGACGAGCGTGGGTGACGTGGGCGACTACAGCGTGGTGGTCACGAACAGTCTCGGTGCGGCGACGAGTTTGGCGGCGGCGCTCACGGTCGATCCTTCGGCGTGGTTGTCCAACATGTCGCTGCGCACGACCCTCGCGGCCGGGCAGACGGTGATCGTGGGTTTTGTCGTCAACGGCGGTGCGAAGGATCTGTTGGTGCGTGCGGTCGGGCCGGCGCTGGTGGCGTTTGGTTTGCCCACGGCGATGGCCGATCCGCGGCTGGAACTTTATCGTGGCACCACGAAGGTCGCAGAGAACAACGACTGGCCGACGGCGCTGGCATCTACGTTCGCGAGCCTCGGAGCGTTTCCGCTGCCGGCGGCGAGTCGCGACGCGGCGTTGCTGCAGAACCTGAGTGGATCGCACAGTGTGCAGGCGACGGGCACGGCGGGGGGTGTCGTTTTGATCGAGGGCTACGATGCCGGAAGTGGCAGCGGGAAGCGGCTCGTGAATCTCTCGGCGCGCAACCGCGTGGGGACGGGCGCGGATATTTTGATCGCGGGTTTTTATATCACTGGCACCGGGACGCGGCGGGTGTTGATCCGCGCGACGGGGCCGGCGTTGACGGCGTTTGGCGTGTCGGGCGCGTTGGCGGACCCAAAGCTCGAGGTGAACGACGGGGCGGTGCGGATCGCCGAGAACGACAACTGGGACAGCTCGCTCGCGGGAGTCTTTGGTCAGGTTGGGGCGTTTCCGCTCACGGCGGGGAGCAAGGATTCGGCGGTGGTGCTGACGCTGTCGGCCGGGCGGAGCTACACGGTGCAAGTGTCGGGCGCGGGTGGCGGCGTGGGCGAGGCGTTGGTGGAGGTTTACGAGGTGCCGTGAGGCGGGATGGGGCGGTGGGTGAGTCTCGCGTTGTCAGGCACGGGTCCTGCAGACCACGCTGCATCTTTTTATGAAAACCCCACGCCGAGCCCTGCCTTTCGCCGTTGCCGTTGCCCTGAGTTTTCCAGCCGTGGTCCCGACGGGACTGAGAGCTGCCGAACAACCGGTCGCGGTGGCGGTGGTGCCGGCGGTTGATCCGATCAAGTCGATGGTCGGGCAGCTGGAACTCGAGCGCTACAAGGCGACGATCAAGAGCCTCACGCAATTTGGGGATCGCAAGCAGGGCACGGCGCGCAACCGCGCGGCGCTCGACTGGATCGAGGCGCAGCTCAAGAGCTACGGCTACACCAACACGACGCGCATGACCTATGATTTCATGCCCACCGATCCGCGTCGGCCGAGCGGTCCGGCCATCGCCAACTCACCCGATGCGGCGCAGGGCGGCGGGCGCTACCGGGGACTTCGCAACAAGACCGGCGTGAACCTGAAGGCGGAGTTGCAGCCCGATGAGAAATTGCGCGCGCTCAATTCGCAGCCCGGTGATGTGGGCGGACCGCGCGAGCAGGTTTACTGCACGAAGATCGGCACGAAGTTTCCCGGAGAGATGTATATCATCGGTGCGCATTTTGACGGCCATGGTTTTGGCGAGGCGGCCAATGACGATGGCTCGGGCACGGCGATCGTGATGGAACTGGCGCGGATTTTCATGTCACCCGGGGTGACCACGGAGCGCTCGATCCGCTTCGTGCTTTGGAACAACGAGGAGACCGGTCTCAACGGCGCGCGCGCCTACGTGGCGCAGCGGCAGGCGTTGCAGGGCAAGGAAGACCCGGTCGGCTCTGGACTTTATTTCGAGCCGAAGTGGCTCGGCATGATCCAGCATGACATGATGCTTTTCGACCACGGTGCGCCGAAGGCCGATGGCACGGTGGCGAAGGAGCAGCGCCCCGAGGCGGATGTGAACATCGAGTTTCAATCGACGGCGAAATTTTCCGAGGGAGCACAGAAGCTCGCCTGGCATTTCCATGCGGCCAACGAGGCCTACGCGACGGATTATCCGGCAGCGGTTGGCCCACACATGACGAACACGGACAGCACGCCGTTCATGGACATCGTGCCGGCGATCAGCCTGCGCGAGAACGAGCGCGGGCGCGAGATCGGTGCCGGTTGGGACCCGCACTGGCACCAGCCCACGGATGTGTTTGCGACGTTTAGCGACGCGGATTTCCGGCTCGGGCTGAACGCGGCGCAGACGACGCTCGGCGCGGTCGCGCGCCTGACGGGCGCGACGCTGGCGAAGTAATTACAGGCCTAGATTTCGACGCTGCGCTCGAGCATGTAGAGCGCGTCGAGCGTCGAAAGAGCGGGGTTTCCGGCGAGACGCTGGCGGATGAACCGGCAGGGGGCGGCGATTTCTTGATGTATCCAGGGCGCGGCGGAGGTGCCACTGGTAAACGTCTCGCCCTGGTAGATCGCGAGCCGGATGGAGCGGATGGCGGCGATGAACTGGCTTACGGGAATAGGGGAGAGCTCGCCGTTGATCGTGGCGGGAATGTGGTCGTCGGCGCGCGCTACATCGAGAAAGGCCGCGTAGGGGTTGGTGATGGCGGTGTTCTTCTGGTGAGTGGTGGCGTTGAGCACCCCGAAGCGCAGGAGGAGGTCGCGAATGCGAGTCGTGGCGTCCTGGCGACTTTGGAGGAACGGGTCGCGGGAGAGACCGGCGCGGACGATCTCGTTTTTCAGGGCGACATCCTCGGGGATGAGCTGGCGGTGCAGCACGGCCAAGTCGATGAGATGGTGCGTGAGAAGAGTCTCGAACGCGGCGAAGTAGAGGGGCTCGCGCGCGTGGAGTCGGTCGAGGAGGGCACGCACGCGTAGGGGAGTGCGCGCGATGCCGGCGGTGACGGCGCCGCAATCGTGGAGATCGCCGAGTTGGCGGGCCGGACGATGCGGGGTGGTCGATTCGAGCAGTTCTGCGATGAGGGCGAGATGCTCGGGCGCGGCCGGGCGAATCGCGCCGGCGCAGAGTGCGACCAGATCATCCAGCCAATGCACCGCAGCCAGGCGGTGTTCGGTCGTGACGTAATAGAGCGTCCATTGATCGTCGGACGACGGGCCGCTCTTGTAAGGGAAGGGCGCGCTGTCGATGAGCGAGTGAGCAAGCGTGTTGGGGGCGGCGTCCGCACTGGCGACGACGAACACTGCCCAGAGGCCTGCATCGATCTCGACCTGCGCGCCGAAGTCGCGGATTTGAGGAGCCAAAAAGCGGTGCAGGGTTTCGGGAACGGCGACCATGAAGGGCTAAGTGATGCGGAGATAAACCAGAAGCGAAAACGTGTTCGGTTGAGACTGGGTGCACGGATTCGAGTGGCAACCGCCGGTTGACGCCGCAGTGGTGGCCAACGGAAAATTTATTTCACGCAGAAGGTTGCGTGAATCGTCGCGGTCTAAGTGAGAAGCGCGCGAAGACCTCAGAGGCCGTCTGGGGGGCCATAAACCGGTTTCGCGGCTTCGTCTGTTCGTTCGTATGAGGCGCGATTCCGCAAACTTTCAGCCGCGCCCGCGGCTGCCGCGATCAGGGTGCGAGCGCGGGGACCGGTGCCTGCGCTTTCTTGCCGGGCCAGAAGGCCAGATCGTTTGTCGCGACGTAGATGCCCATAGCCAGAAGAATGAAAACCGCGGCGACCCAGAAAAATGGGCTGTGGTGAATGCGCCGGCCACGGGGGCGGTGCGCGGCGTTTTCGGCGGCGTGCGGTCCGCCGTGCTGCTGAAATTGGGGGTCGTTCATAGTTGAACGCGACGGACAGCGCGCGCCGTCCAAGGTCACCGACTATTTTTGGAGCACGTGCGGGCTGAACGGCGGACGAGCGCTATGAAGAGGTCCGCGAGGAGGGCGGTGCGGAGCGTGACGATCAGGCTGCCCTCGAAACCGATGTTCCCGCCGGTGGCTAGGGCCGGGCCGGTCACGTGCAGAGGTTGCCAACCGCTGCCCAGGTGATGATTACCGCTCACAGTCAACCCGAGCGCAACGTGGGCGCGACGCAGATGAGGGATTGGGCCTTTTCTCAGGCGATGCGCGCGTCCAAGTATAGTGGGATGAAAGCTATCACCGAACTATCGCGCCGGATGGCGCCTTTTCCCAAGCCGCAAGCGATCACGGTCGATGGCGGTGCTCTCTGGCTGAGTTCTAGGAAAACCAAGCGGCTTTACAACCTCGACCGCGCAACGCTCGCGGTTACTTGGGAGTGCGCGGTGCCGGATAACGACACGGTGTGGGGTGCGACGAAGGTGGGCGACGATGTCTATGTAGTCTGCGGGGCGGATGCTGCGGACGTCGATGCGCGTCGCATCCGCCGCGTGCGGCCCAGCGTGGGGTTTGATCCGGCATTTAGCGTGCCTTGCCCGGACGGGATGGGCTCGCACCTTTCGCACGACGGCACGTCGCTCGTGCTGAGCCAGTGGTATCCGCGGAAGCTCATTTCAATCGGCGCCGATGGTAAGCCCGGTCGCGTGTTCACCGCGCCGCATCAAGTCGTGGGTCACTGCTTCGCGCAGGGCGCATTTTACCTCGCGACGACGACCGACGAAGGGTCGAACGACTACTTCATCGAGCGCCTCGATCCCGCGACGGGTAAGTGTGAGATGCTGGCCCGGCTGGGGTTTTCAGCGCGTGGGCTGGCGTTTGATGGCGCGAATTTTTGGACCAATCACCGCGAGGTAGATCAGGTTGTGACGTTTGCGCGGGTGGAGTGACGTTGGGAGGTCCACTCAAACGCCCGGACGAGCGACCGATTTAGTCGGGGCGGATTACCGTTAATTTCCGAAACTGCTCGCGAAAGAAACCGTCATCTTTGGTGGCGAGACGGCTCGCTCTCACCGCGGCGTGGGCGCCGATGAGGAAGTCGGCGATGAGGCGCAGGCGTTTGCCACCGGCTTTGCGGTAGCGGTCCTGGATTTCGCCGGCCAAGTTGGCGACGGCGGCGTCGGAGGAATCAAAGTGCACCCCAAGTTGGTCGAGGAAGCTGGCATGGGCTGCGGCGGTCGGGAAAGCAGACCGGGTTTCAGCCCAGACGATTTCGCAGGCGATCAAGCGGCCTTCGGCTCGGCATCTCATCAATTGATCGAGCCACGCTGCACCCTCTTCCTCGCCCTTGGCGATGGCCCAAAGGACCGAACTGTCCACCGCGGTCGTCACAAGGCGCTACGATCGTAGCCGCGTAGCTCGCGAAGGATCTGGGTCGAGGTCTTGCCTGGCTCGAAATTCTTGGCGGCGCCGAGGGCGTCGCGCATGGCCTCGACATCGAAATCATGCTTGGGCTTCGCCCGCAGATCGGACGCCTGCTCGTCGAAGACCAGCTTCATGCCCGGCTTGAGGTGGAATTTTTTCCGTAACTTGGCCGGGATGGTGATCTGGTATTTGCTGCTGATGGTGGTTTGCATCGGGATATGGTAGGTGCGGGCGGTTGGGGTTTATCCAGTGCGAGCATGTAGAATGCGATCAGCGACGGCACGGCTCACCTCGAGATCGGTCCACTCCGGACGGCGGGACTTGAACCCGGCGGCGAGCAGTTCACGCGTGGAACGGTTCATTCGTAGAGCTTGGAGGAAGCGCTCGTGCGGAGCCATCGCGCGATAGATGGTGACCTGCCGCTCGTGAGCGAGTTGCTCGTGGTCGGGTTCGGCGGGGGCGGGCATGGCGGCGAAGGTAGCTGCGGGATTTGGTCGAGCAAGAGCGCGTTGCTCCCGCGGGTATTTGAGTAGCGGACTTTTTCTATTGGAATGGATTTGCTGGCTTTCTTTTTTCGAAAGGGAATTCAATGCAAACTCCTCTGTGGTTATCTGCGTAGTAACTCCATATTGGGCTAGGGAAACGCTTCTGTATCTTGGCGACCACTTTTTGCTGGAAAACTGCGCCGGATAAGCACTGTCAGGTTGCTCCTACTGCATGAGCTGGCGGTAGACTACCGTCGCGTTCCGATAGTTGAGGGAATATGATGCCGTCACGATTTCAGCGTCGAAATAATAGCACTTCGGATTGTTGGCGTGCGCGTGACGGGCGACTTCAATCCTATTTACGTGGAGTGACCAGCAGCCGAACGCCACACCCCAGATCGCACCCGGGGGAATCGTATATTCGGTGGCCGTGCTATTCGGAAATAGAGCACGACGTTCATCTTCGTAACGCCAGGCCGGAGCTTTGAAAAAGCCAACTTTGTCCCAGAAGTTTGGGCTCGTCGGCGTGAGTTCCGCAAGATTGGGATAGTGAGGCTCGTAGCTCACCGACCGGGTTTTCGCCACGAGGTTTGCATCATTGATCATGAGACAGTAACCTTGGTGACCGTCCCCGTAGTGGGACCACCTGAGAATGTCATCACCATCACCCTTTAGCGGTCCGCAAAAGCACAGCACGCGGAGGCTCCTCACCGCGTCGCGGTAGGAGTTGGCCTCTTCGGCAGTCGAGCGTGATAGGAATTCCTTGGGCTTCGAATCGAAGGGATCGTTCAGTGCGGTCGCCTCACCGATCCAAATTTTCCCGTCCGCTAGGCTTTTCTGGTGGAGAGGATTCTGACACGAGCGAAACTTGTAGAGCAGTTCGGTATTATTTTCGATCGCGAGGAGCCTTTGAATATCCTGTGTTCCGTCAGGCAAAAGGGTGTGAATTGGGTTAGGCATTCGAAAGCGACATAGGCAGCAAAGGTATCCTTTGAATGCTCACTATTCTCAGGTTACTTCGCGTCTCGTGTTTTGAGGTATGTCTGACTGGTGGTGAGGCTAAGAGTAGGAATCGATCACTTATCGGCAATTAAGTAGTCGACTATGATTGGTTTCGCGATGCCGCCACCACCCTCCACTGAAAAAGTTTTTGTTAAGCCCGAGGCGATGCCGCCGGAGAGATTGTGGTCCCTGTAGTCGACAAGAAGCATGTCGTCTGAGGTTGGATCTTGGTTCAGTTTTTCAAACTGCTCCTTCAATTCTGCCAGTTTGTTTTGGAGCTCGGTGGTTTGTTTTTCTACCACCGCCAGCTGAGGGATATTGGTGCCAAGCCGTTTGGCCATATAGCTCTTGGCCTCAGCAATCGTCGAAAGGAGCTTACCTAAAGCAAAGTCCTGGTAGGCGCCGTTCTTGCTTTGGAGATAGTAGTTCGCGCCAGCCTGTAGACTCGTATGCACCACATTCACGGTAACAGCGTCTTCATGCGACCATGTGGTTGGGTGGCGATCAAGAATCTCCTTCGCTTTGAGCAGCGCGATCAATCCGTAGGTTCCGGTGTTTTTCTCAATTTCTGCGCCGGTCTCTCGTATTTTTATTTTTAGTGCCTCGATCTTTGGACCCCGTTTGTCTTCGTAAAACAACACGCGCAGCTGAATCCCATAAACGCCGTGAGCTTCACTGTTTCGTAGCGCGAGATTGAGCCGTGTATGGGAGTTTTCAAATTTTGCTACCGACAATCGATCCCTCCCGTGGGCCAAGGCACCGTCCTTGGTCGATTCTTCGGCTTTCTTTGTCGCTAGCCCTAGCGGCAGGGCTTTCCTCTGAGCCAAGAGTGCGGAAATATTCTCAGCGCTGATCGCGAAATTTAGATTTTGCCCTTCGCGATAACCAAACGAAGCCACGCCAAGCACAAAGCCTTTTTCGTCAAGCACTGGTCCGCCGCTACTTCCGGGTGAGATTGGCGCAGTGATTTGAATAACCGAGATGCCGCCAAGGTTGCGAAGGGCGCTCACCATGCCATTCGAGAATGTGGCGGTAAGTCCTTTGGGGTTGCCCATGGCGAAGACTGGTTCGCCGACATCTGCTGCTCGCGAGGACAACTTCAGCCCTGGGCCGTTGGCTGCAAGAATGACCAAGTCTTGGTCAGGAGCGATAGCGAGAACGGACTTAATAGCTACCGTCTCTCCGCCCAGCTTCACGATCTCCACCTCAGAGGCGCCAGCGATTACATGGGCGTTGGTGACCAGTGCGTCGCCCGGTTCAATGAAAAATCCGCTGCCGATTTTGAGTGGGACGTGTCCGGCGGCGTAGGTCTTTACGAGAACAACTGACGGCGACGTTGTCTGAAAGACGGCGCGACCGTCGGCTGCGACCGACTGATGGAGGGCAAGTCCGGTTGCGAATAGGAATACGAGCCAGCGAGTTGATGTAATCATTATAGGATAGGGGGCGATTGATCAATTTTTTCTAACCCACCCAAGCCCGCGCGTTATAGAACAGCTTCATCCACGGGGAATCTTCGCCCCAGGTTTTTGGGGTCCAGCTCATGCAGGCGCTGCGGTGGACGCGCTCAGGGTGGGGCATCATGATCGTCACGCGGCCGGTGGTCGTCGTGAGGGCGGTAAGGCCCAGCGGAGAGCCGTTCGGGTTGAGGGGATAGCGTTCGGTGGGCTGGTGGTGGTTGTCCACGAAGCGCGCGGCGACGAGGCCGGAGGTGGTGCAGCGCTGAAGCGCGGCGACGTCTTTGAACTCGGTGAAACCTTCGCCGTGGGCGACGGCGATGGGGAGGACGGAGCCTGCCATGCCGGCGAAGAGGATGCTCGGGCTTTTTTCGATCTTCACGGAAACGTAGCGGCCTTCGTAGCGCTCGCTCAGGTTCTGCACGAAGCGCGGCCAGTGATCGGAGCCGGGGATGATGCTGTGGAGGTTGCTCATCATCTGGCAGCCATTGCACACGCCGAGGGCGAAGGCGTCCTCGCGGGCGAAGAAGGCGGCGAACTCGGCGCGGGCGCGGGGATTGAAGAGGGCGCCCTTGGCCCAGCCTCCGCCGGCGCCGAGCACGTCGCCGTAGCTGAAGCCTCCGCACGCGGCGAGGCCGCGGAAATCTTTGAGGGAAACGCGACCGCTGAGGATGTCGGTCATGTGGACGTCGATCGCCTTGAAGCCGGCGCGGGTGAAGGCGGCGGCCATCTCGACTTCGCCGTTCACGCCTTGCTCGCGGAGAATCGCGACGGAGGGGCGGGATTGGCCCACGGAAAACACGGAAGACACGGAAGAATCCGAAAGCGCGTTAGGGACAACGCGCTCCACCTCGAACGTTACCAGCGGCGTGATGCCGGGATCGGTGCGGTCGGTGCGGAGCTGGTGCTCGGATTCGGCGCAGGCGGGATTGTCGCGGATGGCGGCGATGCGGCGGGTGACATCGGACCAAATCGCGCGCAGGGCGAAGAGATCCTCGTCAAAGAGCACCTTGCCGCCGCGGCTCACGCGGAAGCGGTTGTCCTGATTGAGGCGGCCGATGCGCGTGGTGCAGGCTTTGAAGCCGTGCTGGCGGAGCGTCAGCGAAACGTTGTCGAGATCGGCGGTGCGGACTTGGAGGACGGCGCCAAGCTCTTCGTTGAAGAGGGAGCTATCGACGTTGTGGCCGTGGAGGATTTCGAGATCCACGCCGACGTGGCCGGCGAAGGCCATTTCGATGGCGGTGGCAAGGAGGCCGCCGTCGGAGCGGTCGTGGTAGGCGAGAAGCTTGCCGTCGCGGCCGAGGAGTTGGATGACGTTCCAGAATTGTTTGAGATCGTGGGCGCTATCAACGTCCGGTGGGGCCTCGCCCATTTGGGAAATGACTTGCGCGAGGATGGAGCCGCCGAGGCGATTTTTGCCGCGGCCAAGGTCCACCAGAAGCAGAACGGTATCTCCGATACGTTCTGCAGGCTGAGAGCTGAGAGTTGAGAGCTGAGAGCCGGAATTCGGAGCGTCGTAGCGGAGCTGTGGCGTCAGGGTGAGGCGGATGTCGGCGACGGGCGCGAAGGCGGAGATGATGAGCGAGGTGGGCGCGGTGACGCGCTTGTGGGCACCCTCTTTGTTGCCGATGGCAGGTTCCTTCCACGCCGTGCTCATGCTCATCGAGTCTTTGCCGACGGGAATGGTGATGCCGAGGGCGGGGCAGAGATCGAGGCCGACGGCGGACACGGCGGCGTAGAGATCGGAGCCGTCTCCGGGGATGGCGGGCGCGGCCATCCAATTGGCGGATAGGTATACTTTGCCGAGGTCGCCGATCTGGGCGGCGGCGAGATTGGTGAGGGCTTCGCCGACGGCGAGGCGGGCGGACGCGGCGGCGTCGTTGATGGCGACGGGCGTGCGTTCGCCCATCGCCATGGCTTCGCCGGTGTAGACGTCGAAGGACGCCGCCGTGACGGCGCAGTCGGCGACGGGGACCTGCCACGGGCCGACCATTTGGTCGCGGGCGACGAGGCCGCCGAGCGTGCGGTCGCCGATGGAAATGAGGAAAGTTTTGTCGGCAACCGTCGGGTGCGAGAGCACGCGGTGGACGACTTCGAGGAGCGTGAGTTCGCCGAGATCGAGCGGCCGACGCGGACGCGTGAGGGTGACATCGGTGCGCGCCATGCGCGGTGGTTTGCCGAGGAGCACGTCGAGGGGGAGATCGATCGGCGTGTTGTTGAAATGCCCATCTTCGAGGACGAGTTTTTTCTCCTCGGTGGCTTCGCCGACGACGGCGAAGGGGCAGCGCTCGCGGGCGCAGAGCGCGCGGAAAGTTTCGAGGCGCGCGGCGGGGACGGCCATCACGTAGCGCTCCTGCGATTCGTTGCACCAGATCTCGAGCGGGGACAGGCCGGGCTCGGCGTTGGGGACGGCGCGAAGGTTGAAGCGACCGCCGCGGCCGGCGTCGTTGACGAGTGCGGGGAGGGCGTTGGAGATGCCGCCGGCGCCGACGTCGTGGATGAAGGAAATCGGATTTTCGTCACCGAGGGCCCAGCAACGGTCGATGACCTCCTGGCAGCGGCGCTCCATCTCGGCGTTGTCGCGCTGGACGCTGGCGAAATCGAGATCCTCGTTGCCGGAGCCGCTGGCCATGGAGCTGGCGGCGCCACCGCCGAGGCCGATGAGCATGGCGGGTCCGCCGAGAACGACGAGCTGGTCGCCGGGGTTGATGGCGGCTTTTTGAATGTGCTCGGCCTTAATGTTGCCGTAGCCGCCGGCGAGCATGATGGGCTTATGGTAGCCGCGGAGCTCGGTGCCACGGCCGTTGGGGACTTCCTGTTCGAAGGTGCGGAAGTAGCCGTTGATGGCGGGGCGGCCGAATTCGTTGTTGAAGGCGGCGGCGCCGAGCGGGCCTTCAAGCATGATGTCGAGGGCGGAGACGATGCGGGCGGGTTTGCCGAAATCTTTTTCCCACGGCTGGACGGCGCCGGGGAGTTTGAGGTTGGAGACCGAGAAACCGACGAGACCGGCTTTCGGTTTTCCGCCGCGGCCGGTGGCGCCCTCGTCGCGGATTTCGCCGCCGGAGCCGGTGGCAGCGCCGGGAAACGGGGAGATGGCGGTGGGATGGTTGTGTGTCTCGACCTTGCAGAGAAGGTGGATGGCTTCGTCGTGCGCGGCGTATGCGTTGGTCTTCGGGTCGACGTAGAAGCGACCGCCGCGGGTGCCGGCGAGGACGGCGGCGTTGTCCTTGTAGGCGGAGAGGATGCCCTCGGGGTGCAGCGTGTAGGTGTTCTTGATCATCTGGAACAGCGACAGGTCCTGCGGCTGGTCATCGATGGTCCACGTGGCGTTGAAAATCTTATGGCGGCAGTGCTCGGAGTTGGCCTGCGCGAACATCATCAGCTCGATGTCGTTGGGGTCGCGGCCGAGCGTGGTGAAGGCGTTGACGAGGTAATCGATCTCGTCGTCGGCGAGGGCGAGGCCGAGGTATTTGTTGGCGGCCACAATGGCGGAGCGGCCGGCGGCGAGCAGGGGGATGCTAGCCATCGGGCGCGGCGATTCATGGCGGAAAAGGGTGGCGCAGGCTTCGAGGTCGCCGAAGACGGTTTCCGTCATGCGGTCGTGGAGTTTCGCGCGCAGGGTTTGGAGCAGCGCGCCGTCGGGCGAGATGGGCGAAGGGTGGGCGGCCGTGCCGAGGTCAATCGTGTAGGCGATGACGCGCTCGATGCGGACGACGGGGGATAGTCCGCAGATGTGCGCGATATCGGTGGCCTTGGAAGACCACGGGGAGATCGTGCCGGGGCGGGGGGCGACGATTTGGACGAGGCCGGTGACGGCGGCGGGAGCGCGGCGGGGGCCGTAAGTGAGGAGTTGGTCGAGGATGGCGTGATCGGCCGGCGCGAGGTCGGCGGAGGTCTCCACGACATGGACAAACTCGGCGCCGAGGGCGCGGACCGGGAGGCCGGCGGCGGTGAGGCCATCGAGGAGTTTTTGCAGGCGAAACGTAGAGAGGGCAGGCGAGCCGCGGAGGATCAACATGGTCGGGGAATGCGATGTTTCGGGACATCGCGGGCGCGGTCAAGGGGCGCAATGAGCGGTGGAAATTCTTAAGACGCAGGGGCCGGAGAAAGCCATTGACGAATGGCGGCGGGCCTTCGAGATGACCGGCTTTTAATGAGCAGCGAGCATCGAGCAGCGTTAGGTGACCGTCCCGCTTGCGGGTGCGGCCCGGCGCGTCAGATTGGAATCACACTATGAGCGACCGGATTACGCACGAGTGTGGCATCGCGATGGTGCGGCTGTTGAAGCCGCTCTCGTATTATCAGGAGAAATACGGGACGCCGCTCTGGGGTTTCACGAAGCTTTTTCTGCTGATGGAGAAACAGCATAACCGCGGGCAGGACGGCGCGGGCGTGTCATGCGTGAAACTCGATGTGCCGGCGGGCGAGCCCTTCATGTTTCGCGAGCGCTGCGTGAAGGGCAATCCGCTCGACAAGATATTCAAGACTTTGCTCGGCACCTATAACGAGAAAGTAGACGCGGGGACGATTCACCCCGAGTTCGCCGACACGGTGAAAAAGCATTTCGACTTCGGCGGGGAGTCGTTGATGGGGCACCTGCGCTACGGCACCAGCGGCGGCTACAGCCTCAGTTCGTGCCACCCCTATTTCCGGCGTTCGCCGTGGCCGACGCGCAATCTGGCGCTTTGCGGGAATTTCAACCTGACGAACACGACGGAGTTGAACGAGTCGCTAACCGCGATGGGCCAGCATCCGATCTTCGCGACAGACACGCAGGCGATCCTGGAAAAGATCGGGTTCTTCCTCGATGAAGAGCACGAGGATATTTACCGCTTCCTGCGCACGCGGAATCTTGCCGGCGAGGAACTCTCGCGGCGGATCAGCGAAGACCTCGACGTGGCGCGCGTGATTCGCCGCGCCTCGGAAAAATGGGATGGCGGCTACACGCTCTGCGGGCAGATCGGCAACGGCGACGCCTTCGTGGCGCGCGATCCTTCGGGCATCCGGCCGGCGTTTTATTTCCAGAACGACGAAGTGATCGCCTTCGCTTCGGAGCGGGCGCCGCTGATGACGGTGTTCGATCTCGCGGTGGAGCAGGTGCAGGAAGTCGCACCGGGACACGTGGTCGTGATGAAGCGCCGCGGGACAATCACCTCGACGCCGTTCACGATGCCGTTGCCGCGGACCTCGTGCTCGTTTGAGCGCATCTATTTTTCGCGAGGCAATGATTTCGATATTTACCGCGAGCGTCAGGCGCTCGGCGGCGGGCTAGCGGATCAGGTGATCAAGTCGATCAGCCACGACTGGGGTAATACGGTTTTCAGTTTCATCCCCAACACGGCAGAAGTCGCCTACTACGGTCTGATGTCGGCGCTGCGCACGCGGCGGCGCGACGAGGTGAAGGCGGCGATTCTAAAGGCGAGTGCGGCGGGCGAGCTCACGGAGACGCTGCTCGACGATCTGATTCTCCGCAACTGGCCGCGCGGGGAGAAGGTCGTGAGCAAGGATATCAAGATCCGCACGTTCATCGGGCAGGAAGGCATGCGGAACCAGCTCGCGAGCCACGTTTACGACATCACCTACGGCTCGGTGAAACCCGGCGACAATCTCGTGTGTGTCGATGACTCCATCGTGCGCGGGACGACGCTGCGGAAATCCATTTTGCGCATCCTTTCGCGGCTCAATCCGAAGAAGATCGTGATCGTTTCGACGGCGCCGCAGATCCGCTATCCCGATTGCTACGGCATCGATATGTCGGAGCTGGGCAAGTTCGTCGCGTTTGAGGCGGCGGTG
Organism: Opitutaceae bacterium; assembly: GCA_014376585.1. Taxonomy (GTDB): domain Bacteria; phylum Verrucomicrobiota; class Verrucomicrobiia; order Opitutales; family Opitutaceae; genus Tous-C4FEB. Next base: position 4,856 of record JACMRG010000392.1, on the reverse strand, counting down.
GCGTTGCTTAGGGGACGCGGCATCAGGTCGGTGCTGGAGGGAGTGCTTGCGCTCTGCCTCGCGGAAGTCGCCAAGCCCACGGGGACGAATCACGTCCGCAAGATCTACGAGCCGTTTACGCCCGAGGAGATTTCGGCAAAGATCGTCGAGCGCGTGCGCCCGAAGGACATCGAGTGGAAGGGCGAGATCGAGATCGTCTTTCAGACGATCGAGAACCTCCACGTGGCGGTGCCGGAGCATTCGGGCGACTGGTATTTCACCGGAAAATATCCGACAGCGGGCGGCTACCGCGTGGTGAACCAGGCGTTTTTGAATTACCACCAGCAGTCCGAGGGGCGGAGTTACTGAGGGCGCGGCGATGGCGAAAAAAGCGCCCGATCCCGAGCTGCCGAAGATCCATGCCGTGTGCCGGCCGAAGGTGGTGCCGGATGCGCATCTGGCGAAGTTGGATGGGGTGCCGACCAGGCAACTCCACCAAGCGATCAGTCGCAATCCGGGCAAATTTCCGGAAGATTTTTGCTTTCTGCCCAGGGCACAAGAGGCGGATTCGTTAAGAACCCAAACCGCAGGCTTGAAATCGGAAAATGATCAGACGCCCAACTTGAGGTCGCAAGTTGCGACTTCAAAAATGAACGTGGGCTGCGAACCAAACTTGAAATCACAAACTGTGACTTCAAGTTTGGCCCATGGCGGGCGGCGAAAGCCGGTGCGCGTTTTCACCGGGCACGGCGCGTTGATGGCGGCGAACGTCCTGCGCAGCGAGCAGGCGGTGCAGATGAGTTTATATCTGATCCGCGCTTTGGCGGCTTTGCGGGAGCAGTTGGTTTCCAACCTTTCGACGCTCCGGCGACCGCCGGAAATCGATAACAAGCTCCTCGAACACGACGTCGTGTTGCGGGAGGTGCTGGAACGGTTGCAGCCGCTGCCCAATCCGCCGCCGGCACCAAGGAAACCACCGATTGGTTTTCACCCGGGAAACCGTTAGCCATCTGTCTATTTTCATGTCCCTCAGCTACGAATCTTCCGGAGTAAATTACGATCAGCTCGACGCGTTTAAGCGAGCGTGTCAGCGCGCGGCGAAGACCACGGCCCCGATGCTGGAAAATCACGGCTACGCCGAACCGGCGAACACGCGTGGTGAAAGCTGCTACCTGATGGAGGCGGCGGATCATTTTCTGGCGCACGTCGAGGAAGGGCTGGGGACGAAGAATCTCGTGGCGGATGCGGTGTATGCGCAGACGGGAAAGAATTTCTACCGCGAGATCTCGATCGATACGGTCGCGACGATCGTGAACGACCTGATCACGTGCGGAGCGCTGCCCATCTCGGTCGCGATGCACGCGGCGGTGGGTGAGTCCGCGTGGTTTACGGACGAGGCGCGGATGCAGGCGCTCGTGGAGGGTTGGGCGGCGGGTTGCCGCAAGGCCGGGGCGGTGTGGGGCGGGGGTGAGACGCCGACGCTGCGCGGGATCGTGAATGCCGACGCCATCGTGCTGGCGGGTTCGGCAGTCGGTAAGATCGAACCGAAATCGCGGCGGATCACGGGCGACGTGAAGGGTGGCGACGCGATCATTTTTCTGGCTTCGACGGGTGTGCAGACCAACGGGCTCAGCCTGTGTCGGCTGATCGCGGACAAACTCCCGCTCGGTTACCAGACGCCGATTGGCCACGGCGACACGCGCACATATGGCGAGGCGTTGTTGGCGGCGTCTGCGATCTACGTGGATTTTGTGAGCCAGTGTCAGCAGGCCGGGTTGAAGCTGAACTATGTCTCGCATGTGACCGGGCACGGTTGGCGGAAATTGATGCGGCTCGACGAGCCGTTTGTTTACGAGATCACGGAGCCGCGGGAAGCGCCGGCGCTGTTCAAGTTTTTGATGGAGGCGGGGCCGATCACGCAGCGCGAGGCCTACCCGACGTTTAACATGGGCATCGGCTTTGCGGCGTATGTGGCCCCCGAAGCAGCGGACGCGGTGGTCGCGGCGGCAAAGGCTCGCGGGCACGATGCGTGGATCGCGGGCAAGGTGAAGAAAAACGGCACGCGCAAGGCCGTGGTGATTCCGTCGCTGGGGTTGGAATACGACGGGTCGACGTTGCAGGTGCGGTGAGCCTGAACGGCGGACCTGGATTTGCGGAGCCCGCAGGTGGGCCCGAATCGAGGCGGCGCGTCAGGGATAATGCACCCTACCTCGGTCACGAATCGCGGCCGATGATGACCATGTAGCGGTTGATAGTCGGGCCGGAATTGACGAGGTCGTGGAGGCGGCGGGGGTCGAAGATGACGCTTTCACCGGCTTGGAGCCGGAGGGTTTCGTCGCCGAGGGTGAGCGTCGCTTCGCCGGCGAGAAGATAAATGGCTTCGGTGCCGTCGTGTTGATGGGGCGCGTGGGAGGCGTGGCCGGCGGCGACTGCGGAGATGTGGAAATGGAGCGGCTCGCCGCGGAGGGCGTCGTCGATGGAGCAGCGGGCGAGGCCTTTTTTGGCGTGGAGGGTGAAGCTCATGGGGCGGGTGCGGGTGGCGCGGGGAGGGCGGGGAGGGCGTGGGTTTTGAAGAAGGCGACTATGAGGGCGGGAGCTTCGGCGGGGAAGGTGTGGCCGCCGGCGTGAATGTAGGTGACGACGGGGGCGCCAACTTTGGAGGGATAGGTGACCTGGCCGTTTACGGCGGGTTGGGCGGGGCCGCATTGGTTGATGCGGCGCACGGCTTCGATCATGCGTCCCTGCCAAGCGAATTTCACGAGGTCGTCGTTGCGGCCGGCGAGGTGCCAGACGGGTTTGGGTTTTAGTTTGGGCACGGCGCGGGCGGCGATGGGGGAGGACGGCGCAAAGGGTGCGAATTGGGCGCCGCGCCCGGCCCAGAGGAGATAGGTGAAGCCGCCGCCGTTGGAGTGGCCGGTGGCGTAGAGGCGGCGGTCGTCGATGTGGAACTCGCGGCGGAGGCTGGCGAGCAAAGCGTCGAAGAATTTCAGATCGCGGTCGCCCTGATCGCCGGCGGCGGACTGCCAGCCGGATTTTTTTCCTTCGGGGTCGGTGAGGGTGCCCGGGGTGTTGAGGCCTTCAGGATAAACGATGAGGGCTTCGGGCCAGAGCGTGTGAAAGGCCATTGTGCGCGCGGCGTGGCCCATCGTGCCGCCGTGGCCGTGGAAGACGAAAAGAACGGGCGTGGGCTTGGTCGTGGCGTCGGGCGGCAGAGCGACGAGGGCTTCGCGGGTGACGCCCTCGACGGTCCAAGTGCGGCGGGTAAGGGCTTCGGCGGCGGGTAGGGAGAGGCCGGTGCAGAGGGCGCAGGCGAGGAGGATGAGGCGAAAGAGTGAGCGCACGTGAACTCGGGGCGTTTCAATGGCGGACGGTTCGGCGGGCGAGAATTGTCCGGATTTTCGGGGTTAGGTTTTTGTGGAGCCAGAGAGCGATGAACAGCGGAGCCAGGTTGATGAGGAGTCCGAGGACGGAGTGAATGAAACCGTGCTCAGGGGACTGAGAGAGGTCTCGGGAGAATCGGCTGCTCACGGGATTCAACGCCAAGAAGACGAAAAAACAAATCAGCCCGGAGATGTTGGCCGCGGGATCACCCCATTTCTGTTTCAGCGTAATTATCCCCGCGAAAACAAACACTCCCGCGATCAGCATTGCGGCCGGGATGAGGGATAAGATTGAGAGCGGATCGGCCCAGCGAACGTGAAGGAGGGGTGGGATGACGAGCGCGGCCCCGACGCCGATCAGGAGCCAGCCGATGTAGAGGTAAAGAGGGCGTTGGGTGGGCATCATGCGGCGGGGGTTTCCGTTTTAAATGCGGAGAGGGCTTGGGCGTTTACGGTGCCGATATTCGGGCGGGCGCAGGGTAGCTGGTCGAGGCGGGATGCGATGGGGAAATGCGGATTGGGTGCACCCCAACTACATTGTCGGAGAGCGTCGAGGGGTTGCCTCGCACGTAGGTTATCCGCCAAAGCACTCGAGATACTTCAGGCCGGTGCTGGTGTTGAAGAGGACGATGGCGTCGTCGGGTTTGATTTGGCCGGCGGCGAGGAGGGTTTTAAGGGCGGCGTAGCAGGCGCCGCCTTCGGGGGCGGTGAAGACGCCTTCGGTGGAGCCGACTTCTTTGGTGCAGGCGATCATCTGGTCGTCGGGCACGGCGATGGCGCCGCCGCCGGATTTACGGATGGCATCGAGCATGATGAAGTCGCCAATGGCCTTGGGCACGCGGAGACCGGAGGCTTTGGTGTGCGCGCCGAGGTGCTCGGCGGCGAATTTCTCGCCGGCGTGGAACGCGCGCACGATTGGCTGGCAGCCTTCGGCCTGCACACTGAACATGCGCGGGCGTTTTCCGCCGGGCTCGATCCAGCCCATGCGCTCCATTTCGTCGAAGGCCTTCCACATGCCGACGAGGCCGGTGCCGCCGCCGGTGGGGTAGAGGATGACGTCGGGGAGCGTCCAGTTGAACTGTTCGGCGAGTTCGTAGCCCAAGGTCTTTTTACCCTCGGCGCGGTAGGGTTCCTTTAACGTCGAAACATCGAACCAGCCCTCGGCAGTTTTGCGTTTAGCGACCTCGGCGCCGCAGTCGGTGATGAGGCCGTTGATGAGGGTGACGTGGGCGCCCATCTGCTCGCACTCGATGATGTTGGCCTTGGGGGTGTCCCGCGGCATGAAGATGTGGGCTTCCATGCCGGCGCGCGCGGCGTAGGCGGCGAGGGCGCCGGCGGCGTTGCCGGCGGAGGGGGCGGCGAGTTTTTTGAGGCCGTATTGCTTGGCCATCGAGACGGCGGCGGTCATGCCGCGGGCCTTGAAACTGGCGGTGGGGTTTTGCGCCTCGTCTTTGATGAAGAGGCGGCTGAGGCCGTGCTTGGCGCCGAGGCGGGGGG
>JACMRG010000391.1 GCA_014376585.1 Opitutaceae bacterium | reverse complement strand
TCGGCGCCGCCACGCTCCCCGCGCTCCGCGAAAAAGCCCGCTACATCCGCGTGAGCCCCGCCGGCCAAAAAGAAGCCGCCCCCCACGACGTGATCGAAGTCTCGACGCGTAAGAACTATAAGTAGCGCCGGCATCCTGCCGGCCCCCTCATAGAACGCGCCCGCCCCGAAAGTGGCTGCGGCATCCTGCCGCAGTTCAGAACTTCCGAAAAAATCCCCTCCGCCAAGAGGGGTGGCGCGCAGCGCCGGAGTGTGTTCCGACCTACGACCGCCCGCGCCCGCCTCAACGCGCCTCTACCGCACCCCAAACTGCGGATGCCCCTCGATCCGCCGTTCAAACTCCGCCCGCGCCTCGACCGGCAACGTCCCCGGAAATTTCGCGTCGCTCCGCCGCCAGCGCGTCAGCCATTCCTCGCCGAGGAGCTTCGGTCCGTCGGCCCATTTCCGCGGCCCGTTCCATTTTGTCAGAGCCACTGTGGTTGCCGCCCGGGGCCCCGTGCTCACGCCGTCGCCCACATAAAATCCCGCCGACAGCAGCGCCACTCGCACCGCCGTCGCTGACGAATACGTGAACAACTCCGCCGGCTTTTCCCCACAGTGCGCGCGCACCTTAGAAAAAACATCCGGCACCCACAGCGCCGAATCCGTCTTCACCGAAAACGGATCGTAGAAAATCAAATCGGGCGCCGGCGTTGCCGCGAACCTCTCCAGAAAATCCCCGTGATGGAGTTCCCACTCCAGTTTGCCCGACGCGTGCGCCCAGCGTCCGTTCTCCAGCAACGCATGCGGGGCTGAATGCCGCAGGTGCGGGAAAAACGCCGCGTGCTTCGCCGCAAGTTTCAATGGATCGAGATCGATTTCGAAACTCACGATCCGCACCGGTCTCATCGCCTCGGGCCCCCGCTCTGCGAGGACCTTTTCAAAACAATGCAGCGCCGCCATCGCGTTGGACGCCCCGCCGAGCCCCACGTCCCAAATCACGAGTTCACCCGCCGCGTCCACCTGCGCAAACCGCCCCGCCAACCCCGCCTGTCCCACATAAACCCGCTCCGCCTCATCGCTCGGCCGATTCACCGAATGCATGACCTCGCCCGAGCTGATCTGCCGGATACTCGCAAACCCCTCCGCCGATTTCACGATGTCGTAGTCACCCAATTTCGGCAGCGTGACCGGCTTTAATTTTTTCTGCGGCACGCTGGGATTGTCGTCATCCGACCGCCCCAACTCCGGCTGCTGCCGCTCGTAATACTCCACAAACGTCCCCGCCAAAATCGCCGCCCTCATCTCGCGCATCAGCCGGTGATAAAACGCCATGTTATGCGTCGCCAACAGGTGCCAGCCGAGCATCTCGTCCGCCTTCACGAGGTGGTGCAGATACGCGCGCGAAAACCTCTGGCACGTGTGACAGTCGCACTTCACGTCCAGTGGCGCCTCGTCAAATTTGTAGCACGCCCGGCTCATGCGCAGTTTACCGTGCGACGAAAACACCGTGCCGCGCTGCGCAAGCTGCGACGGGATAATGCAGTCAAACATGTCCACGCCCCGATGCACCGCCTCCAAAATATCAATCGGCGTGCCCACCCCCATCAAATATCTCGGCAGCGTCGTCGGCAGAAAATCCGTCACGAAGCCCGTGAATTCATACCGCTCCGCATGCGTCTCCCCCACCGCCAGCCCGCCGATAGCCAGTCCGTCGAACGGTAGCTTCGTCAGATACGCCGCGCTCTTTTTCCGCAGATCATGGTGACACGCGCCCTGCACGATCCCGAACATCGCCTGCGGCCCGTCGCCCCGCGCCCGCAGCGAGCGCTCCGCCCAACGATGCGTGAGGTTCATCGCCGCCTCCGCCTGGTCGTAAGGCGCCGTCGAGGGGATGCACTGGTCGAGCACCATGTTGATGTCGCTCCCGATGGCCCGCTGCATCGCCACGCTCGACTCCGGCGACAGCATGTAGTGCGTGCCATCAACGTAGCTCTTAAAACGCGCGCCCTCCTCGTTCATCGCCCGCTCGCCCGGCAGCGAAAAAATCTGAAACCCGCCCGAGTCCGTCAGCACCGGCCCATCCCAATTCATGAACCGGTGAATCCCGCCAAACTTCTTAAACACCTCCGGGCCCGGCCGCAGCAACAGGTGATACGTATTGGCCAACAACACCCGCGTCCCCGTCGCCTTGAGCGACTCCACGGTCTGCCCTTTGACCGTTGCCTGCGTGCCCACCGGCATGAAAACCGGCGTCTGCACCTCGCCATGAAGCGTCGTAAACGTCCCCGCGCGCGCCTTCGAGCCGACGGATTCTTTCTGCAGCTGGAAGTTGAGGCGGGACATTTTGGTTTGGGAAAAACAGGCGTCGAGCGCCCAGCCGTCCATTAGAAAAAACTTTCCGCCCCAAGCGAAGCCCATTGTGCGTTTTCCCGATTGGGCCGTGCGCTCCGCGCGCGGCCCACCTCCGCATCAAACCATGAGCTCCGCACTTTGGACCGACAATTCCGGCCCTCGAAGTTCGATTTCAAAGTTCAAGTCCTCCGCGCCCTGACGCCTTCTCCCCGCGCACCGGCGTCAGTCCATCACATGCCTCCTGCCGCGGCGCACACAACCCCGCGCCCCTCCCCGCTCCGACGCCGCCCCGCCACAAAATGATTTGCCCGCCCATTCCCCTGCTCCTCTTTTGATCCCACCCATGAGCCCCTTTCCGCCCTTCGTCACCCTTGCTCTGCGCCTTGCCCTCTTTGCCGCTCTCCCCGCGGCCTCCCGCGCCGCCGAGCCCGCGCCCGCCCCCACCG
>JACMRG010000390.1 GCA_014376585.1 Opitutaceae bacterium | reverse complement strand
GTTGCGGATGGCGGCGGTGTTGTCGGAGCGGCGGCGTTCATACTGGCCGCGTTCGGCGTCGAGGGTGATGAGGGTGTTTTTGAACGGGCGGTAAGTGAGGGCCAGGTCCACCGCGCGGAGGCGCTGGTAGCTGCCCTCGACGTAGCTCTGGTCGGAGCGGTTCACGAGGTTGATCCGCACAGCGAACTGGCGGCTGATCTTGCGGTTGATGTCCAACTGGAAGCGGTAGGAGCCTTGGTCGGTGTAGTAGGCGAGGGCCGTGGTGGCGTTGTTGAAGCGGGCGCGCTTGGTGGTGGTGGTGACCTGGCCGCCGGGCGAGGAGTCGCCGAACATGAGGGAGTTGGAGCCTTTGCCGAAGTCGAAGCGCTCGACGTTGTAGGTGTCGGATGGGACGGACCACTGGAAGAAATTACGCGAGGTGTTGCCGCCGCCGGAGAGGCCGCGGAAGGTGATGCGACCATCGTCGTTGCGGGATTCGCTGAGGGGGACGGAAGTGACGCCAGCGACGAACGCGGCGGCGTCGTCCATGCTAAACACGCCGATGTCGGCCAAGAACTCGCTCGTGAGCACGTCCACGGTGACGGGGACTTTGACGAGTTCCTGGTTGGTGCGGTTGCCGAGGAGAGTGTTGGTGGCGGTCCACTTGTCCTCGGCGGCGCCTTTAACCTCGAAAGGGGAGAGTTCGACGACGTCGGCGGAGTTCGACGGAGGTGTGGTGGGGGTGGGCGCGGTCTGGGCGGTGAGCGGGGCGGCGGCCAGGGCGAGGCACAACAAGGCGGGGACGAGACGGAGGGGAAGTAAGTTTGGCATGAGCGGGGTCGGGGTGTGGTTCAAGGGGCGGATCGGGGGGAATGGGTGCGGCGGGTCCGGGGTGACGGAGTCGTTGCGGCGGAAAAAACGCGGGCGGGGTGGTGGGAGAAGGTAAAATCGTGAGACTTCGGGATGACGAAAGCAAAGCGGAGAATCGTTACATCGTTAATTTTCTTCGAGGTGCGCCCGGGCTACGCTGAGCATTCTCCGATTGGACCAATTTGCGCGCTTGTTACCTCGCGGACCGCGTTGCAACTTTCCCGCTCTTTCGCATGGCCCTCAACGAAGCCGATACTCGCCGGGAGTTTATCACTCCCGCGCTGCAAGCCGCCGGGTGGACGGGGCCGCGGCTGCGTGAAGAGCATCCCTTCACCGACGGTCGCATCTTCGGACCCAATCGTCGCGCCGAGCGCAAGCGCGCCGATTATCTGCTCTGCTACACTCCCACCTTCCCGCTCGCCGTCGTCGAAGCCAAGGCCGAGGGGCATCACGTGGGCGAGGGCATCCAACAGGCCAAGGACTACGCGCAAATCCTCCAAGTCCACTTCGCCTACGCCACCAACGGCGCGACCATCATCGAGATCGATCTCGTCGCCGGCACCGAGCGCCCTGTGCCCGGCTACCCGGCGCCCGAAGAGCTCATGCGCCGTTACCGGGAACGCGCGAAACTCACGAGCGATGCGGCCGTCGAGCGTGTGCTGACTCCCGACTATCCCACCGAAAATAAAGAGCCGCGCTACTACCAGACCATCGCGATCAACCGCGCTGTAGAAGCCATCGCTTCCGGCAAGAAACGCGCCCTGCTCGTGATGGCCACCGGCACCGGCAAGACCTCCACGGCGTTCCAGATCTGCTGGAAGCTCTGGACCACGCGGTGGAACCGCGCCGGCTCGCCGCATCGCCCGAAGATTCTCTACCTCGCGCACCTCGACGTCCTCGTGGATGATCCGATGCGCAAGGACTTCACGCCTTTTGGCGAGGCCGTGACCCGCGTCGAGGGCCGCGCCGACACCGCGCACGATCTCTACTTTGCGCTCTATCAGGCCATCGCCCATCCGGACCGCTCGCCGCCGCTCTACCGCGAGTGGTCGGCCGATTTCTTCGATTTGATCGTCGTGGACGAGTGCCACACCGGCAGCGCCCGCGAAGACGGTCTCTGGCGGGAAATTCTCGTTTACTTCAAATCCGCCGTGCAACTCGGCCTCACGGCCACGCCGGTCGCCACCGATGATCGCGACACCTACGGCTGGTTCGGCGCTCCCCTCTACACCTACTCGCTGGCCCAGGGCATCGCCGACGGGTTTCTCGCGCCCTACCGCCTGCACAACATCGTGAGCGACGTCGATGCGACCGGCTGGCGCCCGTTCTCCGGGCAACGCGACAAGCACGGCCAACTCATCCCCGACAAGCTCTACGGCACCCCCGATTTCGAGCGCCACCTGAAGCTTCCCGACCGCACGCGCATCTTCGCCGAGCATCTTACGGCCTACCTCCGCCACACCGACCGTTTCGCGAAGACCATCGTCTTCTGCGTCGATCAGGAGCACGCGCTGGACATGCGCGACGCGCTCATCGCCGGCAATCGCGACCTCGTGGCCCGGCACCCGGACTACGTCGTCCGCATCACTTCCGACGAGGGCGACCTCGGCAAAAGGCATCTCGGCAACTTCATGCTGCCGCGCAAACGCGAGCCCGTCATCGTCACCACCTCGAAGATGCTCAGCATCGGGGTCGATGCGCAGACCTGCAAAAACATCGTCATCTGCCGGGTCATCGGCGGCGTAGTCGAGTTCAAGCAGATCATCGGTCGAGGCACCCGCGTGCGCACCGATTTCGACAAGTGGACGTTCAGCATCCTCGACTACACCGGTTCGGCCAGCCTCCTGTTTGCCGATCCCGCTTTCGACGGCGAACCGTTGCCGCCCGACCCCGCTATCTTGCCCCCGCCGCCGGAGCCCGGGGAGGAGCCGCCCAAGCTCGGCGAACGACCGCCCGACGGGGAAGAGACCGGCCTCCCGCCCGCGCCGCCGCCCGGCCCTATCGTGCCCCCGGTCACGCCGCCGATACCTCCTCCGCCTCCGCCCGTGCCGCCCCGTCTCACGGTCGAGGGGGTGCTTGTGCGCATCGTGGCCGAGCAGGTGCAGGTGCTCGATCCCGAGGGCCGCGTGCTGCAAACCTTCAGCCTCACCGACTACACCGGGGAGAAGATTCGCACGCTCTATCCCTCGCCCGACGCGCTCCGCGCCGAGTGGAGCACGCCCGAGGGTCGCGCCCGCCTGGCGGGCCGGCTCCGCGAGCGCGGCGTCGAGCTCGACGAGGTCACGCTCGCGCTGGGTCGCCCCGAGGCCGATCCCTTCGACGTGCTCGCCCACCTCGCTTTCCGCACCGCCATCGTCTCCCGCGCCGCCCGCGTGGAGCGCGTGCGTAAAACCCAGGCCGCCTTCTTCGCCCGCTATAGCCCCGCCGCCCGCACGATCCTCGAACATCTCCTCGACGCCTACGCGGCCCACGGCCCGGCCGATCTCGATCTTGCCGCCGCCGTCCAGCTCGAGCCCTTGCGCGACCAGACCACTCTCCCTGAAATCGTTTCTCGCTTCGGCGGTCTTTCCTCCCTGCAAGCCGCTCTCGCCGAACTTAACCGCCAGCTCTACGCCGCCTAAAATCTTTTGCCGATGCCCCGTCCCCGCCGTTCCGCGCCGACTCCGAAAACCAAAATCGCGCCCGCCCCCGTCACGCCGCCCGCCCCACCTGCGCCCGTCGCCGAGTCCACCCGCGCTGATCTCCGGGCCGCGATCCGCCAGGCGCGCCGGGTGCTCCGCAAAGACCACGGCATCTCCACCGACATCGAGCGCCTCCCGCTCCTCACGTGGATCATGTTTCTCAAGTTTCTCGACGACCACGAAGCCGTGGACGAGACGACTGCCGTCCTCCGCGGCACGCGCTACGTCCCGCTGCTGCCTGCGCCCTACCGCTGGCGCGACTGGGCCGCCGGCGAGAAGGGCCTCACCGGTGTCGATCTTCTCAAGTTCATCACGCAGGACCGTGCGCTTCGCCCCGATGGCAAGGAAGGTCCCGGCCTGCTCTCCACCTTGCGCTCTCTCCCGATGACCGCCGGCGATGATCGCCGCCGCGTCGTTCGCCAGGTCTTCGAGGGCTGCACCTGCGGCCTGCTCAGCGGCTCCGTGTTGCGCGATGTCTGTGCGCTCATCGACAGTCTGCACTTCACCAGCCGCGACGATGTCCACACGCTCTCGCTTCTCTACGAAGATATGCTCCGTGAGATGCGTGATGCCGCCGGGCAAAATGGCGAATTCTACACGCCGCGCCCCGTCATCCGCTTCTGCGTCGCCGCCCTCGACCCGCAGCTCGGCGAGACCTTCATCGACAACGCCTGCGGCACGGGCGGCTTTGTCGTCGCCGCCTACGATTATCTGAAATCGCAGGCGAAAAACGCCGCCGACCTCGCGCTCCTGCGCGCGAGTGTGCGCGGCGCCGAGCCCAAGCCGCTCCCGTTTCTCCTCGTGCAGATGAACCTGCTCCTGCACGGCATGGACGGCGTGCGCGTGGACCGCGCCAACGCCTTCACGCAAAAACTCGCCGACTACGGCCCCGCCGACGAAGTGGACCTGATCGGCACCAACGTTCCCTTCGGCGCCGAGGTCACCCGCGAAGACCTCTCCGCCTTCCCGCCCGACCGCCAGACGAACGACAGCGCGCTCCTCTTCCTCCAGGTCATCATGGCGCGCCTCCGACGCACGCCCTCGGCCGCCGGCCGCCCCGCCCGCGCCGCCGTGATCGTGCCCAACGGCGTCCTCTCCGAACTCGGCACCGCCGCCGCCATCAAAAAAGATTTCCTCACCGACTTCCGCCTCCACGCCATCATCCGCCTGCCCGAAGGCACGTTCGCGCCTTACACCGATATTCCCACCAACATCCTGCTCTTCGACGCCGCCGGCCCGACGGAGGCTATCGCGTTCTACCACATCCCCACACCCGCCGACCGCGCCAAGTTTGGGAAGACGCAACCCATAGAAGCCACCCACCTCGACCCCGTGCTCGCGTGGCTGCGCGCGCCCGTCGCGAGCGAGCATTCGTGGATCGTGAAATGGGGCGACGAACACCGCGCGGCCAACCCCCCCGCCGCTCCCCACCGCGCCGCCGCGCAGGCCGCCGCCGACGAGGCTCGCGCCCACGCTCGCGCCCACCGCGAACTCAAAGCCAAGGGGGCCGACAAAGCCAAACTCGCCGCCGCCGAGTCCACGCTCGCCGACGCCGAAGCCCGCGCCAAAGCCGCGCAGCAACAGGCCGACGCGCTTTACTGGCCGGTCTTCGACCTCGATCACAAAAATCCCAGCGGCAAAGCCGCCGCTGTCCATATTTCTCCGGCCAAACTTGCCGCTCAGATGCTGAAGCGTGCCGAGCGACTCACAGCACTGCTGCGCGAGATGCAGACGGAAATCGCGAGCCAGCCATGAAGCGCGCGGCGCCTGAACTCGTTCCTTTCGATCAACTGGTGCGTTTGGAGCGTCGTGAAGTCTCCACGGAACCGACGGCGCACTACGTCGAGATCGGTGTGCGCTCGCACGGCAAGGGTATTTTCCACAAAGCGCCCCGCACCGGCGCGGACATCGGCGACAAGACCATCTACCGGGTAAAGTCCGGCGATTTCATCATGCAGATCGTCTTTGCGTGGGAGGGAGCCATCGCCGTCGCCGGAGACGACGACGACGGGAAAGTGGGTTCGCACCGCTTCCTAACGTTCCGCGTCGATGAGCAGCGCTGTTCCGCGCACTACCTCAACTGGTGGTTCAAAACTCGTGAGGCTCTGCGTCAGGTGATGAAGATTTCTCCGGGCGCCGCTGGGCGAAATCGCACGCTCGGCAGCAAAAGACTCGGCGAACTCAAAGTGCCGCTGCCATCTGTGCCCGAGCAAAAACGAATCGTGGCGTGGCTCGAAGGGCTCGCTCGCCGTGCCTCAGTCGTTCGTTCCGAGCTCGGCGCTAGCGAAGCGGATTCAGAGGCGTTCATGGTCGCCGTGCGCGACGATTTGATCGGCCGCGAACCCAAAGCCGATTGGGTTCCGCTCTCCCGCTACGTCACCTATCTTGAAAATGGCTGGAGTCCTCTGTGCGAACGTCGCCCTGCTACCGACGATGAATGGGGTGTCCTGAAATTGAGCGCCGTGACTTCGGGCACATTCAAAGAGGAGCAGAACAAGGCGCTACCGTCTGCCTTGGAGCCGATGCCGAAGTTTGAAATCAAATCAGGCGATTTTCTGATGAGCCGTGCAAACACGCGTGAATTGGTGGGCGCTTGCACATGGGTGAGGGCGACCCGCCCTCAACTGATGCTGTGCGACAAACTTTTCCGGTTCCAGTGGAGCAACGAGCCCTCAGATCCTCGTTTCATCGAGCACGTCCTGCGCGCGCCGGTGTTACGCCAACAGATCGAAGCCGCATGCGGTGGCACGTCGTCGACGATGAAGAATATCTCCAAGCCGGCCGTGCTCGCCCTGCGCGTGCCCAACCTGAAGTTGAAGGAACAAGAGCGCCTCGTGACCCAACTTGAGCGCGCACGCCAGCAGTCGGAAAAAATCACCGCCGAACTCTCCGCTCTCGAAACCGATCTCGCTGCCCTGCTGCCTTCCGCGCTCGCCCAAGTCTTCGGCGGATAATTCGGATCGTCTTCGATCTGATCGCCGCCCACGTTTCGCCTCCGGGTTTACCATGCCTATCCCCACTTTCGACCACAATGATGTGCTGCCCCCGCACGTTGGCGACGTAACGCAATCCGCGAACATGTCGCCGTATCTGGTGACCTCGCTGGACGTGGCGCAGCGTTTTGGCGCCAGCCCGGAGCGGGCGGCGATTCTTCTGGGCTGGCTAGACTTACGGGCAGACCTGCGGCGGCTGAATCTTGGCGGGGGCTTTCAGTGGCTCGATGGCAGCTTCTTGGAAGACGTCGAAAAGATCCGCGGCGTGCCACCCAACGACCTAGACGCCGTCACGTTCTTCCATGCCCCCGTCGGTCCGGTTGATCCCACGCTGGCGGCTACCATCAGGGATCACGCGGCCACAAAAAACCGCTACCGTGTAGATCATTACTTGGTTCCTTTGGCCGACCACCCCGAACGCCTGGTTGATCAAGCCCGTTTCTGGTTCGGTCTATTCTCCCACCAGAAAACCACGGCTGTTTGGAAGGGCATGGTCCAGGTTGACCTCATGACCGACGCCGTTGACTCTTCGGCGCGTCAACATCTCGTGTCTCTCCACCCGCCCACACCATGAGCACCCTCCGCGAATTGGACGAACGGCGTGCCGAACTCACCGGACTGCGCCAACTCTTCGAAACCGCCACTGACGAGCTGTTCGAAAAGCCCCTGCTGCGGAGCAAAATCGCGGCACGGTCGGCCGAACTCTCGGGGTTGGAACGCGACCCCATCACTGAGATTCCCGAGGCGGAACTTCTGTTTGGCGGGCGCGCCGTCAATGGCTCGCTCGGGATCGACGCCAAGTTCGCCAGCGCCGTGCTGGAATCCTATCAGGACATGGTCAGCAACCACCATGGCGGCAGATTGCATCCGAGCATGGGCGGCACCGGTCGCCGGCCCGGTGAGCAGGAATCGCGACTTTTTCTCACCGCTCTGCCCCGCGGGTCTTTCGGTCTCCGGCTCTCGCAGCCACAGCCGCACGACTTCATCGCCGCGCAGCAAGTTTCCGAGGCCATGGAAGAATTGACGAGTCTGGTGGAATCGGCCGCCGCTGGGGACGCCGCCTTCGCTCAAGGCGTGGAGCGCTTCCACCCGCGCGTGCTTGTGCCGCTGAGGAGCTTCCTCGACACTCTCGTGAACCGCGAAACCACGGTAACTATCCGGTCCGGTCAGCGCGAAACTGCCCTGGGAAGTGAACAGGTTAAAGCTGCGCGCAATCGTGTGGCCGCGACCAGAACAGAAACCGAGGAAGTCACTCTTGCCGGAGTATTTCGCGGAGTGCTCCCCGACTCGTGGAAATTCGATTTTATCCCTGACGAGCAGTCTCTCATCAGTGGAGCTTTGGCTGAGGCTGTGACCGAAGCCGAAGCTGAGGCCATGGTGCCGCACTACGGCCATCGTTGCCGTGCGACTCTTTCGATGACGCGCTATCGCACGCTCGGGCGTCTCAGTCGCCCCACCTACGAGTTGTTGAGGCTGGAGCGCGCACTCTGATCCGCGCCTCATTGGGCTGCGTCGAAAATAGTAAGTGGCGGGACTTCACTATGGTTTGGCGGTGAACTTCTGCCACGCGGCAATGCTGCGGGCGAGGACTTCGCGGGGCTCGGCCTTGATGTTGTAGCCTTGGAAGCCGACGGGGCCGGTGTAGCCGACGGTGCGGAGATTTTTCACGAAGCCGGCGAGATCGTAGGTGCCGGCATCGAGCGGCTGGATGAGGCGGTCCCAGCCGAAGGTGCGCGTGTCGCCGGTGTCGGCGCCGCTGATCGTGACAAACATTAGGCGAGGCAGCGCGGTGCGGAGGACGGGAATGGGATCGCGTTCGGCGCCCTCGACCTTGAGCCAGTGGCAGAGGTTGAAGGTGACGCCCACGTCGGGGCGGTTGATTTTATCGGCGAGGCGCTGGGCGTCGTCCACGCGGGCGAGCCAGAAGCCGGTGTGCGGATAGAGGGCGACACGCACGCCGCTGGCCTTGGCGACGTCGGCGATGGCGCGGATTTGAGCGATGGCAAAGTCGTCGGCATCGGGCGACGAGACGGCGTAGAGCGAGCCGTCGGCGCGGGAGACTTTATTGAGGCCGAGCCAGAGAACGGTGTCCTGGCCGCGCATGGCGGTGAGCCACGCCCGGAGTTTTTCGTTGGGCGCGGGTGTATCGGGTTTCAGGTCGAGCACAAGGTAGCCGTTAAAAAACTTTAGACCCTTGGCGGCGATGGCGGGCGGCATGATTTCGTCGAGCGCACGGCCGCCAAAACCGTCGTAGCCGAGTTCGCGGAGCATGGCGGGGGCGACGTCGGGGCCGCCGCGCGCGATGTTATCCATCGCAAAAAAGGGGTTGCTGGCGGGCGCGGCGCAGGCGGCGGTGGCGGACGTGAGCGCGAGGAGGAGGGCGAGGCGACTGAAGAAAAAGGGCATCGGGTGAGGCGGGAGCGAAGGGACGGGACGGGAGAGCGGGCGGACAGAAGTCAGCCCTTCTCAGGCGAGGATGGCTTTGACGACTTCGCCGTGGACATCGGTGAGGCGATATTGACGGCCTTGGAACTTGAAGGTGAGGCGCGTGTGGTCGATGCCGAGGCAGTGCATGATCGTCGCTTGGAGGTCGTGGATGTGGACGGGATTTTCGACGACGTTGAAACCGAAATCGTCGGTGGCGCCGTGGGTGATGCCACCCTTGATACCGCCGCCAGCCATCCAGATGGAGAAGGCTTTTCCGTGATGATCGCGGCCGTATTTATCGCGGTTGGCGTCGCCTTGCGCGTAGGGCGTGCGGCCGAATTCACCGCCCCAGATGACGAGCGTCTCGTCGAGCAGACCGCGTTGCTTGAGGTCTTTGATGAGGGCGGCGCTGGCTTGATCGACGTCGGCGGCGAGGCGGGGGAGATGTTCTTGCAGGCTGCCGTGGTGATCCCAGTCGCGGTGATAAAGTTGGATAAAGCGCACGCCGCGTTCGGCGAGGCGGCGAGAGAGAAGGCAGTTGCGCGCGAAGGAACCGGGCTCGTTGACGTCGGCGCCGTAGCTTTCGAGCGTGGCAGCGGATTCACCGGAAAGGTCCATCAGCTCGGGCACGCTGCGCTGCATGCGATAGGCCATCTCGAACTGGCTGATGCGGGTCTCGATCTCGGGGTCGCC
Source organism: Opitutaceae bacterium (assembly GCA_014376585.1). Classification (GTDB taxonomy): domain Bacteria; phylum Verrucomicrobiota; class Verrucomicrobiia; order Opitutales; family Opitutaceae; genus Tous-C4FEB. The sequence continues at coordinate 7,774 of JACMRG010000390.1, read as the reverse complement.
GCTGTGGGCGAGTTGTTGGCGATTCAGGTCGGCGATGCCGTCGAGCATGAGGCGCCGGCGTTCGCGCGTGAGGCCCGGCGGATCGTTGAGGTAAAGGACGGGCTCGCCGGCGGCGCGGAACTGCACGCCTTGATGCTGACTCGGGAGAAAGCCGCTGCCCCAGAGGCGCGCGAGCAGGCCCTGGCCGGAGCGGACTTTGTTGACGGAAACGAGGACGACGAAGGACGGGAGATTTTCGTTGATGCGGCCGAGGCCGTAGTCGGTCCACGCGCCCATGCTCGGACGGCCGGGGAGCTGGCTGCCGCTCTGGAAAAACGTGATGGCCGGATCGTGGTTGATCGCTTCGGTGTGCATCGAGCGGATGACGCAAATCTCGTCGGCGATGCCGCGCGTGTGCGGGAGAAGATCGCTGATGACGGTGCCGCTTTTGCCGCCGGGTTTAAATTCCCACTTGCTCGGTTGAACGGCGAAACGGGCCTGCGAGGCGACCATGCCGGTGATGCGTTGGCCGCGGCGGATGGAGTCGGGCAGGTCTTCGTTGAAGCGCTGGCGGAGGACGGGTTTGTCGTCGAGGAGATCGAGATGCGAGGGGCCGCCAGATTGGAAAAGACAGATGACGCGTTTGGCTTTGGGCGCGAAGTGCGGGAGGCCGGGCAGGCCGCCGAGGGAATTGGCGGTAGCGACGACAGGACGCGCGGAGGATGCGGTTGCGCCTGGGGAAAGTGAAGCGGTAGCGGCGAAGGCGTCGCGGCCGAGGAGTTGGGCGAGGGCGGCGGTGCCAAGGCCGAGCCCGGTCTTGACCAGGAAATCGCGCCGCGAGTGGAAGGCTTCGTAATTGTGGCAGGACATGGCGGTCAGTTCTTGGTGATCGTTTCGTCGAGGCTCAAAATCATGCTCGCGATGGCGGTGGTGGCGGCGAGTTCAGCGGGCGGGAGTTGGGCATCCATGGGCGAGGCGCCGGTTTTCACGAAGGCGTAGGCGTCGGAGCCGTTGGCGGTGAAATCGGCGCGGAGACGGGCGAGGGTGTTGGTGAGGACTGCGGTCTCGGATGATTTCGGGCGGCGGCCGGTGGCGAGGCGGAAGCCGAAGGCAACCCGCGCGGAATCGTCGGCGCCGCCTTCGCGCAACATGCGCGTGCCGAGCTGGCGGGCGGCTTCGAGGTAGCCCGGTTCGTTCCAAAGCGTGAGGGCTTGGAGAGGGGTGTTGGTGCGAGCGCGTCGGACGGTGCAGAACTCACGGTCGGGTGAGTCGAAGGTGATCATCGCGGGATGCGGCACGGTGCGTTTCCAGAACGTGTAGAGGCTGCGGCGGTGAAGTTCCTCGCCGGTGCTCACGCCCCACTTGGTGCTCGGGTAGGGCGCATCCACGACGATGCCCTCATAAAGTTTTTCGGGCTGATAAGGATAAACGCTAGGTCCGCCGAGGTGCGGTGAGAGCAGGCCGGAGACGGCGAGCGCTTGATCGCGGATGAGCTCGGCCGGCAGACGCACGCGTGGGCCGTGGGCGAGGAGGCGGTTTTCGGGGTCGTGCGCGACGAGAACGGGCGTGGTCGCGCTGTCCTGACGATAGGTCGCGGAGAGCACGATGGTCTTGAAGAGTGCTTTCACGTTCCAACCGCCGTCGATGAAATCACGGGCGAGAAAATCGAGTAGCTCGGGATGGCTCGGCCATTCGCTTTGGGAGCCAAAGTCTTCGAGGGTTTTCACGATGCCGGTGCCGAAGAGCTGGGCCCAAAAACGGTTCACGACGACGCGCGCGGTGAGCGGGTGGTCGGGCTGCGTGAGCCATTGGGCGAGGCCGAGGCGGTTGCGCGGGGCGCCGACGGGCCAGGGCGCGATGAGGGCTTCGGGGACGCCGGGGGTGACGGCTTCGCCGGGGGCGTCGTAGTTGCCGCGGTTGAAGATGAAGGTGGGACGGGGATGCGGGAGTTCCTGCATGACCATCGCGGTGGGGAGGCTGCGCTGGAGGCCGAGATGCGTTGCCCAAAGGGTATCGCGGTCGGGCGACGGGAGGAGCGCGGCGCGCAACCAGGACCGTTCGAGATTCGAGGCCGTGGCGGGAGTGGCTGCGATTTTCGCAAGGGCGCGGGGCAGGGCGGTGGTGGCGAAGCGGGCGCGGACGGCGGCGGAGTCGAGGGCGGCGGGGAAGGATCGGACATCGTCGAGGGCGCCGCGGAAGCGTGGGCTGGTCTTAGCGTTGTCGGCGCCGACGAGAAAATCTTTCTTGGGCTGCTCGGCGGTGACGCCGTCATAGATGACACGCGTCGCAAGTTCGCGGCCGTCGATGAAGAGGCGGAGGTTGGCGGCTTTTTTTCCGCCGGCGTAAACGATCGCGACGTGGCGCCAATCACCGGCGCGGATGGCGGCGCCCTCAGTGCGGACGATGAGCGCGTAAACGGGGAGGCGGTCGCTGAAGGTGACCTCGATCTCGCCGTCGATGAGGCGGACTTCGCGGCCCTTACCGTATTGGGAATCGGCGGGGGAGCCGAGGTGATTGAGGTTGGAGAAGAGGGCGACGTCGCGGGCGTTGTCGGCGTCGGGTTTCAACCAGAAGGCGAGGGTGAGGCCGGGCTTGGCGGTGAAATCGAGTTTGGCGCTGGGAACGGTGGGCGCGGGTTTTTCGAGATCGGCGCGCCAGCCGGTATCGGAGAAAGACGTGGTGGTTGGCTCAAGCAGCGCGACTCCGGGCGTGGCTTCGGCGGTGGTGCGGGCGGAGGCGAGGAGCGCGGCGAGGCGAGCTTGGTCGGCAGGTTGCCATTTCCACGTGGCGCGGGCGGGGGCGAGTTGGGCGTCGAGGGCCGCGAGTTGGTGTTGCTGGGCGGCGAGGGTGGCCTGTTGCGCGGTGGTGGGCGCGGGGATCATGGGAACGGCGTTGGCGACGCGGCCGTCTTCGCCGTGTTCGGGGACGTTGTTGAAGAACGCGAAGAGCTGGTAGAAATCCTTCTGTTTGATCGGGTCGAATTTGTGGTCGTGGCATTTGGCGCACTCCATGGTGAGGCCGAGCCAGGCGGTGCTGAGGGTGCGCACGCGATCGGCGACGTATTCGACGCGGTATTCCTCGTCGATGATGCCGCCCTCGGAATTGATGACGTGATTGCGCGCGAAGCCGGTGGCGATGCGTTGCTCGAGGGTCGGTTTCGGGAGGAGATCGCCGGCGATCTGTTCCGTGATGAACTGATCGTAAGGCAGGTTGTTGTTGAACGCCTCGATCACCCAATCGCGCCAGCGCCACATGGTGCGCGAGGAGTCGTTGTTGAAGCCATGGGTGTCGGCGTAGCGGGCGGCGTCGAGCCATTCGACGGCCTGGCGTTCGCCGAAGTGGGGCGAGGCGAGCAGGCGGTCGACGGCGGCGGCGTAGGCGGACTCGCCGTGTTTTTTCACGTCGGCAGCGAAGGCGTCGAGTTCGGTGGGGGTGGGCGGGAGGCCGATGAGATCGAAGCTGACGCGGCGCAGCCATGTCTCGGGCGCGGCGGCGGGGGCGGGCGAGAGCTTTTCTTTTTCGAGCCGGGCGAGGACGAAGGCGTCGAGAGGATTGAGGGAAAGTTGAGAGTTGAGAGCTGAGAGCTGAGAGACCGGACGGGGGAGCGGGGCGCGGACGGGTGGGACGAAGGCCCAGTGTTTTTCGTAGGCTGCGCCCTCGGCAACCCAGCGGCGAATGAGGGCGATCTGCTCGGGCGTGACGTGCTTGTTGGTCGTGGGCGGCGGCATCTGCTCCTCCTCGTCTTTGGAGAGCAGGCGGAAGATGAGTTCGCTTTCTTCGGGTTTGCCGGGGGCGATGACGAAGCGTCCGTCGCGTTCGACGATGGTGTTGTCGCGGTCATCGAGGCGGAGCTTGGCCTCGCGGTGGGTGGCGTCCTGGCCGTGGCAGTAGAAGCAGTTCTCCGAGAGGATGGGCCGGATGTCGCGGTTGAACTGGAGCGGGGAGGGCTCGGCGGCGGAGGCGGTGATGGCGACGAAGGCGGTGAGGAGACCGGCGAAAGGGGAGCGGGACATCGGGGGAAAGTGTGCCACAGGTGGGCGGGACTAGCTTTGACGGGGCGCGCGGGTTTTTGTAATAACCGCGCATGAAAGCACGTATGGCGGCGGAAATATCGGCGGATTTTTTCAGGCGGGTGGCGGAGCCGGGGGTGTTTGCGGCGCTCTTCGACGTGTTGCCCGATGTGTTTTTATTCATCAAGGACCGGCGGCACCGTTTCGTAAAGGTGAACCGCAGCGAATGTTCACTGCACGGGTGCAAGACGGAGGCGGAGATGATCGGCAAGACGGACTTTGATTTTCACCCGCCGGCATTGGCGGCCCAATATGTGGAGGAAGACCGGGCCGTGATGGAGACGGGGCAGCCGCAAACCAACAAGGTGTGGCTGGTGCAGAGCGCGGACGGAACGCCACGTTGGTATATTTCGAGCAAATTTCCGGTCAAGGGACGCGGCGGCGTGGTCATCGGCGTGGCGGGGGTGATGCGGCCCTACGAGAGCGCGGGCAATGCGCCGGGCGACTACCAGCGGCTCACACGGGCCTGCGAATATGTGCTCGCGCACTACGGCGAGGCGATCGCGGTGGAGGACATCGCGAAGCGGGCGCATCTCTCGGCGAGCCAGTTGCAGCGGGAGTTTCGCCGGCTCTTCGGGATGAGCTTGGGCGACTACCTGCTACGGGTGCGGCTGATCATGGCTCGGCGGCGGTTGGAGGCGTCGGGTGACGCGGTGGGGCGTATCGCGCTCGATTGTGGATTCTACGACCAGAGCCACTTTACCCGGGCGTTTCGGAGTGCGACCGGGCTAAGTCCGCTGGCCTATCGGCGGCGGTTTTCGGGCAAGGGTGAGGACGTTTAATTTCGGGGTGCCTTTAGTGGGATCACAGTATTCCACGTGCGGATCGCGTCTTTGAGGTCGAGGCAGGGACCTTCGGCGGTGGCGCAGAAGAGGTGCGTGGGCACGCCGTTTTCGATGAGGAGTTGCGGGCGTTCGAGGAAACCCTGCTGCGTGGTGCGGCCGTCGCTCCAGCGCAGTTTGCGGCTGTAGGCGAGAGTGGCGCGGTCGAAATCCCAGTTGATGCCGTCGGGGCTGGTGACGTGGACGCCGGAGAATTTCTCGCCGCAGATGTCGCCGGTCATGTCTTTCATGAGCGCGTTGACGCGGCCGTTTTCATACCAGAGGAACGGATCTTCGACGTGCGCGGGTTTACCACGGAACAGCCACGGCGTAGGCTGGCGGGTCCACGGGCCGGTGTAGTGGGCGGAGTGGGCGACGCCGACTTGGAGGTCGCCGGTGATGCCGTGGGCGGTGTCGAGGCGTTGCTCGGCGGGGACGCCGGCTTTGCCGCCGAAGCGGGCGATGAATTTGCCGTTGCGGTCGTAGCGCAGGACGAAGTTGGAGCCGTAGCCGTCGACGACGTAGATGTCGCCGTTGGGGGCGACGGCGGTCTCGGTGGGGTTGAAAGGCTGCTTCGGCTCGTAGGCGCCGACCGCGGCGGGGTGGCTGATCGAGAAAATCTCGCGGCCGGTGAGGTCGGTCTTGGTGACGCGGCCGGTCTGTTTGTAGGAGCCGGTGCCGGCTTTCCAGACGCCGCAGTCGGTGATGAAGAGAAACTCGGCGCCATTTTCATCGGCGAGGGTGAGGCCGTGGCCGCCGGGCCAGGCGGAGCCCCATGATTCGAGGATCTTGCCATCGGGATTGAAGACGAGGAGCTGGTGCTCGGGGTGGTCGCCGACCATGAAGAGGCGGCCGTCGCGGACCTGGACCATCTCGTGGCAGTTGAGGATGGGGTGGTTGCGGGCCTGGCCGGGGGAGACCCAGTTTTTATTGGGGCGGTAGCGGAAGCGGCCGTGGCCGACGTCGAAGGGCGAGGGCGGATTGCCGGCGGCGGCGCGGAGCGGTTGAAGCTAGGTGGCGGCGGCGGCGGTGGTGAGACCGGCGAGGAAGTGGCGGCGGGTGAGCATGGGATTGGGGATTTTCGATTTTGGATTTTCGATTCTGGATTGGGGAATGCGGAGTGCTCGTTTAAGGAATGACGTTTATTCCGCGTAAACCGAAAAGCGGTGCGTCCAGCAAAAAGTGCCGTCCCTTGAACGAATTTCGCCGAAGCCCTGTGGGGCGGAGCCCCGAAAAAAAGTGACAGGGCCTTGCTGTTACCGGCCGTCGAACAAGCCGCGTCGATTGTTTTCCGGCTGCGGCGCGATATTGTCCCCGCGGACTCGCATGCCAGCGTGCCGGCTCTTCAGCCAAAATCGCAAAAAGCAAGGCCTGACTATTTTTCAGACCTTACGGTTTATTTTATCGGAGCGTCAAAGGCGGATGGGGCGGCGGAACGTCTGGCCGCGCGCCTGAATCGGCGATCCGAAATATTTTGTAGCCGTCACCCGCACTGATCCTAACCTCAAATAGAAAGGTTTTGCCGTCGGTTTGAAAAGGCACCGTGCGTCCATCGACCTGAACTTCCTTACCCGCGATGGAGAATTCTTGTGGCGGGGTGATTCGGAGCATGCCGCCGCGCCGACCCGCCAAGCGCCCTTGGATCACGTTCGCTCCAAGCTTTACACTGGCCCCAAAATCTCCGTCGACGATCTCAAGCTTGAATCCACTGAAGGAGATCGCTTGCCCTTCAAACAGTGCGAGAACTCCTTGTCTGGCGAAGCCAGTGCGCCCGCGAAACATGAATTCATCGTTCGCGAAATTCACTTCAGCCTCGGTCATGCAAAGGTATTCCGTGCGACCCGATTTTATCAGCTGCGCACCGAACACTGTTGCCGCGACGGCATAAGTCGGCTCCACGCGAGGCTCGACGACGTGGAGGTTGTCGCCGGGGCCATTACGCACCGCATGGATCGCCGGCATTTCACCAATCGGATTTTCCCAATGAAACTTTCCCGCAGTTTTTCCGACAACATGATCCCGCAAGGCTAGATAGTCGTCACTAACCAAGAGGACGTCGCGGGAACGGTATGCGGGGTTGCTGCCGTTTGCGCGGTAGAATTGCACGTCTCCGAAGTTGTAAAGCACGCCATCGGTGGCATGCACGCCCAGCGCACGACCCTCGACCTCGAACACGGGCAAACGATTGATTTCGATGCGGTCTCCGTTGGCCTCGTAATCATTCCAGCTCCAAATTTTCTCTTTGGCTGCGTAGTAGATTGTGCCGTTGGTAGAACCGCCCCATCGGTAGTTCATCGAGCCCGAGCTGCGATATCCGGGCAGCGTATAGGTTTGTGCGCCGATTTGCTGGACTCCGACGTAGGCTTCATGTGGACCCGCGAAATCGTGTCTCAAAATCGCGCCGTAGTCGCGGAACAGCGCGGATTCGAGGTGGGGGTTATGCCCTTCGCGGCCCTTCGTGAGGCAATACTTAAGCTCGGCCGCCAAGTCCGGCCAGCTAGCTTCGAGGAGGCGAGCGTAGTCGTAGAGCAAACCGTGAAATTCCCACTTCGTGGCGCGCGCGACGTCCGTTTCTCCGGCTCGGCCCAAAGCGAACAGCGCTTCCCGTGCGTGCGCCCCGATGGGTGGTGAAAAGACGTAAGGATACCCGTCCGGCGGACGCATGGGCGTCACCAAAGCATACATATGCCAGCGCAACCAGTCAGCTATTCTGGGGCGGTCTTTCAGAATATCGGTGCCATCATAGGCAAGAAAACCTTCAGTGTTATGCCGCAGCCCGCGAAGTGCCGCTTGGCTGTAGCAAGCGACACTTTCCACCCAGCGCCCGGCCAGTGCGCGGTTCTCCGGCTCCCCTTCGCGCTGATAAACTTTCAGCCACTCGGTATACATTTTCAAAAATGAAGC
>JACMRG010000048.1 GCA_014376585.1 Opitutaceae bacterium | reverse complement strand
TGGCTTCGGAGCGCACCCGCACGGTCGGACCAAAGCCGCTGGCGCTGGAGGAGCTGGGCGAAGAGAAACCGTAGGTGAAGGGTCCGGAGCCCGTGGCGCTGACGTATTGCGGGACGAAGTGGGCGATCGAGGGAATGACGAAGGCGCTCGCGGAAGAGTTGCCCGCAGGCATGGCGGCGTTGCCGCTAAATCCCGGCGTGATCGACACCGATATGTTGCGCGCGTGTTGGGCGGATGGCGCGGGGAGTCATCCAAAGGCGGCGGCGTGGGCGGAGACAGCGGCGCCGTTTATTCTCGGGCTCGGGGCGAAGGATAATGGGAAGAGTTTGAGTGTGGGTGGGTTTGCGGACTGAGGGGCAGGAAGATTGGGCGCCCGCAAAACCTGGGAAGGGACGCCAAATAAAGAGAGAGGAACTGGCTTATTGCTTCGCGTGAAAGAAAGTGGCGGCGCGGAGCACGGTGGCGGCGTGGATGCGGGCGGTGTGCTCGCGGTCGCGGTTGTAACCACCGCCGTAGAGGATGGCGGTGGGCATACGCGCGGACGTCACGAGGCGCAGGATGTGATGATCGCGGGCGGCGAGATCGCCATCGGCGAGTTTCATCTGGCCGAAGCGGTCGTGCTCGTGCGGGTCGGCGCCGGCGATCCAGATGACAAGTTCGGGAGCAAACTCATTGAGTGCGGGGACGAGCGTGGATTCGAGGGCTTCGAGGTAGTCGGCGCCGGAGACGTAGCGGGGGAGTTCGACGTCGAGCGCGCCAGGAACTTTTAGCGCAGGGTAATTTTTACCGACGTGAATCGAGTAGGTGAAAACACGGAGATCGTCGGCGAAGAGCGCATGGGTGCCGTTGCCCTGATGGGCGTCGGTATCGAGGACGAAGACGCGCAGTGCAGGCCGGGTGACGTGGAGATCGCGAATGGCGATGGCGACATCGTTGAGGACGCAGTAGCCCTCGCCGCGATCGGGGAAGGCGTGGTGGGTGCCGCCGGCGAGGTTGCAGGCGAGGCCGTCGGTGAGCGCGGCGTCCACGGCGGCGAGGGTGCCGGCAACTTCGAGGCGGGAACGTGCGAGCAGGGCCTCGCCTGCGGGCAGGCCGAGCTTAAGAGCGGCGAGGTGATCGAGGGCTCCGGTGCGGATTTTTTCGAGATACTCGGGCGTGTGAACGCGGAGAAGTTTTTCGAAAGGAGCGGGCTCGACGGGGTTGATCGAGATCGTGGACGGCCTCGCGGCGCGGATGAGAGCTTCGGCGCGCCAGAATTTATCCATGGGAAACGGATGTTCGGCGGGGAGTGGAAAATAATAGCCCTCGTGATAAAAGCAGCGCACGAGCGGAGTGAGTTTCAAATCCGGACCGGTGCAATCCGGTTGGAGTGGCGGGGCTCGGGAGAAGGCGCGACGTAGAGCCGATAGAGTCCGCTCATTGCCGTGGGCAGGAGCGCGCCCAGCAGGGAGATTTGCCAACGGCCGCCGGGATTGATCGGGATCGTGACGGCTTTGCCGGCCCGGATTTTGGCGCTTAGTCGGCCAGGGGAGGTCGGGCAGGGGTTATTCGCGGAGGCGGGAACCGGCACAGACGCCTTTGAGTAGGGAAGAGGCGGGTCTGCCACCGGCCACCAACGATGGAAATCTCCCGCTCCCAATAAAATGGACGCGGAGTTTCGTCCTGCTGGTAACAGATTTTTTTGTCATTACTCGTGGCCTTCTTAGGGCAAATGACCCCATCTCCTGCCGTGAGATATCCCCACCGAAAATTTGTGGCCGGCCGTGACGGGAGAGGGGGCGGCATGGCCTCTGCTGACGGCTCCTTCACTAGCAAAAGCGCTGACCTCAAGTCGGTGTGTTTTTCGATTTGAAGAAGGTCGGCAATTTCTCGAACTGATCAAACGACTCATGGCTGAATCCCAAGCACCTCCAGAAAACAAGGCACTCACCTCTATCCGCGGGGTGGCCGCGCTCTGGGTGGTTCTTCACCATTGGGTCGGAGACTTGGGCGTGTTTGCGGACGAAATTCGCTACGGAATGCGTTCCGTGGACATTTTCTTCGTGCTGAGCGGACTGATTCTCGCGGAGGTGTATTACCGTTTAGATTTTCGATCTGTAGGTGGGTTTTTTCTGAAACGATTTTTCCGGATCTATCCAGCATACTGGTTCTCGATGGCGTTGCTTGGATTTGTCGCGCTCTTTCCGCATCGTATGACATGGACCGGATTCATCTCGTTGTGGAACTGGAACTACGTCGGGCTGCTGATGCTGCTGCAGCCCTACATCAAAATCACCGCCGGGGCCAATCCGGTGGCCTGGTCGCTGGGCATCGAGTTGACCTGCTATCTGGCGTTCCCGCTGGCGATGATGGCGTTTCGGAATCTCAAGCCCTATCTGCTGATTCCGCTGCTGATTTTCGCCGCATGGTTCGAGGTGTATTACGTGCTGGTCGTATGCACGGCGGAGACGAGCGGGATGGCCGCGTTGGGCCGTGGTCTGGGTGGATTCGGTTTCGGAATGTTGGTCCTTTGCTTCGCGAGAACCTGGAATCCGGGAAAAACGGCCGTCCATGTAGTCGAGGGAATCGCCACGGTGGGGATTTTATATGCGGTGTTTAATCCGTATCCGAACCATGCGCCGTTCTGGGCGGCCGTGATCATGTATTGCCTCTATTTCAACGTGGGGGTGCTTTCGCGAATTCTTGAGACGCCGGTGCTCTACTGGTTGGGGCGGATATCATTTTCAATGTATCTCATCCATTTTCCGTTGATCTGCGCCATGAAGAGTTGGGGACCGGTCAAATATTTCCGATGGACCAACAACTACGTTGGAATGCGATCCGTCGGGGTATCTTTGCTGATTCTTTTTTTGCTTTCGACTTTGTCGCTCCACTTGATGGAAGAGCCGGGCCGGAGAATTCCCGCGCATTTGGCCGCGATGATGCGGCGCTTTAAAAAGGGCGCGCAGACTCAGTCGGCTTCCGCGGCCCGAGTTGTCGGTGATCAATAGAATCAGCGGCCCTGCGAGAGGTCGCTACCGCGGGAGGAGAAGCGACCTTTACGCGGGCGGGCCGCTACGCTTCCAGACTGAATAGCCTGATCGGAGACTGCCCCCACCACTAAGGAAGCTCGTAGACTTCGACGAGCACGTTGCCCGTCGTATTGGCGACGCCGCTGACTTGGAGGGTGTAACCGCCGGTAGGCACCGTCACGAGGAGCGCGGCGTCCTTGCTGCCGGGGGCGAGAGGGAAGGTGACGCTCGCCGTCGCGGTGAGGAGATCGGCGAGGTTGGGGTTGGTTTCCCAGTCGTCGTTGGTCGCGACGGTGTTGCCGGCGGAGTCAATGAGGGCGACGGTGGGATTGGCGAGGACGTTGGCGACGCCGAAGGAGGTGAGGCCGGGACCGACGGCGCGGACGAGGACTTTTTTCGCGTTGGCGCCGCCGCGGGTGACGATGCCGGGGATGGCGACGAAGCTATCGGTGCCGACGTAGGCGCGCGTGGAAAGGTTGCTGAGGCGGCTGGAGAGATTATCGTCCTCGTAAACTTCGATGAGCGCGATGCCCGTGGCGCCGGCCTTGCCGGTGACGACGGCGGTGTAGCCGCCGGGGGCGAGGTTGAGGATGCCGGCGGCATCGGCGGAGTTCGCGAGGAAGGGAAAGGCCCCGAGGCGGGGGCCGGCGGTGGCGAGACCGGGGACGTCGTTGGCGGAGGTCCAGTCGTCGTTGGTATAGATGAGAGTGCCGGCGGAATTATAGACGGAGAGGATGGGATCGGCGAGGGTGCCGGGGAGGTTGAAGGGCGGGGCGGCGAGGGTGGGGCCGGAGGCGCGGAGCATGACGCGTTTGTTGCCGGGGCCGGCGACGACGAAGCCGGCGATGAG
>JACMRG010000389.1 GCA_014376585.1 Opitutaceae bacterium | reverse complement strand
CCGGCGCTGATGCGGAGGCTCACGCCATCGACGACGGTGCGGGCGCCGAAGGTTTTGAGGAGCCCGGTCGTGACGATCTCGGAGTGGGCGGGCGCCGAGGCGGAGCCGGCGGAGGAAGCAGCGGGGGCGGGGCTCATCACGGTGGCTTGGGCGTAGGGGCGGGGGCGAGAGGGACGGTGATCACGGGTGCGGCGGGAGCGGGGGCGGCGCCGGGCTTCGTTTTGTCGAAGCCGAGATCTTTGATTGAGGGGAGAATGAAACGGCTACCGATGCCGTCTTCGGGTTCGATGACGGCTTTGCGCTCGCCGCGGTAGAGGATCATGCGCGGGCCGGAGCCGAGGAAATCGTTGCCGGGCTTATCGCCGCGGATGCGGATGGAGGGGTAGGGTTCGTCCTTGGAGGCGCGGCTGAGGACGACACGGTCTTCACCGGGGAAAATTTCGGCGTGACCGCAGATCGCTTCGCGGTCGCCTTGGATAATTTTCACGTGGCCGGTGGCGACGAGGGTTTTGAAGTAACCGTATTTGCCGATGGTGGCCTTGGGGTCGCCTTTGCGGGAGGCGACAACTTTCAGGTAATCGCAGGTGAGTTTGAGGTTGGTGCCGGTGACGACGACTTTGTCGCGAAAGGTGGCGACGGTCTCGGTGTCGGTGCTGGTGGTCTCGGCGAGGCCGGCGCACTCGATGACGGTTTCCGGGGTGGGCACGGGCGCGAGGACTTGGGCGCGGAGCGTAGCGGTGATGGTGACGGCGAGCGCGGCGAGGAGGGAGAGGGGCGGGCGGAGCGTCATTTGAGGATGTCGGGCAACGAGGTTTTGAAGGTAACGCGCGCGTTGCGGGCGAGGGAAACTTTTTTGGCGGCGTGGTCGTAGGTCCAGTTTTCGCCGGTGACCTCGATGTCGTCGCGCACGAGGCGGACGCTGGAGTCGCCGCGGACGAGTTTTTCGTTGGGAAAGAAACTGGAGAGTTCGCGGCAGAGGAGGATCGAATCGACCTTGGCGGCGGCGTCGCCGGTGAACGTGGTGATGTTGAGGTCGATGATGTCGATGCGGTCGGCGCTGAGAGTGCGGGCCTCGGTGCCGCGGAGGGTCATGGAGCGGTGGCCTTCCTTGGTGAAGAGCGGGAGGCCCCAGTTTTTGGCGACGACGGGTTGGTCGGCGGGAGCGGGGGTGGCGGTGGATTCGGCGGCGTGGGTCCAGCCGGCAAACAGGACGAGCAGAACGAGGAAGGTAAAAGGGCGGCGGAGCATTTTGGATTTAGCCGCGGATGAGTCGCTCGTAGTCGTCGTGTCGGCCAATCCAGAACCCGACGAGCTCGGGCGATTGTTCGACGGCGAGGGCGCGATGAAAAAGACCTACGCGCGCAGACCAGAAACGGCCGACTTTTTTGAAATGAAGCGACGGGTGGCGGGGATCGTTTTTAAGCAGGGCGAAGGATTGGTCGGCGAGGGCGCGAGTCTCGGGCGGCAGGGCTTCGTAGTGCCGCCAGAATTTAAGCGTCGCGCGGTGCTTCACAGGGCCGTGGTGCGGCCGGCGCGGAGATCGGCGAGCGCTTCGTCGGCGAGGGCATCAAGGCGACCGGCGGCGACATCGGCGGCGAGGGTGCGGTCCCAAGCGGCGGCGTCGAATTCGGCGAACCAAGCGCGGAAAGCGGCCAGGTCGGCCGGGGGCAGGTGGCTGACGGCGCTTTCGATTTCTTGCACAGTGCTCATGTTAAAAAAGTGGGTGGGGGCGGGGTGGTGGGCAATGGCGGACTTGAAGGCGGGAGGCGGGAGGCGG
>JACMRG010000388.1 GCA_014376585.1 Opitutaceae bacterium | reverse complement strand
GCACCTTCCACAATTCGAGGGTGGTCTCGACGCCATCGCAGCCGGGAGGTATGCGGACACCGATGAAGGCCATCGAGTAGGGCCGGCCCTTGGGTTCGGCCTTCTGCACCAGCGCGAGGCCGTCGCGGCCCTAATAAGCCGAATCCAAGACGAAGGAGGGGGCGAGCCGGACGGGAAGGGCGGCGGGCGCGGTGTCGTCGCCGAGGAGTTTCGCCTCGATGGCGTCGAGCGACGCGGCAGCGACGTTGGCCACGGGGCAGAGGACTTTGCGCACATCGGCGTGGGTGGCGTGGTTATCGTCGATGACCAGGATGCGGTTGTTGCGCGCGGCGGGGCCTGAGGGGGCGGCGTTCATCGCATGGGATCGGAAAAATAGGGGCAGGCGGAAATCGCGTGGTGGGGCTTTTAATTCATCGACGCCCGTCAGACGAAATTGAACCCAATTTTGATGAGGCGGCAAGCGGCCTGACTGGAAGCGAGGCCGCACGGACGAAGGAAGGTGTGGGGGTGTGGGACTGGAAAGGTGGGGGGATTATTACTCTCCGGCGGCCAAAAATAAAAAGCCCGGGCGAGTTGGGCCCGGGCGGGGAGAGAACGAGAAAGATTGAAAGAAAGAGAAAGATTAGGAGAACGAAAGATTTGGAGAGGGAGAACGATTAGCGGACGACGCGAGCGCCGCCGCCGGAGATCTGTTTCTCGACTTCCTTGCGGGTGGCCATGGAGGTGTCGCCGGGGGTGGTCGAGGCGAGGGCACCGTGGGCGGCGCCATACTCGACGGCTTTCTGGGCGTCGTTGAATTCCATAAAGCCGAACTGCACGCCGGAAGCGAAGGAGTCGCCGCCGCCGACCCGGTCGAGGATCTCGAGGCTGGGATACTGGCGGCTCTCGAAGAACTTGCCGTCGTGCCAGAGGATGGCGCTCCAGTCGTTCTTCGTGGCGGTGATGACGTGACGCAGCGTGGTGGCGGCGACTTTGAAGTTGGGGAACTCCGTGACGGCGGTCTCGATCATGGCCTTGAAGGCGTCGGTCTCGATGTGGCCCAGGTTTTCGGCGCCCTTGACGGCGAAGCCGAGGGAGGCGGTGAAGTCCTCCTCGTTGCCGATCATGACGTCGACATATTTGGCGATCTCGCGGTTGACCTCCTGGGCCTTCTTGAGGCCGCCGATGGTTTTCCAGAGCGAGGGACGGTAATTCAAATCGTAGGACACGATCGTGCCGTGCTTGTTGGCGGCCTTGACGGCTTCCACCGTGAGCTCGGCGGTGGAGGTGGAGAGCGCGGCGAAGATGCCGCCGGTGTGAAACCAGCGGACGCCGAGGGTGCCGAAGATGTGATCCCAATCAATGTCGCCGGGCTTGAGCTGCGAGGCGGCGGTGTTGCCACGATCGGGATTGCCGACGGCGCCGCGGACGCCGAAGCCGCGCTCGGTGAAGTTGAGGCCGTTGCGGACGGTGCGGCCGATGCCGTCGTCGTCGCGCCACCTGATGAAATCGGTGGCAACGCCGCCCTGCATGATGAAGTCCTCGACGAGGTGGCCGACCTCGTTGTCCACGAACGCGGTGACGACGGCGGTCTTGTAGCCGAAGCACTTTTTGAGGCCGCGGGAGGTGTTGTATTCGCCGCCGCCCTCCCAGACTTTGAATTCGCGGGCGGTGCGAATGCGGCCCTCGCCGGGATCGAGACGAAGCATGACTTCGCCGAGGGAGATTTGGTCAAAGGCGCAGGACTTGGCGGGTTTGATCTGGAGGCTCATAGGTGGTGAAATGGAAATGAAAGATGGACGGGCTTAGAACTGATGGCTTAAGGCGGAGACAATTTAAGGTGAAAAGACCGCGTTCAATCGGCGGTGACCAATTCGTAGTCCAGGATGATCACAGTCTTCACGGCGTGATCGACATGGTAGTGGATGAGGGTGTCGCCGAAGACGCGGACATCGATGACAGCGCCACCGGAGCGGCGGAGGGAGAGATCGGGTGCGGAAAAAGGACGATCGGCGACGGTGGAGAAGAGATCAAAGAGTCGCCATTGAGCGGAGGGCAACTCTTCGAGGAGACGAGTCAAGGCCGTGCGCTCGACAGAGAGGCCATAGTTCACGGTTGCGTGGACGGAAGGCGGGAGAGCGCGCGGCGAACGTCTTCGCCGCCGACGCTCTGGCCGGCTTGGGCGCGGTCGAGCGCGGCGAACAAGTGCTGTTGCCGCGCAGGGTCTTCCTTCAGATCGAGAAGGCGTAGGTAGGAACGCAGCTCGATGCGTTCATCCGAGGTGAGGGTCTGTGCCTCTTGTTTGAGTTCGCTCAGGCTCATTACGGGAATAGTGGCGGGATGAGGGCCGGCGGCAAGCGTGCGGTCGTTGGGCGAGGGATGCTTGGTTGAACGGGCCGAGAGGTCCGTTCTCCGTGGGGGGCGAATCGCGATCAGATCGTGACGGTTTTGAACGACTCAAGATTCCAAAGCGGTTGTTTCGCTTCGGTGGCGAGTTCGTTGAAGGCGGCGACTTCGGCGGCGCTGAAGAGGAGGCCCCCGGCGGCGGCGGTGTGTTTGGCCCAGCCGGCTTCGAGCTGGCCGGGGAGCTTCGCGTTCTCGTTACCGTGGCCGAGCACGTCGGCGATGACGGCCTTCACGTTTTGCTGTTGGTTTCGGCCCTTGGCGAAGGCGCCGCCGTTGATGGCGTCGGGGTGGATGACTTGGAAGAAGAACACGCAGGTGCCCTTGTCGCCGACGGCCTGATCCCAGCGGTTACGCAGCGTGGGGAGCGAGCCGCCGATGAAGCCGCCGACGATCTCGTTAATAAGCGAGAGGCCGTAGCCCTTGTGCGCGCCGAAGGGGAGGAGCGAGACGGCGAGATTGGGGTCGATGGTGGGATTGCCGTCCTTATCCACGGCGGCGAGCGGAGGCAGTTGTTTGCCTTCGCGCTTGAGCTGCTGGACGCGGCCCATGGCGACGACGGAGGTGGCCCAGTCGATGACGATCGGGTAACCGACGGCGTCGGTGGTGGGAAAGCCCCACGAGTGCGGATTGGTGCCGAGCGTGGGATATTTACCGCCGAACGGAACGACCTCGGCGAGGGCCGCGGTGCAGTTGGTGTAGGCGATGTAGCCCTTCTTCGCGGCGTCCATGACGTAGCCGCCGCCCCAGAGATAGTGGAAGGCGTTGTCCACGGAGACGGTGCCGACGCCGTATTTGTCGGCGAGGCGCATGGCTTCATCCATGGCGCGGTAGGCAGTGGACTGGCCGAGTTTTTTATTGGCGTTCCAGATCTTGGCGGCCTCGAAACGCGAGGGTTTGACCTCGATCTGCGCACCGGGGACGCAGCCCTTCGAGCCGGAACCGAAGAGGTGGTCGAGGTGGAGGGCTTTTAGGCCGTTGTGGGTGCGGATGCCGTGGCGGGTGGCCTCAGCGCAGAAGCGCGCGCCCTCGGCGGCCTCATCGGCGTGGAAGCCGCGGTGCTGATAGGCAGCTTGGATGAGGGCGTTGTGCTGTTGCTCGGGGACGACGTAGAAGACTTCGGACATTTGCGGGGAAGTTGAGGGTTGAGAGCTGAAAGTTGAGAGCCGGACAGGCTTAAACCTCGTTGGCCTGGGCGATGGGCTTTTTACCGGCGAGGAAGAGGGTGAGGTTTTCGACGGCGCAAGAGGCTTGCCGCTGCACGCTCTCGTGAGTGCGTGAGCCGATGTGCGGCGTGATGATGACGTTGGGCAGACCGAGGAGCGGATGGTCGGTGGGCGGTGGCTCTTGGTCGAGCACGTCGGCGGCGTAGGCGAGGAGGTGCTGCGACTTGAGGGCGGCGACGAGGGCTTCGAGATCGACGAGTTCGCCGCGGCCGGTGTTGACGATGACGGCACCCTTTTTGATGAGCGGGAAATTCTTGGCGTTGATCAGGCCTTTGGTGAGCGGGGTGAGCTTGGTGTGAAGCGAGATGATGTCGGCCTGCTTGAGGACATCGTCGAAGTTCTCGACGCGCTCGATGTCATACCAGCGGGCGAAATCCTCGTCCCAGTAGTTGCCGTAGCCGATGACTTTTAAGCCGAAAGCTTTCGCGCGGATGGCGACTTCCTTCCCGATGCGACCGAAGCCGACGATAGCGAGGGTCTTGCCGCAAACTTCGTTCCCCGTGATGCGCGTCCAGCGGCCGGCGGCAGTGTGGTTGGCTTCGACGACGAGGTTGCGCACGGCGGCAAGCATGAGGCAGAACGTGTGTTCGGCGACGGTGGTGTGGTTGACGCCGGGGGTGAAAAGGACGGGGACTTTCAGGTCGGTCGCGGCTTTGACGTCGATCTTGTCGAGACCGATGCCGTATTTGGAGATGACCTTGAGGCGGGGGAGAGATTTTTGGATGACGGCGCGGGTGAGGGCGTCGTCGCCGCAGAGGTAGGCGTCGAATTGGCCGGCGAGTTCCAGCATGCGCGCCTCTGAAAGCGGGCCGCGCTCGCGGACGATCTCAAGGTTGGCGGCGGCGAGCATCTCGTGGTGGATGCCCGGGGTATCTTGGAACGAAGTGGTCGTGAGGAGGACGCGGGTCATGGGTGAGGGGCATGAAGGTTCGCACACGAGTCCGCGGGAAGTGAAGCGAAAGTTTAGTCAGGCCGTTAGGCGCGCCCAAGGGCGGCGGACTATCTGGCGGGATGGAGGTCGCAGGGATGAAACTTGGAGCGGGGCGGTAATTTTTTCCGGTGGGATTTGGATTGCACCGAACACGCATCCAGGGAGCGCGGCAGCGGATTATTTAGCGGTTTTAATATCCTCCCGTTCATGTGCTAACGGGAGCGGAGCATCTGAGGGCGCATGTCTTGCTAATTGGGGGCGGTTGGGTCGCCGGTCGGCCCGGCTGCTCCAGCCTCCGTCAAGGTTCATCTCATTCCCCCAACGAATCCCGTTCCCATGCATCTCGAATCTCCCGCCGCCCTCGCCACCAGCCATCCGCTCGATTTTATGGCGCAGACGACCCCGCAGGTGCGGGATACCGTGGGCAAACTTCAGATGACCCTGCCAAGCGACGAATTTGCTCAGCTGCTGGCCAGTGTCCGCAGTGCGTTTGAGAAATACACGGCCAAGTTGCGGCAATTCAATCCGGGCTCGGATCGGGGCATGGCGTTGCACCAAATGATGGATCGCGAAATGAGCGCGGTGGCGCGGCTGCCCGTGAGCTGCGGCAAGGGATGCTCGGGCTGCTGCCACTATGAAGTGGAGGTCACACAAAACGAAGCGGCGGTTTTGAAGGGGCTCGTCCTCGGGGGACTGGCGATCAACCACGAGCGACTGCAACTGCAGGCCGCGCGGGCACGTCGGAGTCCCGAGTGGCTGCGCTTCGGCAGCCCGGACAACCGCTGTGTTTTTCTCGGCGAGGACGGCGCGTGCCAGGTGTATGACGACCGGCCCTCGATCTGTCGGAAGCACATGGTCACCACGCCGGCCTCGGCGTGCACCACCGAAGGCGCGGCGGTGGCGCCGGTGCAGGTGCTGTTGGCGGAAATCTTGTTGAGCGCAGAGCTAAGTGTTGAAGGTAACGAATTCGGATCGCTGTCCAAAATGCTGCTGAGGTCGCTGGACGATTCCTCGACGCGGCGGCACGGAAAATCGAGTTCGCCACCGTCCGGAGCCGTTCGGGCGGGCGCGGTGGTGCGAGCGGGAGACTGATCGCAGGGCGATGGTGGGTGGTTGCGCCGGGGTGAAGGGGACGGGGATCTTGAAATCGGTGGCCATCGAGGGCGGCGGTGTCGTCGCGGTGGGACTACCCAGAGCGGAATGGCGAAAAGTGAAAAGGTCCAATCGGAGGCGCGCTAAAGACATTGCCCGCTGACGCGGTGCGCTTTGGCTGGCGGGACCACATCAATGAAGACATTTGCGAAGGTCACGGCGGCGCTGCGGCGGAAACTCGGAGTTAAGGTGGTGCGCACGGATGACGCGGCTTGCGCGGCGGCGTCTTACGACAGCAGCAAGCTGCCGTTTTTTCCGGAGGCGGTGATTTTTCCGGCCGAGGAGGGTGATATCGGCGTCGTGCTGACGTTGGCGAACAAGCATGGGGTGCCGGTCACCACTCGCGGGCGCGGCACCACGCTCACGGGGGCGGCGGCGCCGGTGCGGGGCGGTTGGGTCATCGACATGATGAGCCTCAATAAAATCGAGATCAACGAGGACGCCGGCATGGCGCACGTGCAGTGCGGGGCGAATGTCGCGGCGATCCAGCGAGCGGCGGAGGCGAAGGGTTGGTTTTATCCGCCTGATCCGTCGTCGAAGGAATACTGCACGATCGGCGGCAATATCGCCTGCAATGCGGGCGGGATGCACGGCGGGAAATACGGGGTGACGCGCGATTTCATCGTGGCGCTGCGCGGTTTTCTGCCGACGGGCGAGTATGTCGAATGGGGGACGGCGACGAAGAAATTTTCCGCGGGCTTTAACATGCGCGACCTCTGGATCGGCAGCGAAGGCATGCTGGGCGTGGTGACGGGCGCGGTGTTGAAACTGATTCCGCGGCCGGCGGAGCGCTGGACGCTGCTCACTTCGTTTCCGGACGAGGCGCACGCGTTGAAGGCGGCGCTGGCGTTGTTTCGTTCGCGCATGCAGCCGGCGATCTGCGAATTCCTCGACCGCGAGAGTGTGCTGTGTGCGGAGCGGGCGACGAAGCAGAGCGTCTTTGAAGGGCAGGCGGGACGGCCCGTGATTTTGCTGGAGCTGGCGGGCTCGAAACTCGAGGTGCAGGAGCAAAGCGTGGCAGTGCTGGCATGGGCGGGCGCGCACGCGACGGCGCACCGGGTGGCGGCCAACCGAGAGGAGGCAGAGCAACTTTGGGCCGTGCGCCGGAAATGCTCCGGAGCGATGTTCGAACTCGGCGACGCGAAGCTCAACGAGGACATCGTGATTCCGATGCGAAGCTACGTGAAGTTTGCGCAGTTTCTGAAAAAGCTGAAGCGAGACAGCGGACTGCATGTGCCGACCTTCGGGCATCTCGCGGATGGCAATCTGCACGTGAACATCATGTATCACCGCGCGGATAAAAAGGAGACGCGCGCCGCGGAGAAAGCGGTGCAGTCGCTCATGGAAACGGTGGTCGCGCTGGGCGGGGCAATTTCCGGCGAGCACGGCATCGGCCTCGCGAAGACCCCGTTTTTACGCATCCAACACCCACCGGCGCAGGTGCGCGCGATGCAGGCGGTGAAAGCGGCGCTCGATCCGAAGGGGATTTTAAACCCGGGAAAAATGTTCGACGTTTTTCACGTGTGGAAACACGCGAAGCTCGACGTGAAATTTCCGTGGGATCACAAATGATGCGGGCGCTCGCGTGGCTGGCGGCGTGGCTGGCGCCGGCGGAAGCGGGGGCGGCGGCGGGCTTTGTGCGGGCGGAGTTTGTTGAGCCACCGGCGTATTTTGTGCGGTGTGAAGGGGAGCGGCAATTTGTCGCGCCGGGGATGTTTCGGCTGGGCAACGGGAAGATTCTGCTGGCGGCGCCGCGGGGGCGGCCGCCGGCGAATTTCGAGGAGACGGTCAGACGGTTTCCGGTGCCGCCGCTGTTTCGCAACCGCGACGGCGGGCGGACTTGGAGCGAGGAGGGGCCGTTGAAAATGGAGTGGAACCTCACGGGGATGATCAGCGACGGGGGGATTTCGTTTTTGCGGCGGGGGGACGGGCGGAGCGGCTACTCGGGGGCGGGAAGCGGGCGGTGTTGAGGTATCCGCGGAAGTGAAAAGAGGCGTGAGGGCTTTGAAGGGAGGGCGTCCAAAAAACCTTGGTGGGGGTGGAGGCGGTCTCCGAGCCGCCCTAAGTTTGAGCGACGAATCACTTTGGAACCCAGGCCGGCTCGGAGAGCCGGCCCCACCTTTTTAGACGCCCTATTAGGCGTGAGGGGCGGGGCGGCGACCCCGCCCTACACGGGTTACTTGGCGGCGGGTTTGAGGAGTGCGAGGGTCTTGGCGGGGTTCACCAGATTTACGCGGCCGGTTTGCTGGCAGCCGGCGAGGATGAGGGCCTTGGCTTTTTCGGGCGTGAGCTTCGGGTCGAGGGCGAACAGTTTTGCGGCAAGGTTGGTGACTTGGGGGCGGCCATAGAGGTGCCGCTGAAATTCAGCTCGGTGCCGCCGGGGATGCGGCGGGGAACTTCGTAGCCGTTGGCGTGGACGTTGACCACCGGGCCGAAGCTGGAGAACGACGTCTCCTCGCCGGCTTTGTCCACGGCGCCGACGGTAACCATGTTGGGCAACTGGAAAGAGGACGGGATGAACTCGTCGAACTTCACGTTGTTGTCGCTATTGCCGGCGGCGGCGACGAAGAGGATTTCGGGCGCGCTCTGGAGGGCGTTGAAGAGGTCGGCGTGGCTGATATCGAAGATTTCGCGGGCGCGCTCCTTGCGCTCGTCGGCGTTGCTCGCGCCGTTGGCTTCGAGGGCTTCCTCGACGACGCGGAGGGAGCCGCCCCAGCTCATGTTGACGACGCAGACGCCGGCAGCCTTGAACGCGGCGACGGTGGCGCGCGCGGCGGCGCCGTCTTTGCGGGCCTGCTCGGCGGTGGGGATTTCGGGCACCATGCGGTAGTCGAAGATGATGCGGCTGATCATCGCGCGGGCGAAGGGATTGCCGGCGACGGCGATGCCGATGACGTGGGAGCCGTGTGACCAGTTGCCGACGATGTTGAGGTCTCCGATGGTGGCTTTGATCTGATCGGGCTTCAGGCCGCTCATGAATTTCTTGAGGTCGGCGGCCTCGGGGGTGTCGAGGGCGACCTTGAGATCGCTGAAGCCTTTGGGTCGGCCGATCATCTTGGGCAGCGGCGCCTTCAGGTCATTCAACGGAAAGAGCACCTCGGGCACGGGGTTGGCGTGGAGGTCAAAGGCGAGGCCGTGGGCGCCGGCTTGTCGGTGTAGAGATTATTTTTATAGACGACGGCGTCCATGCCGCTGTCCCAGATGCCGATGACTACGGGCGTGCCGGTGGAGTTGGCGGCGAGGTTGACGAGGTTGGGCGTCCAGCGGTCGGGGTTTATGGTGTTGTGGCTGGCGATGAGTTTGGAAAGCGCGGCGACGATCTGGTTTTTATAGGGGAGGTAGGTGACGAGTTGGTTGCGCATGCCGAGGAGCTGGCTCGCGAGGTCGCCGGAGATTTCACCGGTCTTGGCGGCGGCGGGGTCGAGTTGTTCCTTGGCGATGCCGAGCACGAGGGCCTCGCTGCGGATTTCGTAGCCGGACTTCAGTTCTTTGAGGCTGTCTTGCACGACGTCCCAAGGCAGACGGCTGATCGAGGCGGAGAGATCGGATTGGAGGACGCGGGGGAAGTCGGAGGGTGCGATGCGCTCGAGGCTGGCGGTGGTCCAGGCTTCGGCGACGAGGCCGGTGGTGAGCTTGAGGGCGGGCTTTTCCTCGAGGGCGCGTAGTTCGGTGATGAGGCTGCGGGCGGCGGGGAGGTCGTGCTCAAGGAGGGCGAGGGTGAGCAAGGTGCTCTTGTAGCGTTGGAGGGCGGTGCGGTCTTTGATGTCTTAGGCGGCGAGGTCGGCCGAAATATTTTTCTTCACGGCGGCGGCGAGCGCGGCGATGGCGGCATCGTCTGGCACGACGGCGGAGGGCGGCTTGGGCAGCGCGTAGGTGTGACGTGGGAGATCGTCGGCTTTTCGACGACTTTTTTGGCGGAGGTCTCGGCGGCTTTGAGAAGTGAGGGGGCGGCGAAAGCCAGGGTAAGGTTGGCGAGAACAAGCGGCAGTTGGGTGAGGCGCATGAGGCCGCGAGCCTCGCAAAGCCCTGGGAAAGTGAAATGCGTGCGCGCGGGCGACGATTACCCCGGCGTGGTGCGAATGGGTCGGGCTTTGCACTTGCTGCCTTCGAAGGGCGTCGCTGTATCGGCGGCGACCATGACGATTCGCCCCTATCGCGCATCCGACGAAGGCGCAGCTGTTGCGCGAGGGAAGGCGTGCGGGCGAGTGCGGGCTCAGAACAACCCCGCCGAGGATCTTGCTCGGAAACGGGGGTTTTGCCCACGGGTGGGTTTCGCGGCGGATGATGGGGTGAGTTTTGGCAAACGGCGGGAGATCGACTGAGCGATGGCGGTGCGGGCGTTTTTCTTGCGGTGGCGGAGCTGGTTGGGACCGGTGCTGGTGGTGCTGGCGGGGTTTTTGATCCGCACGGCCTATTACGACAAAAACTACGGGCATCCCGACGAGACGCTCACGGTGGAAGTCGTGGGCCACATGCGCGGGTCGGGCGACTGGGATACGAATTGGGCGAAGGCGCCGGGGCTCGAGTCGGCGCTGCGCTATGACCAATACAATTTCTCGTCTCATCTCTATGCGACTTACTTTTTCTACCGCGCGATAAAATGGGTGCCGGGACTCGAAGCGTGGCGGTCGCGGAATAACGGATTCTGGGTTTACCGTTTTTTTGTGGCGCTGTTGGCGACGGTGGTGGTGTGGCAGACGTGGGAACTGGGGCGCCGTGTAGCGGGCGACTCGGCGGGCCTCGCGGCGGGGGCGCTCGTGGCCGTCGTGCCGCTGCTCGTGCAGGACGCGCACTACCTCCGACCGGAGGCGTGGGTGACGGCGCTGACGATGGCCGCGGTGATGGTGGGCTGGCCGGGCGAGCGCTATCGGCCGGGGCGCGTGTTGGGCGCGGCGCTGCTGTTGGGCGGGTCGCTCGCGTGCAAATTTTCTTTGTTGGCGTTGGCCTGGCTGCCGTTGGTGCCGGCCGTTGCGGCGGGCTGGAGCGGGTGG
>JACMRG010000387.1 GCA_014376585.1 Opitutaceae bacterium | reverse complement strand
CCGCTGCCTCGCCCGCCCGCCCGTCTCCCCTCGTCCTCGATCTCCGCTACGCCACCGGCGATGCCGGCGCCGGCGTCGCCCTCGCCGCCTGGCTGAAATTCCACGCCGCGCCGCGCACCCCCGTCCTGCTCCTCGCCAACACCGCCACCAGCCCCGATCTCCGCGCCGCCTTTGCCCAGCGCGACCGCGCCACCGGCCTCATTGTCCTCGGTAGTGCCACCAACGAGTTTGAGCCCGACATCGCGCTTGCCGTCGAACCCGCCGCCGATCGCCTCGCATACGACGCATTGGGAAACGGCGTCGCTCTCGCCACCCTCATCGCCCCGCCCTTCGAAAAAATCCGCAACGACGAAGCCCGTCTGGTCGCGCAGCGCCTCCCCGAACACTCCCCCTCGACGAATAACTACTCGGAACCGCCCGTCCCGCCCACCGCGCCCATGGTTTCGATCCCTGCCGCCGCATCTCCGGCGGCACCGCCTCTGCCCGTGGTCGATGTCGTCCTACAACGCGCCGTCCATCTTCACCGCGCGCTCCTTGCCTTGAAAAAACTCTGATCGCGCATCCCTCCCGCGCACCCCGGCATCATCCCCGCGGGTTGCCTTTCGCTAAAAAAGCTGTCCCTTCGACCTTCACACCACGATGCCCGCGCCCGGATACATCCTCGTCGTCTGCACGGCCAACATCTGCCGCAGCCCCATGGCCGCGGCTCTTCTTAAGCACGCGCTCGCCGCCCAGCCCGAGCCGCTGCGCTCCCTCGAAATTATTTCCGCCGGCGTCGGCGGGCGCGATGGCGACACCGTCAGCCCCAATTCTGTCACTGCGTTGAAAAAAGTCGGTCTCGATATCTCCGACCACCGCAGCCGCGCCATCACCGAGGACCTCGTGACCAACGCCGTTGCCGTGCTCGGCATGACCGAGTCGCACCGCGCCACGCTGCAATTCGCGATTACGCCCGTCCCCCGCAATATTTTCCTCTTCCGTGAGTTTATGCCGCAACGCGGTTTTAAGGAAATCGGCGATCCCTACGGCGGCCCCCTCAAACTCTACGAGTCCGCCCGCGACGAGATGGTCGAAGCCATCCCCACGCTGATCGAATTTCTCAAGACTCGGGTCGCCGCCGAAGCTTAAGATCGCGTCGAGGTGGGGCGTGACCGCTGGGCGCGCCGTTCGGCGCTGCGACCGCGCTTCGCCGTCAGCCCCTTCCGTTCCTCCATTCTACGCCCGACCGCTGACACAATAAAATCTTTCCGCCGCCCCGCCAAGCCGGTCTAGTCCCACCTCTCGGTTTCGCTTCCGCTGCCGGCCTGGCCTTCATCCGCGTCCTCCGCCAATCGAAAATCGTGTTACCGGGCGCGGCGACAGTTTTACTCCAAAATCGAAAATTTCCAACATGCTCAACGCCACTCCCCTCGCCCAGCTCGATCCCGCCATCTACTCCGCCATCGCCGCCGAGTTCGCCCGTCAACAGAGCCACATCGAGCTCATCGCCTCCGAGAATTTCACCTACCCCGCCGTCATGCAGGCCCAAGGCAGCGTGCTCACCAACAAATACGCCGAGGGCTACCCCGCCAAACGTTGGTATGGCGGCTGCGAGTTCGTCGATCAGATCGAGACCCTCGCCATCGACCGGGCCAAAGCCCTCTTCGGCGCCGAGCACGCCAACGTCCAGCCCCACTCTGGCGCGCAGGCCAACACCGCCGTTTATGCCGCCGTCCTCCAGCCCGGCGACAAGGTCCTCGGCATGAATCTCAGCCACGGTGGCCACCTCACCCACGGCAACCCCGCCAACTTTTCCGGCAAGCTGTATAACTTCTGCCAATACGGCGTCCGCGAAGACACCGGCCTTATCGACTACGACGAGCTCGCCGCCGTCGCCCTTCGCGAGAAGCCCAAGATGATCACCGTCGGCGCCAGCGCCTACTCGCGCACCATCGACTTCGCCCGCATGGGCGAGATCGCCCGCCCCGCCGGCGCCTACCTCTTCGCCGACATCGCCCACATCGCCGGCCTCGTCGCCGCCGGGGTCCACCCTTCCCCCGTCGCCCACGCCGATTTCGTCACCACCACCACGCACAAGACCCTGCGCGGTCCCCGCGGCGGCCTCATCCTCAGCCGCGCGGCGCACGCCAAGGCCATCGACTCCGCCGTGTTCCCCGGCACCCAGGGCGGCCCGCTCATGCACGTCATCGCCGCCAAGGCCGTCTGCTTCGGCGAGTGCCTCAAGCCCGAGTTCAAGACCTACTCCGAGCAGATCGTCAAAAACTCCCGCGCCCTCGCCGCCGCCATGACTGCGCGCGGCTACAAGATCCTGACGGGCGGCACCGACAACCACCTCTTCCTCGTCGATCTCCGCGGCAACCTCCCCGAGCTCACCGCCAAGAAAGCCCAGGAGACCCTCGATCTCGCCCACATCACGCTCAACAAAAACACCTTCCCCTACGAGACCCGTTCTCCCTTCCAAGCCTCCGGCAGCCGCCGCGGCACCCCCGCCGTCACCACCCGCGGCCCTCTCGAAACAGACATGGATGAGATCGCCGCGTG
>JACMRG010000386.1 GCA_014376585.1 Opitutaceae bacterium | reverse complement strand
TCCTCACCCGCCTGACCGGCGCCTCCGAGCGCCACGCCTTCCACCTCGAAAACGTCCGCCGCCACTTCCCGAGCTTCTACACGCACACCACCTTCGTCAGCTCCCCCGCCTACAGCGCGCAGCACATCACCGAAACCTACCTCGCCCTCCTCCACACCGCTGGCGTCCCGGTAACCACCCGCGAGGTCCGTCTCGCCCCCCGCCCCGCCGACCTCACCGCGATCGCCCCCCTCCTCGGCCCCCGATCGAAAATCGCGTTGCCGAGCGCAGCGACAGTTCAGTGTCGAGAATCGAAAATTCTGCTCCATCCGGGCAGCCGCAGCCCCTACCGCGTCTGGCCCGCCGAAAATTTCGCCGCCCTCTGCGACCGTATCCAAGACGAGCTCAACGCCCAGATTTTCCTTGTCGGCGGCCCCGCCGATCAACCGACCCTCGCCGCCATCCGCGCCGCCGCCAAATCCCACCTCGTCGCCATCGACCGCCCGCTGCCCATCGGCCAATTCGCCGCCCTCGCCTCGCAGTGCGATCTCTTCCTCTGTCACGACAGCGGCCCCATGCACGTCGCCGCCGCCGTCGGCACGCCCGTCGTCGCCCTCGTCGGCGCGCAAAACATCACCGTCTGGGGCCCCGTCGGCACGCATCACCGCGTCCTCCAAGCCACCCAACCCTGCGCCGCCGCCTGCGTCGCCCCCGGCGAGTGCAGCCCCGGCGACTCCTATAAAAATCTCTGCGTGCGCCGGATCACCGTCGCCGACGCCTTCGCCGCCGTGCGCGCATCGCTCGCCTCCCGCCCATGAGCGCCGCCCCGACTCCGCACATCACCTTCGGCATCCCCGCCTACAACCGCCCCGCGCTCCTCGCCGAAACACTCGCCAGCATCGCCGCGCAAACCGCCGACGTCCCCTACGAAGTCATCGTCTGCGACGACGGCACGCTCCCCGAGACCGCCGCCACCGTCGCGCGTTTCCCCGCCGATAAATTTTTCTATCACCGCAACACGCCCACCCTCGGCCCCGTCCGCAACTGGAACGAGGTCATCCGCCGTGCGCGCGGCACCTGGGTCATGGTCCTCCACGAAGACGACACGCTTTACCCCTGGTATCTCGCGACCGTCCTTCCGCACCTCCGCCCCGCGCTCGCCGCCATCTGCACCCGCACCATTTCCGGCGCCATTCCGCCGCAGGTCGGGCGGGTTGTCCCTAACCCGCCGCGCCCGACTCCCGCCGCTCCCTACCTGCCCCGCTACTTCCTTAAAAGCTCCATGACGCCCTTCCCCGGCGTCCTCATCCGCCGCGACCTCGCCCAACAACGCGGTGGCTTCAGCGCAGCCGCCGGCCCGCTCGCCGACTACGAATTCTGGTATCGCCTCGCCTGCGCCGGCCGCATCGAGGTCGTCCGCGAAGTCGCCGCCTTCTACCGCGTCGCCGACGGCCAGTGGACCGAGCGCGCCTGGCCCACCATGATCCGCCAAACGCATCTCCTCCGCCTCCGCATCGCCCGCGAGCAATTCCCCCGCAGCCCGCGCCTCGGCCGCTGGCTCGCCCGCTTCTTCACCTACCGCAACGCCCTCAGCTACGCCGCCCGCTTCCCCCAGAAACCCGCGTCCCTCACGCGCGCCCTCCGCCTCCGCGCCATCCCGTTTGCACGCTTGCCCAGCGGCTGGGTTTGGGCCGCGCTCAAGCGACTTGCCTGACTCCCCCCCTCTCCAGCCCAGGCACACCGTCACCTACCCAATCCTCCTTTCGTTCCGTTCTTCGTGTTTCCAGCCTATTCCTCCATCGTCAGTTTTTCGCGTTCTTTCGCGTCCTTTCGCGGGTAAATCCGATCCGCCCATGCGCCTCACCGTCGCCCTCTGCACTTACAACCGCGCTGATTTCCTGCGCCAAACCCTCGCCGGCCTCGCCCGGCAAAATTTCCCGCGCGACCAGTTCGAGATCCTCGTCATCGACAACAACTCCACTGACCACACCGCCGCCGTCGTCGCCGAATTCTCAACCACCTCCGCCCAACCCGCCCCCCGCCACATTATCGAAAAACAACAGGGCCTCGACTATGCCCGCAACCGCGCCATCGCCGAAGCCCGCGGCGACATCATCCTCTTCGCCGACGACGACATCCTCGTGCAACCCGACTGGCTGGCGGAGATGCTCGCCCCCTTAGCCTCGTGTCCCGCCGAAAAAATCGGCGCCGTCGGCGGCGAAGTGATCCCCGTTTTCCCGGATGGCCTCCCGCCCTGGGTCGCCGAGTGGCATGCCCCGCTCGCCTTCCGCGCCGACGCCGGCCCGCTCCCATCCCGCCACAGCCCGATGGGCGCCAACCTCGCCATCCCCCGCGCCGTCTTCTCCCAAGTCGGCATCTTCCACACCGCCCTCGACCGCGCTGCCGGCAATTACTTCTCCGGCGGCGACAGCGAAATGGTTCGCCGCATCCGCGCCGCCGGCTTCGAAATCTGGTTCGCCCCCGCCGCCGCCGTGCGCCACCAGATGCCCGCGAGCCGCACCACGTTTCGCTATGCCGCCCGCCACGCCTTCGACTCCGCCCGCTCCCGCACTATCGACCGCGCCGGCCAACCCGGCGGCAAAGCCTACCTCGCCTCCCGCTGGCTCGCCAACATCCTCAAACTCCTCGGCTACGCCCTCCTCGCCCTGCTCTCCGCCTTGATCCTCCGCACCGGCGACGCCAAAAAATCCCTCGTCCGCGCCTGGCGCTCCTGCGGCTACCTCTACCAAATCCCGCGCTCGCTCGTCGGGAAATTTTGAGTTTCCGGTCTCCGCATCCACGTCCATCAGTGTCTATACGTGGCTAAAGCCCTCCCAGTTTCCGTCGTGATCGTCGCGCGCAACGAAGCCGCCAATCTCCCGCGCTGCCTCGCCAGCGCTCGCGGCTGGACCGCCGAAATTATCGTCGTCCTCAACGCCACGACCGACACCTCCGAGTCCCTCGCCCTCGCCGCCGGCGCCCAAGTCCACCACCGCCCGTGGCAAGGTTTCCGCGACACCAAGAACGCCGCCCTCGCCCTCGCCACCCAACCCTGGGCCCTCTGCCTCGACGCCGACGAAGAAGTCTCCCCGGCCCTCCAAGCTTCCCTCACCGCCTTCTTCGCCCGCCCCGATCTCACCACCTTCGCCGGCGCCCGCTTCCCCCGCAAAGTCTGGTTCATCGACCGCTGGATCACCCACGGCGACTGGTATCCCGACCTTAGCCTCCGCCTCGTCCAACGTTCCCTATCCCGCTGGGGCGGCGACCCATTCGTTCACGAGAAGATGGAATGCACCGGCCCCGTCGCCACCCTGCGCGGCGATCTCCATCACTACTCGTTTCCGACTCTCTCCAGCCACGTCGCAAAAATAACCCCCTTCGCCGATCTCTTCGTGCAACAGCATCAGGCCC
Organism: Opitutaceae bacterium; assembly: GCA_014376585.1. Classification (GTDB taxonomy): domain Bacteria; phylum Verrucomicrobiota; class Verrucomicrobiia; order Opitutales; family Opitutaceae; genus Tous-C4FEB. The sequence goes on along the minus strand of JACMRG010000386.1, from coordinate 15 downwards.
GCGGCACGCGCTTCT
>JACMRG010000385.1 GCA_014376585.1 Opitutaceae bacterium | reverse complement strand
CGCCGCCCTTGCCGCGGCCAAAACCGATCCCCTCCGCGCCTCGCTCCACGCGCGCATCGTCTCCCTCGCCGAAGCCCAGCTCACCGCCAAACCCGTCGAGCACGTCCTCATTGGCCCGCGCCTACTCGATAAATCCCGCACCGCCCTCTCGCGCGTCATCACGGGAGCGATGGCCTGCCGTCTCACCGGCGACACCCGCTTCGCCGCCCGCGCGAAACTGGAAATGCTCACCGTCTCCGCATTCCCCGATTGGAATCCCTCGCACTTCCTCGACGTCGCCGAAATGTCCACCGCCCTGGCCCTCGGCTACGACTGGCTCTACGCCTATCTCACGCCCGCCGAACGCACCACCATCCGCACCGCGCTTTTGGAAAAAGGCATCGCCCTCGCGCCCGTCGCCTACGCCGGAGGCAAACCCACCGACAAACGGGTCTCCTTCGTCACCGCGCACCACAACTGGAATCAAGTCTGCAACGCCGGCCTCCTCATCGCCGCCCTCGCGCTCGCCGACGAAGAACCCGCCCTCGCACGCACCGTGATCGCCGGCGCCCGCGCCTCGCTCCCACTCGCGATGGCCGCCTACGCGCCCGACGGCGCCTATCCCGAAGGCCCCGGCTACTGGGGCTATGGCACCAGCTACAATGTCCTCGCCCTCGCCGTCCTCGAGAACGCCCTCGGCACCGATTTCGATCTGGGCAAAGCCCCGGCCTTCAATCTCACCGCCCTCTACCGCCTCCACATCCAGAGCCCGATGGGCCTCGCCTTCAACTACGCCGACGGTGCCGCCACCCTCGGCGCCGCCCCCGAATACACCTGGCTCGCCGCGCGCTACCCCCAACCCACCGCCCTCGCTCACAGCCGCGCGCTCCTCGCCACCACCATCGCCACCAAAAAAACCGACCGCGAAAGCGACCGCTTCTTCGCCCTCCACGCCGTCTGGTTCCCCTCCGAAATCGAAAATCGAAAATCGAGAATCCAAAATCCTCTCGACATCCGCTTCCGCGGCCCCGCCCAACTCGCCCTTTTCCGCAGCGCCTGGGACGATCCCCGCGCCCTCTTCCTCGGCTTCAAAGCCGGCGGCAACGCCGTGAATCATTCCCACCTCGACCTCGGCTCCTTCGTGCTCGACGCCGACGGCGTGCGTTGGGCGCAAGACCTCGGCCCCGACGGCTATAACCTCCCCGCTTACTTCGGCGCCCAACGCTGGGCCTATTTCCGTCTCAATAATTTTTCCCACAACACCCTCACGCCCGGCACTGCGCTGCAGGCGCCCAAGGCCGAAGCTCCGATCGTCGCCTTCACCACCACGCCCTCCCGCGCCTACGCCGTCGCCGATCTCACCGCCGCGTATCCGACCTCCGCCAAAAAAAATCCTTCGCGGCGTCGCCTTCCTCGACCGCGCCCGCGTGCTGGTGCAAGACGAAGTCACCACCCTCGCCGCCAACACCCCGCTCACCTGGCGCCTCGTGACCGACTCAAAAATCAAAATCCTCGACGCGCACCACGCCGAACTCACGCAATCCGGCAAAACCCTCCGCGCCGAAATCCTCGAGCCCACGGCCGCGCAATTCACCTCCGCCTCCGCTAGCCCGCCCACCGCCGCCGAAAAACCCAATCGGGGCACCACCATCCTCGCCGCCACGCTCCCCGCCGCTTCCGCCGCCACCGACGCCCGCCTCGTCATTCTCCTTACCCCCGCAGGCGACCACTGGCCCGCCCACCTCCCCGCACCCGTCATCACCCCGCTCTCCGAATGGCGGTGAACGCGGCTTTCTTCCGCCACCAGGGCGTCTAAAAAGGGGGGGCCGGGTCTCCGAGCCGGCCTGGGTTCTAGGGCGATTCGCCACTCAAACCAAGGGCGGCTCGGAGAGCCGCCCCCACCCTCAACCGAGCTTTTTCGACGCCCTCTACGGCTCCGCGAATATTCGCGAAAATCCTTTCCTATTTTTTGTGGCCAGCCGCATCCGATGCTATCGGATGGCACCGTGCTTTTGTCAGCTCCCCTCGCTCGTATCCCCGCGCTGTGCGCCCTGACTGTCGCTGCGCTCACCGCATCGTCCGCTCCCGCCACGCCCGTCGATTTCAGCCGCGAGATTCTCCCCCTTCTTTCAGACGCCTGCTACAAGTGTCACGGCCCCGACGAACCCGCGCGCAAGGCCAAGCTTCGGCTCGACACGAAGGAAGGCCTCTACCGCACGCGCAACGACACCACCGTCGTCAAACCCAGCGCCCCCACCGACAGTGACCTCGTCATCCGCATCACCAGCACCGACGAGGACGAAGTGATGCCCCCGCGCGACGCCGTCCGCCAACTTAAGTCCGCCGAGATCGCCCTCCTCCAACGCTGGGTCACCGAAGGCGCGCCCTACGGCACCCACTGGGCCCTCACCCCCATCGCCGCCGTCACCCCGCCGACGCCTCCGGCAATCGAGAATCGAAAATCGAAAATCGAAAATCCCATAGACGCCTTCGTCCGCGCCCAACTCGCCCGCGAGAAACTCGCCCCCGCCCCCGAAGCCGACCCGGCCCGCCTCATCCGCCGCCTCACCCTCGACCTCACCGGCCTCCCACCCACCCCCGCCGAAGTCGAAGCCTTCGTGTCCGCCTCAATCGAGAATCGAGTTACCGAGCAAAGCGACCGGTCAGAATCCAAAATCGCCAATCTCATCGACCGCCTCCTCGCCTCCCCTCGTTACGGCGAACGCATGGCCACCGACTGGCTCGACCTCGCCCGCTTCGCCGACACCCATGGTTACCAAATGGACCGCCCCCGCGCCATGTGGGCCTATCGCGATTGGGTCATCAAAGCCTTCAACGAAAATCTTCCTTTCGACCAATTCGCCACGTGGCAAGTCGCGGGCGACCTCCTGCCCAATCCGACCAAAGAGCAGCGCCTCGCGACCGCCTTCAACCGGCTCCATAACCAAAACGAAGAGGGCGGCATCGTCGAAGAAGAATACCGCGTCGCCTACGTCGCCGACCGCGTGAACACCTTCGGCACCGCCTTCGTCGGACTCACCTTCGAGTGCTGCCGCTGCCACGATCACAAATACGATCCAATTTCGCAGCGCGACTACTACGCGATGTTCTCCTTCTTTCAGAACATCGATGAAGCCGGCCAGATTTCCTACAAGGGCTTCGCCGACTCCATGCCCGTCCCCACGCTCCTCCTCACCACCGACGAACAAGACCGGCAACTCGCCACCCTCCGCACCGCCGCGGCCACCGCCGAGCAGATCCTCACCGCCGCCCGCACCGACGCCAGCGCCGCCTTCGCCGCGTGGCTCACCCAAAAATCTTCCGCACCCACCACCCTCGCCGCCCTCATCGCCCGCTACCCGCTCGACGCCGCGAACGATGTCGCGGTCACCGCGCCCGTAGAAAAAACCGCCGCCGCCTCCCCCTCCGCCGCGACTCCGGCCAAATCCAAAACCATCACCGTCGCCCAAGTCGCCAACACCGCCGACCCCACTCTGCCAGGCAAAGCCATCGAGTCCCCGCGCTTCGCCGCGACCGCCCGTGGCCCCGCCGCCGAACTCGACGGCGAGAGCGGTTTTACCTTCCCCGGCATCGCCCACTTCAAACGCACCGACGCCTTCACCCTCGGCCTCTGGATTCAAACTCCCGCCACGGTCGCCGCACGCAGCGTCGTCCTTCACCACACCAAAGCCCCCGCCGACGCCGGCAGCCGCGGTTACGAAATCCTCCTAGAAAACGGCCATCTCTCCTTCGGCCTCCACTACCTCTGGCCCGGTGCCTCGCTCAAAATTACCACGCGCGACACCCTCACACCCGGCGCGTGGGTCCACGTCACCGCCACCTACGACGGCTCCAGCCGTGCATCGGGCGCTCGCATCTGCATCAACGGCCAGCCCGCCGCCACCGACGTCATTCGCGACGGCCTCTTCAAAGACATCACCTACACCGGCGCCCCGCCCGATCTCACCATCGGCTTTCGTTTTCGTGACAACGGTTTCAAAGGCGGTCGCGTCCGCGACCTCGCCGTTTTCGACCGCGCCCTCACTCCGCTCGAGTCCACCCAACTCGCCGGCCGCACCGACCTCGCCACCGCGTGGACCACACCGCCCGCCCAACTCTCCCCAGCGCAACGCGACGGTCTCTTCGATTATTTCGCCGCCCAAATCCACGCGCCCACCCGCGACGCCGCCCTCTCCCTTTACACCGCCCGCGAAGCCCAAAACGCCCTCGTCACCCCGCTTCCCGAAGCGATGGTCATGGCGGAACTCCCCTCTCCCAAACCCGCCTTCATTCTCCAGCGCGGCGCCTACGATTCTCCCGGCGAGCCCGTCACCGCCGACACGCCCCACGCCCTCACGCCCTTCCCGAAAGACGCCCCGCGCAACCGCCTCGGCCTCGCCCGCTGGCTCACCGCCCCCGAAAACCCGCTCTTCGCCCGCGTCACCGTCAACCGCCTCTGGCAACAAATGTTCGGCGCCGGCCTCGTCGAAACCTCCGACAACTTCGGCCTCCAAGGCTCCCTCCCCACGCACCCCGAACTCCTCGACTGGCTCGCCCACGATTTCGCCACCCACGGTTGGGACGTGAAACGCACCCTCCGTCAAATCGCCCTCTCCGCCACCTACCGCCAGTCCTCGCGCGCCACCCCCGAGCTCCTCGCCCGCGACCCGCAAAACCTCCTCCTCGCCCGCGGTCCCGCCCGCCGCCTCACCGCCGAGATGCTCCGCGACCAAGCCCTCGCCACCGGCGGCCTCCTCGTCGAAAAACTCGGCGGCCCCAGCGTCCTCCCCTACCAACCGCCCGGCCTTTGGGAAGAGATCGCCATGGGCAAACCGAAATACAACCAGGGCACCGGCGACGATCTCCACCGCCGCAGCCTCTACACCTTTTGGAAACGCACCGTGCCGCCCCCCGCGATGGTTTTATTTGATGCCGCCGAGCGCAACGTCTGCACCGTCCACCGCCAGAGCACGAGCACGCCCCTTCAGGCCCTCGCCCTCCTCAACGACGTCCAGATCGTCGAAGCCGCCCGCTCCATCGGCCAACGCATGTTGCGCGAAGGCGGCCCCGATCTCCCCGCGCAGCTCGCCTGGACCTTCCGCCTCGTCACCGGCCGCGCCGCCGATCCCCGCGAGCTCGCCCTCCTCCACGCACTCTACGCCGAGCAACTCGCCACCTTCACCGCCGAT
>JACMRG010000384.1 GCA_014376585.1 Opitutaceae bacterium | reverse complement strand
GAGGGGCGGTCGCGGGGGACGGAGAGGGGGAGGTGGAAGTCATCGTATTTGAGAGCAGGAATCAGCCGGAGGTGGCGCGGGGCCAGAGGCGGTTGAGGATGCGGTTGGCCACGGTGCCGACGTAAAAACCGTTGAGCGCATGAACGTAGAGCACGCGGCCCAGCGGGTGCGCGTTGGCGCGCCAAAGCAGAGCTTGGAAAAGGAACAAAGCGGCGAAGACCGCGGCAATGGCGGCGAGCAACCCGGGCGCCGGTGCGGGTGCGGGCAGGTGGTCGAGCAGCGCGTAGGTCCCGACGTGGAGGGCGAGGCTGGCGAAGCCGATGGCGGCGGCGGCAAGGAGGGCGCGGGCGAGCGCCGGGCCGCGTGACACGACTGACCAAAACCGGGCGAGGCCGTAGCCGAGGGCGAGGACCAGCACGAGGGTGAACACCGAGTAGGGCGAAGTCGGGGACGGAACAAAAACGGCGAGCAGCGTCGCGCCGGCTGCGACGAGTAACGCGGCGCAGAGCACGCCGAGGCCGAGCGCGCCGGTGCGCAGGGGTTTCGCGGCGCGCGGGAGGGCGCCGATGGTGCTGCCGGCGGTGAGGAACGCGTGTGCCTTGTAGAGCGAGTGCGCGACGATGTGCAGCAGGGCGAGGGCGAAGGCGCCGAGGCCGCATTGCAAAAGCATGAATCCCATCTGGGCGATGGTGGAGTAGGCGAGGGCGCGCTTGACGCTGGGTTGGGCGAGCATGACGACCGCACCGAAGGCGGCGGTGATCGTGCCGAGTATCGCGAGCAGCATGAGGGCGCCGGGCGCGTGGACGAAGAGCGGGCTGAGGCGGATGACGAGGAACCCGCCCGCGTTGACGATGCCGGCGTGCATGAAAGCGGAGACCGGAGTCGGCGTCTCCATCGTATCGGGCAGCCACGAGTGGAATGGGAACTGGGCGGATTTCAACGCGGCGCCGATGGCGAGGAGGAATGCGATGACCGGGAGGGCGGCGGTTCGGCCGGCGGCGGCGGCGGCGAAGAGTGCTTCGAACTCCCAGGTCCCGTAGGTGCGATAGGTGAGGACTAGGGCGGCGACGAGACAGAGATCGGCGAGCCGGCTGACGACGAATTTCTTGCGTGCGGAAAAGACCGCGCCAGCCCGATCCGGATAATGGAGCAGTAGGCGGTGCAGGCAGAGACTCGTGGCGATCCACGCCAAGAAAAACAGGAGCAAGTTGCCCGAAAGGATGAGGGTGAGCACCGAGGCGAGCGTGAGACACATCCAGCTGAAAAACCGCGCCTGCGCGGGATCGCCGGCGAGATAGGAGCGGGCGAAACCGAGGACGATGCGGCCGAGGAAAGCGACGAGCAGGGTCATGACGGCGGCGACGACCTCAAAGCGCACGGTCAGGCCGATGGCGAAGTCGGGGCCGAAGGGAGACCAGCGGGCGTTCATCGGACCGTGGACGATGAGGAGGACGGTGGCGGCGACCGCCGCGAGGAGCGCGGTGTTGGCGGCGAGGGTTGCGAGCCGCCCGGCGGCGGCCGGGCGCAGGCGTCGGGCAAGGAGCCCGGCTAGGGCGACGGTAACGGGGATGGCAAAGAGAAGAAGCTCGCGCATGGACCGCAGTTTAGCGGGCGCTTGAGTTTTAGCCTACTACCGTGATTAAAACTCGGCTTTAACTTTAACCTAAGCCCGATGTCTTTCCTAAATTACCACCACCTGCGCTATTTCCGGGCGATCGCGGGGGAACGCACGCTGACCAAGGCGGCGGCGAAACTGAACATGTCGGCGCCGGCGCTGAGCATCCAGTTGAAGCAACTGGAGGAGAGCCTGGGGCACGCGCTGTTCCTGCGGGAGCGGCAGGGGATGATGCTGACCGAGGCCGGGCGGCTCGCGCTCGACTACGCAGAAACGATTTTCCGCGCGGGTGACGAGTTGCAGGATGTGATGCGGAACCAGCCGAGGGGCGGGCGGCTGGTGTTGCGCGTGGGCGCGGTGTCCACGCTGTCGCGGAATTTCGTGCTCGGTTTTCTGCGGCCGGCGCTGCACCGGACCGACGTGGAGCTGGTGCTGCGGTCGGGCGGATTGCGAGAACTGCTCGGGCAGGCGCACGCGCACCAGATCGATCTCGTGCTCTCGAACCAGCCGGTGCGGCGCGACGCGGCGACGCCTTGGCATAGTCACCTGCTGGCGGAAGAGCCCGTGGGGCTTGTGGGCGGGGCGAAATGGCGGCGGAAGAAATTTAGTTTCCCGGCAGACTGCGCGACGGTGCCGCTGGTGCTGCCAAGTTTGGAGAGCGCGACGCGGGCGGCGTTTGACCGGGTAATGGACGCGGCGGGTGTCCGGCCATTGATCGCGGCGGAAGTGGATGACATGGCGATGTTGCGCTTGCTTGCGCGCGAGGAAGAAGGGCTGGCGCTCGTGCCACAGGTTGTGGTGCGGGATGAAATCGCGGCGGGCGTGCTCAGTGTGAAGCACCGGTTTCCGCAAATCCGGGAAACGTTTTACGCGATCACGCCAAACCGGCGATTTCCGAATCCGCTGGTCAAAGAATTGGTCGCGGGGATTGCCGCCGAGCCGCGGGCGGCCGCGGGCGGCGCCGCCGCTCAGTGAGAGAAAGCGGGCTGGGCGGGCGCGGCTTGGGCAACAGTGGCGGCGGTTGCAGGCGCGGCGGGTTTGGCTAAGGCGACGGGGGAAGCACCGGGGAGCGGGCGGTAAAATTCCACTTTGCCAGTCTCGATGTCGTAGAAGCCGCCGATGATGTCGATGGCCCCACGGTCGTGGAGCTGGCGGAGCACGGGGCTGCGTTCGCGGATCAGGCGGACGGCGAGGATGACGTGGCGTCCGACGTCGTCCACGAACTTCATGTTTTTTGAAGTGCGCGGCGAACCGTCAACGGGCACGCCGACGACGGCGGGTTTCACTCGGGCGACGAGGCTGGTGAGATTGCCGAGCACGACATCGTCGGCCGCTCCTTTCATGGCGCCGCAGTGGCTGTGACCGAGGACGATGATGAGTTTGGCGCCGGCGACTTTGTGCGCGTATTCGAGGGAGCCGAGGACGTCGTCGTCGATGACGTTGCCGGCAAGGCGAATGCTGAAGACGTCGCCGAGGCCGAGGTCGAAGACCTGCTCAACGGCGGTGCGTGAATCCATGCAGCTCGCGATGGAGGCAAAAGGATGCTGGCCGTGGGCGGTCTCGTGGACTTGGGCGGGCCAATCGCGTTCGAGGCGTTTGCCGGAGAGGAAGCGGGCGTTACCTGCCTGCAGGCGAATCAAGGCCTCGGCGGGCGACATCGCGGTTTGGTCGGCTTCGGAGACGACGGCGGCGCTGCTGGTGCGGGCAGCGCTGGAGGCACCGTGCTCGGATGCCGGCAGGGCGACGGGCACGATGAGCGCGGCCAAAACGGCGCGGCACGAGCCGATCAGGCGGGAGGTGAACATCGCGACTTTATCGGCACGGTGGTCGCAGATCTGTAGGCACACTCGCGCGCGAAAATCGCGCAACCTGCGTGACGAGACGAAAATTTAACGCCGGGCCCAGAGACGCAGGGCCGCGAGGAGGTAGGACTCGAGCGCGGCTGACTCGTTTAGATTGAGGCGGAGGAGGCCGACGGCGTGTTCAAGTTCGTCGATGCTGGCGGTGAAGGCGCGGCGCGTGGGTTCGCTGCCGGCGACGAGGCGGGGCAGGGCGAAGGCGCGGGTGGCGGTCTCGATCTCGGCGAAGAGGCGCAGGCGGAGGCCGTTGGCGATGCCGGTTTCAATGGCTTCGACTTCGTCGTCTTTGATGTCGGGGGGGAGTTTTTCCCTCTGCTGTTTCCAGACTTCGGCGGTGGCGAAATCGAGAACGGCGCCGAAGCGGGCGATG
>JACMRG010000383.1 GCA_014376585.1 Opitutaceae bacterium | reverse complement strand
TGTTCGTCATTTGTCACGGAGTGAGTCGTAACGCGGAGGATTATCGGAATTTTGCGATCACGCTCGCGGAGCGATTTCACGCCATCGTGGTGGCGCCGCTGTTCGACAAGGAACGGTTTCCCAGCCTGCGGTATCAGCGGGGCGGGCTGGTGGACAAGGCGGGCAAGGTGCAGGCGCGCGACGACTGGACGTATGCGGCGATCCCGCGCCTCGTGGCAGACGTGCGGGCACGGGAGGGGGTGGCGACGCTGCCGTATTATCTCATTGGGCACTCGGCGGGCGGGCAGTTTTTGGTGCGACTGGCGGCATTTTTACCGGGCGAGGCGACGCGCATCGTGGCGGGGAATCCGGGTTCGCACCTGTTTCCGGCACGCGATCAGGAGTTTGGCTATGGGTTTGGCGGGCTGCCGGCCGAGCTGAGTAACGATGAGGTGATTCGCCGTTACCTCGCGGCGCCGCTGACGTTTTACCTCGGCACGGGCGACATCACCCCCGAACACAGTTTCGATGCGAGTGCCGAGGGCATGCGACAGGGGCCGAACCGGCTTGAGCGCGGGCGCGCCTGTTTCGCGGCGGCGCAGAAACTGGCGAAGGACCGCGGCTGGGCGTTTAACTGGCGCAAGGTCGAGACGCCGGGCATCGGGCACGACGCCGCTTTCATGTTCGCCGCGAAGGAAGTGGAAGACGCGATCTTCGGCGCGGAAAAAAATAAGGCCGGTCGCGAGGACCGGCCTTGAAAGCGAGGGACTGACGCGGGCGATTCCGCTCAGACGGCCGGGACGATCTTGATGCTCTCGACGCCGACGCGCTCGATCGGGGTGCTCTTCTCGCCGCCGCCGCCGGACTTGGTGGGGACGTTGGCGAGTTTTTCGAGGACGTCGTCACCGGCGACGACTTCGCCGAAGGCGGTGTATTGGCGGTCGAGGAACTTGGCGTCACCGTGGACGATGAAAAACTGGGAGCCGGCGGAATCCGGGTTCGAGGAGCGGGCCATCGACAGGACGCCGCGGGTGTAGGACTTGGCGTTGAACTCGGCTTTGACCTGCCAGCCGGGACCGCCGGTGCCGGGCATGCCTTTTTCGCCCACCTTCGTGTTGGGGCAGCCGCCCTGAACCATGAAGCCCTTGATGATGCGGTGAAACGCGGTGCCGTCGTAGAAACCGGCGCGGGCGAGTTTCTTGAAATTCTCGACGGTTTTCGGCGCGACGTCGGGCCAGAAAGCGACGGTGAGGTCGCCATAGGCGGTCTTGATGATGGCGTTTTCCTTGGCGGGAGTGGCAGTGCTCATGGATGTAAGGGTAAAGCGAACCGCCCTGATTTCTGCGCGGCAAGAACCAATTTGCGCATGGTGCGTGGAGTGCTTTGCATGGGGGGATGATCCGCTCCCTGTTCGCGCTCTGTTTTATTTTATTGTCGGTAACTTGGCTCCGTGCGGCCGAGCCGATCCGGCCCAAAGTGGTGGTGATCGCGATGTTCGAGGCGGGCGCGGATACGGGAGATCGGCCGGGTGAATTTCAGTATTGGGTGGAGCGCGAAAAGCTTACGCAGGTGCTGCCTTTTCCGCAGGGTTATCGCGATCTACGCTCGAACGCCGATGGCAGTGTGCTCGGCGTGGTGACGGGCGTGGGCACGGCGAAAAGTGCGGCAACGATCATGGCGCTGGGACTCGACCCGCGATTCGATCTCACGCACAGTTATTTTCTGGTCGCGGGTATCGCCGGCATTGATGCGAACGATGGCCCGCTCGGCTCGGCGGTGTGGGCTGAGTGGATCGTGGATGGCGATTTGGGCCATGAGATCGACGCGCGAGAAATTCCGGCGGGTTGGACCACGGGGTTTATTCCGCTGCGCAAAAAGAAACCCTACGAGTTGCCGGCCGACCGCAGCGAGGGTGAGGCGTATCGGCTCGAACCCGGTTTGGTCGAATGGGCTTATCAACTGACGAAGGATACGCCGCTCGCCGATACCGAGGGCATGCAAAAGCGGCGGGCTCTCTACACGGGGTTTCCCAAGGCGCAGCGGCCGCCGGTCGTGATGAAGGGGGACACGCTTTCCTCGATGACCTACTGGCACGGGAAACTGCTCAACCAATGGGCGAACGACTGGGTGAAATATTTCAGTGACGGCAAGGGTAACTACGTGACCACGGCGATGGAAGACACGGGCACGTTGCAATCGCTGACGTTGCTGGATCGCGCGAAGCGGGTCGATGTGAAGCGTGTGCTGGTGCTGCGGACGGCGAGCAATTTTGACATGCAGCCTCCAGGCGGCGACGCGGCGGAAAGTCTCAGCGGAGAAAAACTCGGGCCCGGCTATTCGGCGTATCTACCGTCGCTTGAGGCCGCTCACCGGGTGGGCAGTGTGGTGGTGCACGAGCTCCTTAAGAATTGGGTGAAGTATGAGGAGACTCCGCCTGGTTCGAGGTGAGGGCGGGCGGTGGGGGCGCGATACATTCGGAACCCACCCCGGCGTTGCGCTCCATCCCTTTGGTGGAGGGGATTTTTTCAGGAAGCGGATGGGCGGTCCGTCCTGCGGGGTCAGTCTTCGAGGTCGTCGCGCGGGCCCATGGCGAGGGCGACGTTGGGGGCGTGCAGCAGGGCGTGGGCGGCGTCGAAGGCGAGTTGGTAGCGGGAAATCATGCGGCGGATGGCGGCAGTCTCGCCAGGCGTGGGCTTCGCGGGATCGGCGGCGGCGGGCGGCGGACCAAAACGGGTGAGACAATCGGCGAGAAGTTTTTCGACGATGAGGGCGGGCTGGGAGGCGGCTTCGATGAAGAGATCGTCGGGCAAGGCGGGCGGCTTGGCGGAACCGGCGAGGCGGACGACGGCGACGCCCATCAGCGCGGCGCGGGTGAGGGCGTCTTCGGTGGCGGGTTGGAGCAGACCGTTGTTGGTGCCAACGGCCACGATGCCGGCGCGAGAGTGTTGGTGACGGAGCTGGGCGACGCTGAGTAAGACGGTGAACTCGGCGGCGCCAGAGCGGGAGGCATCGCCGGGAGCCCAAGGCGCGTCGTAGATGATGGCGGTGCCGGGTGTTTCGGCGCGGGCGGTGGTGGCGAGGGCGAGGACGAACAGCGTGGCGGCGGTGGCGAGTCGGCGGAGCGGCGTCATGCGGGGCTCAATGCAGGCGGCGTGCCAGCGGGTGCGGTGTAGCGGGGTGGGGGACTCCGACCACATCTCAAGGGAGGCGGGACACAAAAAAGCCAGCCCGGGTTCAGGCTGGCTTGCATGAGGGCCGAAGCGCTCGGTCGGTTAGATCGTGGGTTTGTTGGCCTCGGCGGCCTTCACCGCGGCTTGCAGCTCGGTGCGGACGGATGCGGGCTGGCGGTCGAGTTGATCGCGGCAGATGGCGAGCACGCGGGGATGGGCGGCGGCGTGTTCAGCGAGAGCATAGCGGGCGGTATCGGTCAGATCGCGTTCGCCCCGGCCGAGGGCGGCGAGGATGCTGGTGACGTGCTTTTCATCACCGGTGGCGAGGAAGGCGCCCCACTGGAGGTTCATCGAAGAAGCGGAACGCACGGTGGTGCTGGCGACGGAGACGGCGGGCTGGGCGGCGAGACGGGTGATCTGGGGACGGACGCTGGAATCAGCGCTCACGCGGATGAGCTCGGCGCGGCCCTTGGCGTTGCCGGACTGCCAGAGGGCCGAGGCGAGGAGGCGCTGTTCGGAGATCGGGAGATCGCGGAACGAAGCGAACCACTGGTCAATCTTGGCGGGATTCTTGGCGAACACTTCGGCGAAGAAACCGATGGCGATGGCGGGCTGGCCGGCGCCGTTGAAATAGCCGTCCTGGCTGAGATCATAGGTGCGGGAGACGAGCTGCGCGGGCTGCGGGTTTTTGTAATAATTTTCGAGCCAGGCTTGGGCGGAATCATCCGCTCGAGCGGCGAGGGAAGAGACGAGCGCAAGGCTCGCGACGAGCAGGGTTTTAACGAATTTCATATAGACACCTTAACGAGGTTAGCGTTGGACGAAATCGACCCGGATAGGGGTTGGGTCGAGATTCAACAGGTAAAAATTACCCGGGAACGCCGGTCTGTAAAGTGACGGGTGGGTGAAACTTATTCATACGAAACGCCGCATGAGCGGGATTTATCGCATGGATCGGGAGATCAAGACTGCGCCGGTGCACGTGCGGATCAGGCGAACTCGGCGTCGATCAGCTCGCAGAAATAGTGGATCAGAAACAGGTGCGCTTCCTGAGTGGCGGGGCCGCTTTCGCCGGGAATGATGAGGTCAACGGTGGCGAGTCCGCGGGCTTTGCCGCCACCGCGGCCGAGGAAGGCGATGCTAGCGAGAGCGAGGATTTTGGCTTCGGCGAGGGCGGCGAGGATGTTTTGGGAGTTGCCGCTGGAGGTGATGGCGACGACGAGGTCGCCGGGACGGGCGAGGCCGGCGATCTGGCGGGAGAAGGCCTGGTCGAAGCCGTAGTCGTTGCCAATGCAGGTGACGAGGGAGCCGTCGGAAGAGAGCGCGAGGGCGGGAAGGGAGCGGCGGTTTTTCGCGTAGCGGCCGGTGAGTTCGGTGGCGAAGTGGGCGGCCTCGGCGGCGCTGCCACCGTTGCCGCAGATGAGGAGTTTGTTGCCGCGCCGGAGGGTCGTGAGGATGAGTTCGCCAGCGGCGTCGATGGCCGGACGGATGCCGGGAAGGGCTTGGAGGGTGGAGGTGGTCGCGGCGAGCGCGGCGGCAAACTTCATGGGCCAACCAAAGACGGGTGCGGGCTTGCTCGCGACGAAAAATTTCCAGCTACTCGCGGACTCATGCGACTGCGCACGCTCACTCTCCGACACTTTCGCAATGTGGCGTTTGCGCGGGTCGAGTTGGAGGGGCGGAGGCAGTTCTTCGTCGGGCAAAACGGGCAGGGGAAAACAAACCTGCTGGAGGCGGCGGGCTATCTGACGGCGGCGCGGTCGTTTCGCACGATGGAGAGTGCGACGCTGCTGATGCACGGGCAGACGACGGCGGCGGTGGCTTGCACGCTGGAGCATGCGCGGCTCGGCGAGACGCAGGTGACGATCAAAGTGCATCGGCACAGCAAGGAACTGTGGCTGGAGCAGACGCGCGTGACGCGGCTCGCGGATTATCTGGGGAAATTTCCGACGGTGGTGTTTTCGTCGCAGGATTTGCAGCTCGTGCGCGGCGCGCCGGCGGGGCGGCGGCGGTGGCTCGATCTGACGCTGGCGGCGATGGACGGGAATTATTTGCAGGCGTTGCAGACTTACACGCGCGCGCTGACGGACCGAAACGCGCTGCTGAAAAAAGGAGCGGGAAGTGGAAAGATGGTGGACGGGGAATTGGGGGCGTTTGAGCGGGTGTTGGCACCGGCGGCCGCGGAACTGATCGCGCGGCGGACGGAGGGATTGCGCGTCCTCGGGGCCGCGATGGTGGCGGGCTACGGGAAATTATGCGACGGCGTCGAGCCGGCGGCGCTGGTGTATGCGCCGGATTTTGCGCAGGCGGATGCGGAGGCGCTGCTCGCGCGGTGGGAATCGGGGCGGGCGCGCGATCTGGCGATGCGCGCGACGATGACGGGGCCGCATCGGGATGATTTCGCCCTGAAGGTGGCGGGACAGGTGGCGAAGGATTTTGGGTCGGAG
>JACMRG010000382.1 GCA_014376585.1 Opitutaceae bacterium | reverse complement strand
GCCGCCCTCACCCGCGCCGCGGCCCGCGGCGTCCGCGTGCAAGTCCTCGTGGACGGCGGCGGCTCGCCCACGCTGCCTTCCGACTACTGGCGCGACCTCGAAGCGGCCGGCGGCCAGGCGCATATTTTCAATCCGCTCACCTTCCGCCATTTTTCTCTCCGCAGTCACCGCAAGCTTCTCCTCATCGACGACGCCACCGCCGTCACCGGTGGCTTCAACATCTCCCTCGAATACGATGGCGACGGCGTCACCACCGGATGGCGCGACTTCGGTATCGAGCTGCAAGACCCCGCCGCGCTCCGTCAGCTCGCCGCGTCCTTCGACCACCTTTTCACACACCACCTCGCCCGCCGTTTCCTGCGCCACCGCTGGCAACACCGCACCCTCCTCCGCCCCGCCTACTACCGCCTGCCCGGCCCCGTCCTCTTTAGCGGCCCCCGCCTCGTCCGCAACCAGTTCAGCCGCCAGCTCCTCCAGACTCTCCGCCACGCCCGCCATGTGCGCATCGTCTCCGCCTACTTTGCACCGAGCTTCCGCCTCCGCTGCGCCCTCCGCGCCGTCGCTCTGCGCGGCGGCACGGTCGAACTCCTCCTCGCCGGCAAATCCGATGTGCCGCTCGCCCAGCGTGCCGCCCGCTCGATCTATGGTTCGTTGCTGAAAGCCGGCGTCGTGATCTGGGAATATCAACCGCAGATCCTCCACGCCAAGCTCGCCGTCGTGGATGACAACGTCTTCGCCGGCACCGCCAACCTCGACGCCCGCTCCCTCGCCATCAACCACGAACTCATGGTCCACTTCTGTGAACCGCGCCTCGCCACCGAAGCCCGCGCCATGTTCGCCGCCGATCTCCGCCACTCGCAGCAAATCCTCCTCGAGGATTGGCAACGCACGCGCACATTGCTCACCCGCTTCCGCGGCGCCATCGCCCGCTTCCTTCTCACCACGGTGGACCCCTGGCTCGCCCGCCGCCAAATGCGCGACGCCCGCTAGCACGACTTGAAAATTCCCATGGAGAATTTATCGCAACGACCGCTCCATGCAAAATGAAGCCCCTCCACATGATCCGGAAATTTTGTTTCCGGTCACTTATCAAGAATCCGCAGGCAACATCTAGAACCGGCAACTTCGCGGCAAAGGCGGCTGTTGGTGCGCGCGACGGGGCAGCCGCCACCTTTATATTTCCCGGAACCAGACGGCGGATGTTCCCCTTCTGCCGTGATATTCAAATACTTTTCAAGCCGATCAGACATGGAGCACTACCGCCGTGGACCGCCGCGTCCAATTTTCCACGGCGTCGGCAATCGCACCTTTCGTATTCATCTGCCAAAATGAAAAAGATGCCAGTGAGGTTTGGCTCAATTCGCTTCACTTTATGAACCTCTCGGAGGGTCGCCGCACGGCGGTCGGTAGGAACGCCGTCGTCAAATTGCTGCGTCTCCGCTTGGAGAGCTATCAACACCTGCTTGCTGCTGTTCAAAAATCCGACCCACGAGCGATGGACAATTACAGAAGCGAGGAAATCGTTGTGCTCGCTGAGATTAAAAAATTTGCTGCTAGCCGCTAACCTAAAAGCCCACCCAATCGTTAACTCCCCCCATGTCCTCCACCCGCCGCTCCTTTCTCAAAACCACCTTCGCCGCCTCCGCCACCACCGCCGCATTCGCCGTTGTCGCCCGCGCCAGCACCGCCGAAAAATCCCCCGCCCCCATGCCCGCCGTCCCCGCCCGCGATTTTTACGAACTCCGTTCCTACCGCCTGAAGCCCGGCGCATCCTCCGACCTCCTTGAAGCCTATCTCGCCGACGCCCTCCTCCCCGCGCTCAATGCCCGCGGCCTCGCCCACGTCGGCGTGTTCACCGAGGTGGACGTGGACAAAAAAGCCGTCACCGCCACGCCCAAGGCCGACTCCCCCGTCTGGGTCCTCATCAACTACCCCACGCTCGAATCCTTCATCAGCGTCAGCGCCGACCTTAACGCCGACGCCACCGTCCAAGCCGCCGGCAAAGCCTATCTGAAAACTCCGAAGGCCACGCCCGCCTTTGATCGCCTCGACACCTGGCTCCTCCGCGCCTTCACCGGTCAACCCACGCTCGCGGTCCCGTCGTTCGCCAAAGCGCCCACCCGCATCTACGAAATGCGTGATTACCAAAGTCACAGCGAGGAACGCGCCCTCAGCAAAATGGCCATGTTCAACGAAGGCGAAATCCCGCTCATGCGCGACCTCGGCATGTCCCCCGTCTTCTTCGGCCAAGCCATCGCCGGCCGCGATCTGCCGCACCTCCGCTACATCACCGGCGCCGCCGATCTCGCCACGCACCTCGGCAACTGGAAAAAATTCGGACCCGACCCGCGCTGGGCGAAAATGAAGGACCTCCCGCAATACGCGGACAACATGTCCCTCAACACCGCTCGGTTCATCGTTCCGAAGTCCTACTCGCAGATTTAAGCATCGTAGGAGCAAATTTATTTGCGACCCGCGACGGCGGCGCCTCCTTCGCCACCGTGAGCAGGCGCCGCCGCCCTCGGCCCGCCGCGCATTCAGTTGACCGGGCTCTCCCGGCTCGACGTAAATTTACGGCACCCCACGGAGGTGTTTCCACCCCTCGCTCCCCGACGCGCGTTTTTTGAAGCCACGCTTTCTTTCCCCATGCACTGGTCCCAAAATTACACCCCGCTCGGCGGCATCGGCCTCTCGGCCCTCGTCGCCGCGATCCCCGTCATTATCCTGCTCGGTTTGCTCGCGTTCTGGCACGTGCGCGCCCACCTCGCCGCGCTCATCGCCCCCGCCGCCGCGGCGGCCATCGCGATTTTCGTCTATCACATGCCCGCGACCCTCACCCTCGCCGCCGCCGGTTACGGCGCTGCGTTCGGTCTCCTCCCCATCGGCTGGCTCATCCTCAACGCCATCTTCATCTACCAACTCTCCGTCGAGACCGGCCAGTTCGCCGTTCTTCAAACCCAGATCGCCGGCGTCTCCGGCGACCGCCGCATCCAGGCCCTCCTCCTCGCCTTTTGTTTCGGTGCGGTCATCGAAGGCGCCGCCGGCTTCGGCGCGCCCGTCGCCATCTCCGGAGCGCTCATGATCGGCCTCGGCTTCAAACCCCTCGAAGCCGCCAAGCTCGCCCTCATCGGCAACACCGCCCCCGTCGCCTTCGGTTCCCTCGGCATTCCCATCACCACGCTGGCTCCGCTCACCGGCCTCGACGTGCTCTCACTCAGCGCGATGGTCGGCCGCCAACTGCCCTTTTTCTCCCTCCTCGTCCCGTTCTGGCTCGTCGCCGCGCAGGCTGGCTGGCGGGGCATGATCGCCGTGTGGCCCGCCTGCCTCGTCGCCGGCGCGAGCTTTGGCACGATGCAATTTCTCGTGAGCAACTTTCACGGCCCCTGGCTCGTGGACATCATCAGTGCCGCTTTCGCGATGCTCGCCGTCGTCATCCTCATGCGCTTCTGGCAACCCGCCCAAGAATCCCGCAACCCCACTTCGCCCGCGTCCCCCTCGCCCCCCGGCCTCGCCCCCGCCCCCGCCGCCGCCCTCTCGCCTCACACCTCAAGCCTCTCGCCTGCGCCCGCTTCCCCGGTGCGCGCGTGGCTTCCGTGGATTTCCCTCACCGTTTTCGTTTTCATCTGGGGCCTCCCGCAGGTGAAGTCCGCGCTCAACGCCCTCTTCGCTCCCGAGATTCCCGTCCCGTTTCTCCACCTCGGCATCGAAAAAATGCCCCCCGTCGCGCCCAAGCCTACGCCCGAAAAAGCCCTCTTCGTCCTCAACCTCCTCTCCGCCACCGGCACCGCCCTGCTCCTCGCCGGCATCGCGGCGTCCATCGGACTCGGCGTGAGTTTCCGCCGCGCACTCCGGATCTATTGGCGGACTCTCCTCCGCGTCCGCATGTCGATGCTCACGATTTCCCTCATGATGGCGCTCGGCTTTACCACGCGCTACAGCGGCACCGACACCACCATGGGCCTCGCCCTCGCGCAGACCGGTTGGCTCTTTCCGTTTTTTTCCCCCCTCATCGGCTGGCTCGGGGTCGCCCTCACCGGCAGCGACACATCGTCCAACGTCCTCTTCGGCAACCTCCAAAAAGTCACCGCCGAGCAACTCGGTTTTTCCCCGATTCTCACCTGCGCCGCCAACAGCTCCGGCGGCGTCATGGGCAAGATGATCGACGCCCAGAGCATCGTCGTCGCGAGCGTCGCCACCGGCGGCCACCCCGAAAGCCCCGCCGCCGGCACGATTCTGCGCGCCGTCTTCTGGCACAGCATCACCCTCGCCGTTCTCGTCGGCTGCCTCGTGATGCTCCAAGCCTACGTCTGGCCAGGCATGATCCCGCCTCTGAAGTAGCGCAGACTTCAGTTCGTCTCTTACGCGCAAACCCTCCGCCGTTTCCGCCCGGGTCCGTAGCCCCGCCTTCAGGCAGAATCCGCCACTCCCCTCTTCCGATCTCTGTGCGTCCGTGCCCCTGTGGTAAAAAATTTCCACAAAATTTTCCGCCTCCCTCCCACCTCACACCCGCACCGGCCGCTCCAGATACTTTAAAATCACATACGTCCCGCCGAGCGCCAGCACCGTGATCCACCACGGCGAATCGAATCGCAGCAACATCTCCCAGCTCTGCTCACTGGCCAACTTTCCCGCCCACGCCACCAACGGCGCCCACGTCGTCTCATCCTTCTGCGCGAGCCCCAACACCAGTCCCGCCGCCAGCGCCACGCTGCACAAAACCGAACGCCGCGCCGCCGTCGCCCCACGCACGGCCTTCTCCGGCTCCGGCAACACGCGCAGCACCCGCGCCAAAAATCCATCGTCCGACAACGGCGCCGCCGACGCCTCGCGCAGCAGCGCATCGACATCGTTCTCAGCGCCAAAATCGTCGTGAGGAAAGGGCGGGTTAGGACTCATAGCTGGGGATTCCAAGCGGAGAGTAGCGTGCGGAGTTTTTCTTTACCGCGCGCAAGGTGCGTTTTGACCGTGCCGATCGGCCACACCAGCGCGCTCGCGGCTTCGTCATGCGAGAGACCTTGTTGATAGCAGAGATGCAGCGCCGTTTGTTCATCGACCGAGAGCTGGCGCAGCGCGCCCGCCAGATCCTGCCGCAGCGCCGTCGCCCGCGCGGGATCGAGCGCGTGCTCATCGAGCGTATCCGCCGGGACGTCCAACGTCGCCGCACGCGCGCGCCGCGCGTTGCGAAACTGGTTGTGTGCGATCCCCAGCTACCAGGTCAAAAACCGCGCCTCCCCCCGAAACCGCGCGAGGTTCCGGTGCGCCACAATAAACGTCTCCTGCGCGAGATCATCCGCCCACGCCTCATCGGCCCGTGCCAAATGCCGCAAAAAACGCCGCACCCCCGACTGGTGCCGCCGCACCAGTTCGCCAAAAGCCGCGCGGTCGTCGTCGCAGACCGCGCGGGCGATGAGCTCTGAATCCGGTTCGCTCACGCTCAGTTCAGTCGGGTCTGATCACTCGGCTCCGCCTCATTCTTGGGCGAGCCCAGCGCCGTGATGATGCCGTTCACCAGCAGCGCCACGCCGACGAAGCCTGGGACGTAAGCCGCGATCAACGGCACGCCCCGCAGTTCACCCGTCGTAAAACCGAAATACAATCCGAAGCCCACCGCGATCAGGACCAGCCCCGCGCGGATGTCGTTACGTGGACCGCCCATCCGCTCCTCCGCCCTCACCCGCCCGCCTTGCATCGGCATCGCCGGGATGGGTTGGCCCTTTTCCAGCGCGATCCGGGCCGTTTCATGCCACTGGCGCCGACGTTGATTACCAAAATAAAGCGCGATGAAAAAAATGACCGCAGCCGTCGTGAAAACGACGCCGACGATCATGACAGGGAGGAAGTGATTGAACATGATATTGAGATGGTTCGCTAAATGAGTGTCAGCCCGCCCGCGTTTGGATTCAAAAAACTTCGCGGCCCCGCAACTTTGCATCGTCCCACCACCCCCGCCGCGCCTCCGCCTGACGACGAAGCCCCCGCCAAAAAAAATTCCTCGCCCACGTTACAACCCTCCGCGAGGGCGCCAAAATCCCCGGCCTCGCCGTCGTCGTGTTGCGCGGCACCACCTGCGTCCTCGCCGAAGGCCTCGGCTACGCCGACCTCGCCGATCACACACCCGTCACCCCGGGTGACGCTCTTCAACATCGCCTCCGTCGCCAAGCCCATCTCCGCCGTCGTCGCCCTCCGCCTCGTCGAACTCGGCCAGCTCGACCTCGATCGTCCGCTGCGCGAATTCGACGGCTACTCAGAATATCGCACCACCGTCCGCGCCGAGGGCGGCCTCTTTTTCCACAATTTCGACGACGACCAAAAAATTCCCCTCACCCTGCGCCAACTCCTCTCGATGCAGGCCAATGGCACGCCCGGCACCCGCTTCTTCTACAACGCGCCCGCCTTCTCCTGGACCTCCCGCCCGATGGCTCAGGTGGCCAAAACTCCATTTTCCGAATTCACCGCCCGCCACGTTTTCAACCCCGCCGGCATGGCCCACTCGGCTCGTATCCACCGCAAGCTCCCGCTCGCCGCGTCGTTTGCCGCTCACCTCGCCAAACCCTATCACCTCGCGCCCGACGGCGGTTTCGCCCTCTCCGATCCCCCGCCCCGCCAGGCGACGGCGCCGCCGGCGGCGTCATCTCCGCAGCGCTGGATCTCGCCCGCTTCGACCGCGCCCTCACGGAGGGCAAACTCCTCACGCCCGCCTCGCTCACCCGGATGTGGACCGCGGGCCGCGCACCCGACGGCAAAACACTACCCTACGGTTTCGGCTGGTGCGTCCAAGAATTTCGCGGTGAAAAACTTCTCTGGCACTCCGGGCTCTGGGAAGGCGCCTCCTCCGCGCTCTGCCTAAAAATCCCCGGCCGCGACCTCACGCTCATTCTCCTCGCCAACAGCGACGGCCTCCGCTGGGGCCGTCGCCTCGACGAAGCCGCCGTCGAACGCTCCCCCTTCGTCGCCGCCTTCCTCACCGATTTCCCCCCGTTAATCACCCCCGCCGGCCCGCCACCGTCTTCCGCACCATCCGCGCCATCGACTCCTCCGGGTTGAGCGCCGTCACGCCGCTCACCGCCACCCACGCCAGCTCCTTGGATTCATTCGCCGCGCGCACCAGCGGCTCCCCCGGGTCGGCCTCGATGATGAACCGCAGATCATAGTGCCAGTGCGCCGGCTCCATTTTTCGCGCCGGAATCCAGTGCCGGTCCACGTCGAAAATCTCCGCGCTCACCGCCCGCAGCCGCGTCAGCCCACTCTCCTCGGTGCCTTCGCGCAACGCCACCGCCAACAAATCCCCGTCGCCGTCCGCGTGCCCGCCAAGTTGCAGCCATTTCTCCAGTTTCAAATGATGCGTGAGTAGGGTCCGCCCCCGTGCCGCATCCACAATCCACGCCGAGCCCGTGAGATGTCCCGGCGCACATGCGCGCGACAGACAATCCCACTCCGCCTCCACGAAGCAAATCGTCTCGGCCACCATCGCCGCCTCACGGGCGTCCGAAGCGCGCACCGCATGACTCCTCAGCAATTTCAAAACCGGTTCACGATGCATTCCCCGACTAAGCCGCTTCCCCGCCCCGTTAAAAGCCCCGATCTCCGCCGCCCCTCAAATTCTCCTCTGTAGACGGCGTGCTCCCATCCCGCGCTCTATCCTCCCTCTCCCATTCTCCCCTTCATCCGCACTCTGTGCCTCCGTGCCTCTGTGGTAAAAATTCCGATTCCGAAGCCTTCCCCATCCCGCGCCCCGCGCCCCATCTTTTATCTCCGCCCCGCCCGCCACGGTGCCGATATAACCCGCATCGCCCTCTCCGATTCCGTCTCTTCCGGCTCCCGCCGGGCCCGCGCCGGGCCACCGCGGCGCGCGCCACCCTCGGCCTCGCGCTCTTGACCACCCTCGCTTTTCTCAGCGGTTGCGCCACCCCCACGCCAACCCCCGCTACGCCCACCTCGTCCAATTCCACCCATCTCGATCTGGTCAATCTCAGTCCCTGCGCATGGCGCATCGTCTTCACTGACGCCGCCGACCGTGAAGCCTACCTCGCCCACGTCCCCGCCAACGCCACCGTCACCCTCGCCCTCGCCCCCGGCGATTACACGCTCACGCAAACCGCCCTCGCCAACCTGCCTCTCTCCGTCTCGACCCGTCAGTTCCCCGCCTCGTTCGCCCCCGGCGAGACCTACCGCTGGCCGCTCGTGACCCTCCTCACCGGCACCGCCGGTTCCGCCCCATGAGCACCCGTCCCGGCGGGCCGCGCCGAGCCGCAGTCGAACTTCGTTTCGGCGGCTCATCAGCCGCCCTGCCCTCCATCGCCGGCCGTGCCCTCCACCAATACTGGTCACTCCTCGCCCCTCATTTCCGGGGGATTTTCCTCGCCCCACAATGGCGCGCCGACGGCACCGGTATCAACTGGGCATGGCGCGAGCCCGCCACCAACACTCCGCTCAGCCCCGCCGAGTTCGCCACCGTCCGCAAACGTCTCCCTGGCGCCCAGCGCTCCCTCGCCGCCCCCCCCCCCGACACCCTCGCCGCCGATCCGCGCCACGCCGCCGCGAGCCACGCGCAAATCCAAACTTGCACCGGCGAAATCATCGCCACCCTTTCCCCCCTGCCCGCCTCCGCCCTCGCCGCCTACGTGGCCCGCACCGAGCAAGGCCCCCTCCTCCACAGCTGGGGCCTCAGCCCCGCGCTCACGCCGTTTTATCCCGACACCCTCAATTTGGAAATCCACGGCACCGTCTTCATCGCCGGTCGCCCCGCCCCCGATCACCAGATCGCGCTCGCCAACGACGAGGGCAAATCCCTTACCCGCACGCGCTCCGACGCCGACGGACGTTTCCGCTTTCTAGGCCGTGTCTTTGAAAAGAAGTTCAGTATTTGAGCCAGATGAGGAGGCAAGAGAGGGAGACCATGGCGGAGAAGGTGGTGTGTAATTTTTCGTAT
>JACMRG010000047.1 GCA_014376585.1 Opitutaceae bacterium | reverse complement strand
TTCGCCCGCGCCGAGCGCCAAAACCGAGCCGCCCGGGGAGGCGATCAAGATGTTGGAATTCTTGGTCAGCGACAAGGGAGTGTCCCGTGCGACCAACTCCATCACGCCGTCCGACGTGAAGGCGTCGCTCCCCGGTATGTCGGTTGAGCGACTCCTCGCCCTCGTGCCCGGCGTGAACATCCGCTCCACGGATCCGTTCGGCTTCTACGAATTCGGCAACGATATCCGCGTGCGCTCCTTCGGTCTGGCGGCCCTCGCGGTGACGATCGACGACATCCCGCTCGGCAATAATAGCCCGCGCTTCGGCACGCCGGCCGGCCGCATCGTGGACGGCGAGAATCTCGCCTCCATCACCGTTTCCCAAGGCACCGGCGACGTCACTTCGCCCGCCTACGAGGCGCTCGGCGGCGCGATCAAATACTACACCGTCAATCCCTCGAAGAAGATGGGTGCGCAGTTGAACCTCACCAACGGGTCTTTTGGTAGTAAGCGCTATTTCGGGAAATTTGAAACCGGCGAGATCACTCCCGGCCTCACCGCGTTTGTGAGCACCTCAAACCTGGAATTTTATTCCGCCGGCATCCCGGCCAAAAGCAGCGCCAGCAAGGTCGAGGGCAAGATCCGCTACGAGCTTCCCAAGGCCAATTTCAGTTTCGCCTACACTTGGAATGATCGCGACGACTACGATACCCGCTCCGTCCAATGGGACCGCTGGCGCGCGCTCGAGACCGGCGATCCCTACGCGGGCTACGGTCCCGCATCGGCCGGCACGATCTACGGCGCGACCGAGCAGACCAATCTCACGCTCTTCGCGAAAAACGGTTACGCCGACTACCTCCCGCCCAACAACGCCGCGCTTGCGGCCGCGGCCGGTCTGCCCGCCGGCACCGCGCTCGCGGCGGCGCTGGTGGGTAACTACAAAGAGAACGGCCGCAAGTTCGGCGCCATCGATTATCTGGGCACGGCGGAAAACCTCGGTGACGGCAGCTATAACCAATATTACAAATACTACCGCAATGGCCGCATGGATTCCCTGTTCCGCGGCGCGGCCGATTTCACGGTCACCGATGACTTCATGGTCAAGGCTTCGTCCTACTACCAAGACCGCCACAATTACGGCACCTTCCCCGTGCTCCGCGCGGATGCCCGCACGCAGATCGTAAATTCCTATCTCCCGGCCAACAATCCCAACGGCATCCTTCGCACCGACATTTACCCGCGCTTCGCCTACCAGCTCAACGGCAACCTCGTGCCGATCGGCACGGTCGGGGCCACCCCCGTCGGCTACAACGATACCAACAACAACGGCTTTCTCGATGTGGGCGAGACGCTCAACCCCGCCGCCACACCCGCCGCGTTTTCCAACGCCCACGCCCTCATCGCGCCCTCATCGACGACTCTCGCCAACGCCAAGCCCGGCATCCCCGGCGCGATCGGCCGCGACGAGGACTTCGGCGGCCAACGCGTGGGCGTCAACCTGAAGGGTATCCTTACGCTCGGCATCAACAAGATCACCGTCGGCGGTTGGTATGAGAACGACCAGCAACAAGCTTTCCGCCCCACCTACAATCTGGCCGGCGGCTCCCCGCAGGGCGGCTTCCTCTACGACCAGACGCTCTTTAACAATTATGCCCGCAACTGGGCGACAGACGCCAAGCTCCTCTACATCGAAGACGTTTTGAAGTTCTTCGACGACAAGCTGTCCGTCTCCCTCGCGGCCAAATCCCTCACGGTGGACAAGAAGGCCAACGGCATTCTCTACACCCAGCTCTACTGGAAGCCCCTCGGCCAGCAGCGGATCACCCGCAGCGTGACCTACAAGGATAACTTCCTCCCGCAGCTCGGCCTCGGCTACAAACTCACGCCCCAGATCGAGCTCTTCGCCAACTACGCGGAGAACTTCGCCGCGCCGAATAACGACATCATCGTGAATGTCGATTTCAACGAAAGCCTCCAGCCCGAGACCGCCACGAACTACGACGGCGGTCTGCGCTACTCCGGCCAGACCTTCGGCGCCAGCTTCGCGGTATTTTATAACCAATACGCGAACCGCATTCTCTCGGTGGCTTTCACCACTGAGGAGTTGCTCGCCCGCGGCTTGGGCGGCGTCACCGGCGTCACCCAATATCGCAACGTCGGCGGCATCGATTCCTCGGGCGCCGAAATCAGCGCCGACTGGCGCACGCCGATCAAGGGCCTGCGCGCCAACGGCTCGTTCGCCTACCAGAAATCCGAATTCTCCGGCGATCTGCTCACGACCTACGCGGCCTTCCACACCTCGACCACGGACCCGCGCGCCAAGTTTTACCGCCCCATCCCCAACCCGAATTACCTCCCGGGCTCCACGGATCCGACCAAGGCGCAATACGTCTCCTCTTATGAACTGCAGAAGGGGAAGACCCAGGGCAACACCCCCGAATTCACGCTCAAGGGCGACCTCAACTACACGTGGAAGAACGTCGATCTGAGCTTCGGCGGCGAATACTACGACTCGGTCTTCGTAAACGTGCTCAACACCGAGAAGATCCCGAGCTGGATGAACTACAACGCCGGCATCACCGTGCATGGCCCGAAGGGCTCGAAGATGGAAAATCTCTCGGCCTCCCTGCTCGTCCAGAATCTCTTCGATACCGTGATTTGGCGCGCCAACGGCTACACCGGCAGCTTCAACGGGTCAGTCACACCCGACTACGGCCGCAACATCGTCTTCACGCTCAACGCCAAGTTCTGATCCCGAAAAATCCAAGCTCCGACGGCCCTCTAGGCGAGGGCGGTCTTTTCATTTTTCCCGCCCGCCCGTCCCGTCAATCGCACCTCAAAAACGCTCCATTATGAATCGTCTCCTCCCTCAGTTCCGTCCGTCGCGCCTCCGCGCGACTTCATTCGCCCTTGCGCTGTCATTTACGAGCGCGCTTCACGCCGGCAAGCCCACCATCAACGACGGGGCGGTCCGCATCGGCTCCAATGAGAATCCCTTCGGTTTCTCGCCCAAGGCGCTCGAGAAAATGAAGGCCGCCCTCGATGCGGGCAATTATTACAATCATAATGATATCGGCGACATGGTGGCCGCCTGTGCCGTTAAGGAAGGCGTGAAGGAGAGCTACATTTTGCCCACCCCGGGGTCGGGTCCGGTCCTGATGATGACCGCCTGGGCCTACGCCAAGCCGGGCGTCAATGTCGTCACCAGCGCGATGGGCTACACGCAACTCACCCGCGCCTTTGTCGAACACGGCGGCGATGTGAAGTTCGCCCCGCTCAACGCCAAGATGGGTTACGATTTCAAAGCGCTCGGCGCCGCGATCGACGTCAAGACCGTGATCGTTTACATCTGCAATCCGAACAACCCCACGGGTGTCCTCGCCGACCCGGCCGAGTTGAAGAAATTCGTGATGTCGGTGCCCGAGAACATCCTGGTCTTCGTGGACGAAGCCTACCTCGAGCTCGCCGACTCCGGCCTCGCCGTCAACACGGCCGCCCCGCTCGTGAAGCTGCGCAAGAATCTGATCGTTTCCCGCACGTTCTCCAAAGGCTACGCGATGGCGGGTCTGCGGGCCGGCTACGGGATCGCCAATCCCGAAGTGCTGGAGAAGCTGAAGCTGTTCTATGCCGGCGGCCCGAGCTACCTCGCCGCCATCGCGGCGTCCGAGTCGCTCAAAGACACGGCCCACCTCGATGAGAACCGCGCGAAATACAAAGAAGTGCGCGACTACGTCTGCAAAGAATTCGACAAGATGGGCATCAAATACGCCAGCCCGCAGGGCGCTTTCATCTACTTCCGCTCCGGCATGAAGGACAAGGAGCTGGTCGCGAAGCTTAAGAGCAAAAACATCCTCATCAGCGGCTCCCGCGAGAGCGGCGTGCCCGAAGGCGCCTACGGCGACTGGGCCCGCGTGAGCATCGGCACCAAGGAAGAAATCGACCTCTTCCTCGGCGAGATGAACAAGATCCTCGGGAAGACGTGAGTCGTTGTAGGTTTCTCTAATTCCTGAGCCGGATCAGAAATGATCCGGCCTTTTTGTTGGCGGATCGGCGGTGCAGTGATGCGTCTTGTCAGCGCAGGATTAAAAACGGCGAAATAAATTTTTAATATCTGAGTAGCGGTTGCGGCGGTCTGGGTTGTCGCTACACGATAATCTATGCCCGAAGACCCCTTAGAGCATATTCTATTTAGATAGAAGCATATTGGGCATGACGAAAAAAGCCCTGGCAATGTTGGGGTTGGAAACTGGCCAGGGCGGAGACGACGGCGTTTTGGAGGTCACCGAGGGTGCGAGCGCCGGCGTGTCGCAGGTGGGCCTTGAGTTTGGCGAAGGCCATTTCAATCGGATTGAGATCCGGGCTGTGGGGCGGAAGATAGCGCACGCTCGCTCCGCAGGCTGTGATCAGGGCGGAGCCGCCGGCGACTTTGTGGGTGGAGAGATTGTCGAGGATCACGATGTCGCCCGGCCGAAGCTCGGGGCAGAGCACCTTTTCAAGATACGCGGTGAAGACCTCTGCGTTGACCGCGCCTTCGATCAAAAACGGAGCCGTGATTTTCTCCGCCCGCAACGCGGCGATGAAGGTGGAGCTTTGCCAGTGGCCGTGGGGAATCCGCGCGAGGCAACGGCGGCTCCGGGGGCAGCGTCCGTAACGCCGCGCCATCTTGGTGTTGAGGCCGGTCTCGTCGATGAAGACCAGCCGCGCACTATCCAGCGCGGGCTGCGCTTTGCGCCAGCGCTGCCGCGCGGCTTTGACGTCGGGCCGCTGTTGCTCGGCGGCGTGGGTCGTTTTTTTTATAGCTCAGGCCCAGGCGGTCGAGCCGGTGCCAGAGCGCGGTGAGCCCGATCGTGACCTGCAACTGCTCTCGGCAGCGCCGCTGGAGTTCGACCAGCGTCAGGTCCGCCTGCCGCCTGATCCATTGGCGCAGCGTTTTCCCATGCTCACTCAGCCGCGACTTCCGGTAACCGCCGACCTGCTTGGGCCGGCAGTGTCCGCGGCTCTGCTGCTGCTGCCAAAACCGCGCCACGCTGCTGCGGCTCACCCCGAAGCGCCGGCAGACCTCGCTCTCGCCCTCCCCTTTTTTCCGCGCGGCCACGATCCGCCGCCGCAAATCCTCGCTCAAGGGCCTCATGCT
>JACMRG010000381.1 GCA_014376585.1 Opitutaceae bacterium | reverse complement strand
CCCCCCCCCCCTGCGCCAACACCTTCGCCAAAAACTCCACCGTCTTCGCCCCCTCCTCCGCAAACTTCCAAGGCGGATTCACGATCAGCAGGCCGCAGCCGACCATCTTCGCTGCCGGCGGATTCACGATCAACTCCACCGCCAGCGTCGCCGGCAGATCCAGTCGTCGCAGCTCCATAAAAAACAGATCCACCTTCGCCCGCTCCGTCAGCGGATACCACACCGCGTAAACCCCGCCCGGCAACCGCCGCAACCCGTCCTCCAACGTCGCCACGATCCGCGCCCACTCGTCCTGCGCCTCAAAGGGTGGATCGATCAGCACGAGCGCGCGCTTTTCCAACGGCGGCAACACCGCCCGCACCGCCCCATAGCCGTCCGTCTCCCGCACCTGCGCCCCGTTCGTAAACTGAAACCGCTCCTTCAACGCCGCCGCCTCAGCCGGCTGCCGTTCGCACAAAACCAATCGGTCCTGCGGCCGCGCGACCAGGCTCACCAGCGTCGGCGAACCCGGATAAAACCGCGGCTCCGCCGTCGCGTTGCTTTCGCGCCGGTCATACGCGCGCACCTGCGCCAAATACTCCGCCACCCCCGCCGGCAACGCCTCCACCGCTCCCGTCCCACCATCAGCCGCATCCACCGCTCCGCGGCTCCACAACCGCCCCACGCCCTCCGGCCACTCCGGCGTGCGCGCGTGCGTATCGCCCGCCGCCGCCGCCGCGAGATCGTAGCTCCCGCGCCCGGCGTGCGTATCGAGATACATAAAACCTTTCTCCTTTTGCTGGAGCGCGCGCACGAGCTGCACGAGCAGCACGTGCTTCATCACATCGGCGAAATTCCCCGCGTGATAGTGATGACGGTAGTTCACGGCAGAACGCTTTTCTATATTGCTGTCATGGCGAGGAGCGCAGCGACGCGGCCATCCAGCTCTCCCCCCAACCCGCCGCAGCCGGAGTTCCGTGGGTGCTCCCCTTCGCCATCACGCCCATCTCCATCGGCCCCTGCCCGCTTCACGCCTCCACCGGCACCTTGACCACGACCTTGCGCACCAACATCGGCGCACCCGCCGCCACCAGCGGACGATGCCCGTCGATCGGGAAAAACACCGCGACCTCGCCCGCGTTCACGCGCAACGTCGAGTGGTTCGTGAAACCCGCATAAAACAGCACATCCTTCGCCGGCCGCAGATCCTCGCTCACCGTGAGATTCCCCACGTCGCTCAGTTCCATGATCTCCTCGCCCACGATCACCGCCTGCACATCGATGTAGGCCTTGTGCGACTCCCACTTCGGGACGGTCGGCACGCCCGCGGGCTGCGTCATGCACGCCTGCGGCAGCGCAAACACCCCTCCGCCCAATTCCACGCGCTGCATCTGCTCCGCGGCGAGGCCGTCGAGCAACGCGCGTTCCGGCGAACCGACGCGCAGACACGCTTCGACGTAGGCGAAGGCCGTGGCGAATTTATCCGAGTGGGCGAGCTGAGCCCGCACCGTGGCGAGTGAACCGAAGAGAGCCATGCCCCAGCGTCGATTCCTTGTTAAAATCTGGCAAGCCGCGAAACCGACGTTGCCGATAGCGGTCATTTTTACCCCACTCCCAACCGCATGATAAAATTATCCTCTTTCATTCTCGCCTGCGCCCTGCTCACCCCCGCCGCACTGCTCGCCGCCGACTTTGAAGGTAAAGTCCGCTTCAAGATCACCACCGGCAAGACCGCGCAGGACATGGACTACAGCGTTAAAAACGGTCTCGCCCGGATCGATGTGCAGACCAAGGAGACCACCGCCAGCGTCATCATGGACCCCGCCAAACAGGAAGTGACGGTCCTCATGCTCGAACAGAAAATGTATATGGTGCAGTCCATCGCCGGCAAAGACGGCGCCGCGGCCAACGCCGGCATCGACACCTCGCAAACCAGCTTCGAAAAAACCAGCACCACCGAAAAAATCCTGGGCTACGACTGCACCAAATACATCGCAAAATCAAAGGACTCCACCAGCGAGATTTGGGCCACGGAGGAACTCGGCGCGTTCATGGGCACGGGTCCCGGCGGTGGTGGCGGCTTCGGCGGTCGCCGTGGCGGCGGCTCGGCCGTCCCGCAGGCTTGGGAAGCCGCGCTCGCGGGTAAAAACTTTTTCCCCCTCCGTGTGGTCAGCCAAAACTCGGGCGGCAAGGAGACCACGCGCATGGAAGCCACTGCGGTCGAAAAGAAATCAATCCCCGATTCCGAGTTCGCGCCCCCCGCCGGTTTCCAAAAATTCGACATGGGCGCGATGATGCGCGGCATGCTGCCCGGCCGTTGATTCAACTCTCCTTCTTCAGGAAATTCCAAAACCCCTTGGACCGCGGCTTCTCGTCGCGGTCTTTTTTTTCCTCGGCCGACTCCGGCCGCCGAAACACCGCCGCGTCCAGCTTGGGGTTGGCCTCCATCAACTCGATGGCCGTCGTCTGCACCACGCGACCGTCCAGCGACACTTCGATCAGGTGCGGCAACAACACGCCGTCCACCGGGCGGAAACGGTCGAACCGCGTGACCACATCGGCGTTACGGCCCGACGACTGTCGCCGCGGGTCGATCCGTTGCACGACGAAAAATGTCTCCAAATCCACGAGCAGAAAAAACGGCGTGCCGCCATTGCGCGTCACCAGCACCTTCGCCACGCGGCGCTCATCGACCAGCGCCTCGCCCGCCACGTCGAGTTGGTAACCCCGCGCTTCGCTCTCGATGAGCGGATCGTCGAACTCCGCGTCACCCATAAACCTCGCCGCCGCCCCTTCCCGCATGAGCCGGGCCACCGGCAACATGGAAGCCGTGTCGATTTCCCACGGCGGATTTTTCCCATCGTAAGTCTGCACCAGCGTGCGCCCGCCGCCCGCCGTTTCCAACCGCACCTGGTTCGGCCGCGCCGCGATCATGTGAAACCGCACCGTCTTCCCGCCCGTGGTGACACGTCCCGTCGCCTTCACCGCGCCCAGCGCCGCGATTCGCGCCGGCCCGCCGATCGCCTCCACATGGATCCGCGCCATATCCTCCGCCGGCCCCGCGACCAACGTCGCCGCCAGCACCGCGCTCAATCCTAGAAAAATCCTCCGCATCCCGCCACCGTCGCACACCCGCGCCCCCCGCCACAAGCCCGCGCCCAAAAACATTGCTCCGCCCCCGCCCCGCGTTTCTCGTCGCCCCACTCGTGCCCGGCCTCACCCGCATCCTCTCCGATCTTCATTACGGCGACCGCGCCAGCCGCCTCCTTTCCCTCGGCCAGCTCCGTCCGCTTCTCGACGGCCCCGATCACGTCGTCCTCAACGGCGAT
>JACMRG010000380.1 GCA_014376585.1 Opitutaceae bacterium | reverse complement strand
GGGCCGGTGCGGCGGCGTGGGCCCACGCGGCGGCGGCGAACAGGAGGGGGAGAAAACGGTTTATCGCGCGGAGCTTCGCGATGGGCCGGGCGAGATCAAGCGGGCTGGCGGGCGAGGATGGCCATGGTGTCGCGGTGAAAGGTGGCGACGAGGGCGCGGGCTTTGGCGGCCTTCGCCTTGGCGGCGACGGGATCTTGGGCGAGGGCGAGCGCGGCGGGGACGAGACGTTTCACGTCGGCCGGGTCGTCCATGTCGAAGAGCCAATCGTCCAGGCCGAGGTCGCGCCACATGAGGCCCTTGCTGCTCTGTTCGGCCCAGCGGCCGACGAGGGCGGGGATGCCCTGGCCGATGCACATGATGGGACTGTGCATCTCGTGGCCAAAGAGGCCGGCGCTGCGTGTGTAAATGCTGAGCGCCTCGTCGGTGAGCCAAGGGGTTCCGCGCCAGACGACGGAGGGCTTCACGTCGGCCGGGAGGACATCGAGTAGCCACTCGCGGCCGATGGGGATTTCGGTGATGTCCTCGTGGCCGATGAGGATTTTGTGGCCGGTTTCGCGGACGATGGCCGTGATGGCGGCGCCCAGCGTAGCGTGGTCGTGCTCCTTCATCGCTTCGTTGCGCGCGTGGCTGGTGGCGTTAAACGGGCGGTTTTTGTGCGGATGCAGCCACATGGGCGTGATGCGCTGTTTGGGAATGCAGACGAGGAATTTTCCATCGGCCAGCCCGTGGTCGCGGAGGTAGGCGGTGGCTTGGGTTCATCGCGGACATCGGTGGCAAAAGCGGTGTCAGGCGCGAAGCCCATGATGGGCGCGCGCACGCCGTCGGCACGGGCTTTGGCGAGTGAAACGGAATCGCGGAAATACAAGAAGCGGGCGTCGTCGAGGGTCTTTTTTTCGGGCACACCGCAAAGGCCGTAGTTCACGCCATAGACGCCGACGCCGCGACCGGTGTGGCGGCGAAACGCGGCGGCCTCCGCCCAGCCGATGGTCGCGGGACCGGAGCCGTGGAGGAAAAAAATCTGCGGATTGAACGGCGGCGTTGAGTTTGGGCGTGGAGAAGGTGTCGCCGGCGGCGAGTTTGCCGTGGACGGTGCGCAGTTTGGGGAAGCGGCGGCGGAGCATCGCAGTCTCTTCCGGCAGCTCGTAGTGGCAGTGAGGCCAGAAAGTGACTTTTACGTCCGGCGCATAGCGCTCGAGGAGCGCGAGCATTCCCAGGGCGTGCGCGATATCACCGATATTTTCGACCTGCCGGCCGTTGCGCAGCAGGATGCGCGGGGCGCTTTGGACGGGAGTCGCGCCGCGAAGTGAGGCGACGAGAGCGGCGGCAAGCGAGGCGTGGCGCTGCATGGGATTGGGGGAGGCGAGCCCGAGATTTACGGGAGGGGGCGGAGGCGGACGCTTTTGAAATAAAACACGCTTTTGGGGTCGTGACCTTGAAGCGCGATGGCGCCGCCGAGCGGGTCAAGTTTACGGCCCTTGCGCTCGGGCGGGCGCTCGACGTTAACCGGCTCAGTGTAATCGACGGTGGTCTGGCCATTCACCTGAATCACGATGCGGCGATCTCTCACGGTGATGAGCGTGGTGAACCATTTCGTCTCATCGACTGGGGAGGTAGGGAGGTCGACGACGGCGTAGAGACTGCCCGTCTTGCGCTTCTCCTTGGCGGTGCTGTTGAGCTGGATTTCGTAGCCGTAAGAGAGACGGAGGGCGGCGCCGTTCGAGACGAGATTAGTGTGGATGAAGATGCCGCTGTTGGCCTCGGGCTCGCCGCGGGCGACGACTTCGAGTTCGAAGTTTTTGAAGCGCACGAAATCCGCCTTGCCGTCGCCGATGTAGAAAAGGTGGGAGCTTTCCTTGGTGGCCTGCGTGCGAATCGTGCCCTCGACGATGGACCACGAGTCGGGATAGGCGTTGGCTTTCCACCCCGTAAGATCGTGGCCGTTAAAGAGGTCGCGCCAACCGTCGGCGGCGGAGAGGGCCGACGGGAGAAACGAGGCGAGGAGTGCGATGACGAAGGCCGCGGCGGTGAAAGGAGGACGGAGATTCATGGGTGGGGGATAACTTATTTTTTCTGCGCAGCCGCGTGGCGGAAGAGCGCGTCGGCGTGATCGAGGTAGAGTTTCCAATCGAGGGCGGTGAGGTCGTGGCCGCCAGCGCGGAGGTGGTAGGAAAGGGGACCGGCGATGAATTGATCGCCGACGCCCGGCATATCGGCTTTCGCTGCGGGAGCGGCGCCGAGCAACGCCCAGACTTTCGATGCTTCAACAAGCGCCAACCACGAGCCGCGCGGATCGGCCCACGTGTCGAGCACGCCATCGCCGCCGTGATAACCGCGTGGGGCGACAAGAGCGACGAGCTCGTGTTGATCAAAAGGAAGCGTGTCCACGCGATCCGCATAGGTGGCATAGTTGGCGGCGAACCAATAGGGGAAACCGGTGGTGAGCTGTTGCAGCGACTCGCCGAAATTACGACGCGAGAGCGCGGGCCCGCCCTCGCCGGCGCCGTTTACGCACGCCAGGGCGAAGCGCGGATCCTGCGCAGCGGTCCAGAGGGCGGATTTGCCGCTGCGGGAGTGGCCCACGACGGCGATCTGCGCGGCGTTGAGGTCGGGATCGGTAGCGAAGTAATCGACCGCGCGTGAGCCGGCCCACGACCACGCCGCGAGCGCGCCCCACGTAAGCGCGTCAGGCGTAGCGTAGTGCTGGCGGTAGAATGCGCGGAGGCCGGTGGTGGCATCGCGTTTGTCGGGCTCGACGTCGGCGCTGACATTGATGGCGGCCATGGCATAGCCACGGGCAATGGCGTCTTCGACCGGCCAGAAAGCGGAGCGCTTCGTGCGCGTGGGATCGGTGTTTTCAACGCCGCGATGGTTCAGCAGCAGCAAAACCGGCGCGGGGCCGGAGCGCGTGTTGGGGACGAACAACGCGATGCGAAACGTGAAGGTCTCCCGCCCCAGTGGGAAACTGACAGCGATCTGCTTGCGCGTCGCTTGTCCATCCATCGCGCGCGGGTCAGTGTCTTCGACGCGGAAGGCGAGGCCGTCGGGCTTGGGCGGTGAGAAGCCGAACATTTCACGGCGGAAAACTTCCAGCAATTCGCCGCGGCGGCGGCTTTCCCATGCGGCGATGGTAGTGACCTTGGTGCCGTCGGCGAAGGTGAAGACGTCAGGTAGGGTGTAAGGCCTGACTTTGCTTTCATCGGTGTTAGATAAAGCGGCAGGCGGGGCTTTGGCGGTCGCGGTTTCGGCGGCGTGAGCGGCGGGCGCCAAGCTGAGCGCGCAAGCAGCGGCGAACGTGAGGAGCGCGCGAACGGGTGAAGTTTTACGCGAGACCGGGGGGGAGGCAGGGGCGGAGAACATGGGGCGAGGGAGGATAACTAGAAGCCGGCGAGCTGCGCGGCCTATTTGAAATCGAACGAGATGAGTTACCTAACGCGAGCCCTCAAGCGAGCAGGGCGGAACCGTCTTTTAGGTGCGGGCTTTGATGTCCGGGAGAGGCGCGGTATGCGTCTCAAGCTGAGGGGCGCGTGGGCATGTCGAACCGCTCGGCGCACGATCCGACGGAGGCGAGCAACGCAGCCATCGTCTGTTTCTTTGAGCATTTTCTTGAGCTGGGCACCGTGGCGGCGGGCGGCGTGGGCCGGGATTGAGTTATCACCGGGCGACGATTGGGTGACCGGATGAAAATGAAGATGCCGCGAGCGCTTTGGTTTTTTTTGGCGCTGTTCGTGGCGGCCGGGGCGGCCGAGCCGCGCAACCTCTCGGTGCTGAAACAGGAGATCGTGGCCTACGTGGATTCGGGCGAGTATGAGGCGGACGTGAAAGCGGCGGTGGCGCCGGCGTTGGAGTTTTTGGCGGAGCGGGTGGCACGGAAGGCGACGGATGAACGGCTGGCCGTGGTGCTCGATATCGATGAGACCGCACTGTCGAATCTGCCGCACATGCGCGCGTTTGATTTCGGTTACGTGCCGCCGGAGTGGGATGCGTGGGTGGCACGCGGCGCGGCCCCGGCGATCGCGCCGGTGCTGGCGTTTTTTCAAGCGGCGCGGCGCGCGGGCGTGGCGGTGATTTTCATCACGGGGCGACGGGAAAAGGACCGGCCCGGCACGGAGAAAAATCTGCACGCGACGGGCTTCGGCGACTACGCGGCGCTGTGGCTAAAACCGAACGGAGCGAAGATAACGACTGAGAAATTCAAGACAGAGACGCGGCGCAAACTACAGGCGGAGGGCCGAGTGATCATTGCCAACGTTGGCGACCAGGAGAGCGATCTTGCGGGTGGTTTTGCCGAGCGGACGTTTAAAGTGCCGGGACCGTTTTATCAGACGCAGTAGGAAGGCGCTGGGCAGGCACTCGTGCCACAGACCGCGAGCAATGCGGAGATAGATGAATTTGGCCGTTCGCCACTAGCCGCGCTTGATCACACTCGTGGGCAGGCTGGCGGACGATACTCTGATCACCTCTGGACATTGGCCGATGCCGCGAAGACTCCAATGCAGTCGCCGATAGCAGCACAACCTGCGGATATGGCGTTCGTGTAACATAAGCTCATTGAACTCTTGTGTCCCGGGTTTCACGAAGGCATTTTTTGTAAATGGCTCTACCTCCTCCTCCTACGGTCCTGCAGCTTGCTGCCGCGTTTCCCGAGGTAACCAACCTCCAACACAAGGCTACTGGCGGCTTCAAGTATGTCTACCAATGCGAAATCAACGGAGTGACGGAGGCATTCAAGCTTCTGGCTCTTCCAACAGTTGGGAAAACAGACTCTGAACGAGCTGCGCGCCGTGAATACATTGGTCGCGCTCATAGAGAAATTACGCTGTTAGGACAGTGCACCGCCCCGGAATTAGTTAAACTAGGAGGACTTTCCCCACGAGAAGTCACGATCGGAGACATCGATTACCTTGGTTACAGTGAAGAGTTTCTCGTCGGTGAAAGTGTTCAAGATTTCATTGATAAAGATCCGCGACCGCAGCCACCGAGCGAACAAGAAGCGAAGCAGCTTTTCATATCTTTGTTGAAGGCAATCAAAGAGCTTTGGGGGAAATTTGAGACAGTTCATCGCGACATTAAACCTCTCAATATAGTGATGCTTGGCCGGCCCGGCCGCCCATTCGTTTTATTGGATTTGGGTATCGCCTATCAGACTAGGGAACCTGGCCTAACTGTTGATCCGGCTATCCGACTCGCAACGCTCCCGTATATGGCGCCTGAAATGTTACAGATGAATTTTCGTCAGGCGCTCGATTTTCGTGCAGATATTTACACAGCAGGAATGACCACTTTTGAATACGCGACATTCACTCATGCTCTGCAATATCGCCAAGAAGACCCTCATCGAACCCTAAGCCGCATCCTTCGTCAGTCTCCCACGCCTCTTCGTTCCATGCGCCCGGATTTCTCTGAAGCGTTTTGCAGACTGATCGACCAAACACTCAAGAAATCTCCCCCGCTTCGCCCGAGTAACCTGTCAGCGATAGTCGCGCGACTGGAGGCCGAATTATGAAACTACTTGGACAACACGGATTCGGGGACGGGCAGAAAATACGGCAGGGCTTAGACAAAGGCTATATCGATGGCGTCATCTACAGCCCTAAAGACATCGCGCGCGACAAGTTGATAGTAGTGCTAGATGAGTTGGATTCAACCAAGCCTGAAGCTGAACGGTTATTTGACCCGCAGTTCTACGCCACACTAGTTGCAGACACACCAAATTCTCGATGCGGCTCACTGATGATCGACTACGCGGATTATTTTGCCGCACGCAGAAGAGGCCAGCTGGAATCCGAATCGCGAGTTAATGAAGAGCTGCGCCGCACCCTGGAGTTTACTAAGACGCTGAACGTTTCTTCAGTCATAGCGCCAGGAGTTCTGATACCAAAGTCGGTAAATTCCATCGAGGCAGTTATTGCGAAGAATTTTATACGGAACGCGGCAACTATCGCCAAATCAGTGGGGGAAGAGCGACCACTGCTTGCAACTCTAGCAATTGGAAGTGAGGCCCTGAGACACCACCAACAGCTCGTGGAGTTTTTAAGCGATATCACGTTGTTGGATAACCCGCCTTCAGGATTCTATATTTTGGTCGGCACCTCCTCCACGGATGGCCGCTCGGAGATCTACAATGAAGATACCATTGCTGGATGGTTGTTTCTTAATCACACGCTCACGCTAAATGGGTTTCGGGTGATCAATGGCTATTCTGATGTGTTGACTCCATTTCTCGGCGCATGCGGAGCCTCTGCGGGAGCAACGGGTTGGTGGACTAATCTTCGGCATTTCGGGTTGGGGAGGTTTTCCCCAGACTCGTCTGGCGGAAGGCTTCCGACGCCGCGCTATCTTAGCTGTTCGTTACTCAATCGCATCACATTCGACGAACTTGAACGCCTTCGCGGCTCAGTCCCGGGCGTTTTGAATGAGTTAGAGACTGATGAGCTTTATCCCGAGGCGACCGGTTCCGAGCCGGAACGAAACCAAGAAGTGCTTCAAACTTGGGAGGCGATTAGTGAACTCAATCGTAAGTTGGTTACCGACGGAAACGTCGAGGCTAGTCTCCAAGAATGTCACGAGCATCTCGAAGCCGCAGACGCGCTATACCTTGAGGTTGAGGACGCAGCCTTTAGCCCACTCGAACCAAAATCTAATAGAGGGCACTTAGAGCCGCTTAGAGACGGACTCTTGAAGTTTGCCGAGCTTGCTGAGCTTGGCCCGACTGAGGATTAACTCAATCGCTCTGCTTCGTGCTTTTAGGCTTCGAGCTTTTGAGGACCGCGGCGTGTAAATGCGCCGAATTTTAGCTGTATGGGCTTCAAAGCTCCACAACCCAATACTGTGAAGCTTGAAAACCGCTAGGTGAGCACTTGCGATTGCAGCAGTATGAGGCGGAACGACTACTATGGAACGATCTGCGAAGTAACTGTAGCGAAATGCTTGTTTAAAAGCCTTACGCCAGTGCACGATTTTCAGTTCGAACGCATAAAGTCGCAACTTAGGCGGTAGAAACTCCAGCGAGTAAGCAGTGGCATCAGCAGAGTCGGGATTTTGGCGCCAACCGACCCAGATCAAATCCGCAATGCCGTAACCAGATACCTCTAAATCCCGGCCGGTCAGTGCTGTGGACGTCGCCGAGTTTGCGGAAGCTTGATATGCTCTCTCGAACGCACACAAAAAATTCGACTCAGTCCGCTTACGAGAAAGGTGTCCGGGTAGATTTCGACGAGGGTTAACGCCACGAATATTGAGTCCCACAGTAGCCATATCGATTTGGAGTAAGTTCAAACATTTGTGCTAGGCCAGACATTCCTTCAACGGTCGTTGCCTGTAGCTCCTTCGGTATCGTCCAGCTTGTGCGCAAGCAGCCTAAACCGAAACTGATTATTTGTGCAGATCCGGGAAGAACAACGGCGCGCTGAGGGCGACGCTCGTGAATTCCTGGCCGTCGCGGATTTTTTCCTGGCCGAAGCGGGTCACGAATTCCTGGCGGAGTTTGTGGATGAGCGACGTGCCGCCGGTGAGGAAGACGGTCTCGATGCCGGAAGTCGCGAGCAAGCTCGCTCCCACACTCAAATGGGCCACCGCCGACTTCACGCGAGCAGCAGATCGGCGCTCACGGTGAAACGCGCCGCCAGTTTTTTGATGTGATCGGCGGTGATGTTTCGGGTGCCTTTGAGGATGCGGTAGGCGATGGAGCGATCCACCCCGATGATGCGACCGAGGTCATCCCCGGTCAGGCCGTTGTCGGCCAAGAGGAATTTCACCGTCTCGATGCCGCGCACTGGAGTAGGTTCTGCGAGCGCCGTGTGTTCGTAGTCCTCGACGAGCTTGGCCATGAGTTCGAGGTAGTCTTCTTGGTCGCGGTTGAGTTTAAATCCGGCGAGCGCGTGGACGATTTCCACGGCGTTGTCATAGGCGGTGGCGTCGTGGATGGGCCGGGGCACGTGCAGGGCAACCAGGCCGGTGTAGGTCTTGGGCAAGCTGGAGAACTTGAGCGGCGTGGTCGTTTTCATAGGGCCCGGTAAATGAGTCAGCCTGAAGTTGCCATGCTCGCGAGTTTTTAGAGGGCGATAATTTTGATCGACCGCATTGAACTCATTACTGGGTAGCCCATGCCGCGATCTTCACGCGGATGGCGGCCAATGGCACTTTCGGTTTGGTTTTCAGCGAAGTATGATTCGGCTCGCCGGTGCTCGCCGCTATCCCTGCGCGAAGCTGACGTGGCGCCTAAAAGGGCGTTCGGGTCGGGTAGGGCGTCCGGCTTGCGGACGCTTGGTGCGAGGGCAACGGCGCGCACGGCGTCCGCAAGACGGACGCCCTACTGTGATTTTTTTTTGCGCTACCGGTGCAGATCAGGAAAGAACAGCGGGGCGCTGAGGGCGAGGCCGTCGGCGACGCTCGTGAATTCCTGGCCGTCGCGGATTTTTTCCGGGCCGAAGCGGGTGATGAATTCGTGGCGCAGCTGGGGGAGAAGCGAGGTGCCGCCGGTAGGACGGGCTTGCGGGGGCTGACGGCGCGCGTAGGGTAGGGGCATGATCACGATGAAGGCCCGCATCACATTTAATCCCAATCAATGCGGTGGACGTCCCTGTATTCGCGGTATGCGCATTCGTGTGAAGGACGTGCTCGACCTGCTTGCCGCCGGGGTGGCGGAGCCCGAAATCCTCGCCGACTATCCCGATCTTGAGGCCGACGATATCAAGGCGTGTCTCGAATACGCAGCCGCGCAGCTCGACCATCCGGTGCTAACTCTCGCCACCCGGTGAAGTTTTTGGTGGACGCCCAATTGCCGCCTTCTCTGGCGCAATGGCTACGCGAGGCCGGTCACGATGCGCAGGCCGTGCGCGAGGTCGATTTGCGCGAGGCCGAAGATGGTGCGATCTAGCGGCACGCTCAATTGCAGGACCGGGTGATCGTAACTAAAGACGAGGATTTTGCCCAACGCACACACACTGATTTGACCGGGCCGGTGATTGTTTGGTTGCGCGTCGGAAACACCTCGAATGCGGCTCTGCGCGGGTGGTTCATCCCGCAACTTCCGCGTTTGGTCGAGTTGATCGGGCAGGGGCATCGCGTGATCGAAGTTCGGTAAGTCGGTTTTTTTTAGCCTTCGGCTCGGTTAGCTGCGGCGGTCTCGTGATGCGGGGCGGGGTGAAGACTCCGCCTACCGTTCATTTGGCGGAGTCGTGTTACCGGTGCAGGTCGGGGAAGAACAACGGGGCGCTGAGGGCGAGGCCGTCGGCGACGCTGGTGAATTCCTGGCCGTCGCGGATTTTTTCCGGGCCGAAGCGGGTGATGAATTCCTGGCGCAGCTGGGGGAGAAGCGAGGTGCCGCCCGTGAGAAAGACGGTCTCGATGCTTGCGGGCGTGATATTGGAATCGGCGAGGAAGGTGTCGAGGTAGCCGGTGATCGCAGCTGTGAGATCGGCGGAGTTTTGGTTGAACTCGCTGCGGGTGAGGCGGAGGTCGATGGGGATGCGCGGGTGGGTGAACTTGAGCGGCGCGGTTATTTTTGAGGTGAGCTCGATCTTGGCCGCCTCGATGACCTGAAAGAGCGCGAAGCCTTGGTTTTCCGTGATGAGCGCTTGGAAGCGTTCGAAGGCGGGCGGGTCGTTCGACAGGCCGGTGAGGCGCCAGAGGAGGTCCATCTTTTTGGCGTTTCGGAGGAAGACGATCTGGTCCCACTGGCAGATCGTGCGGTAGAGGGAGTCGGGGACTTCGATCTGTTTGCCCCAGCTGTCGTAGGTGGCGCCGCGGCCGAAGAGCGGGGTGACTTTGTGCCACATGGTGGCGGCGTCGTATTTGTTGCCGGCGATGGGGAGGCCGCCGGTGGCGAGGATGTCGGCCATGCGGTCGGTGAGGCCTTGGCGGGCGGGGTCGAGTTGGACGACGGTGAAATCGGAGGTGCCGCCGCCAAAGTCGCCGACGAGCACGCGTTCGGGTTTCGTGATACGCGACTCGTAGGCGAAGGCAGCGGCGATGGGCTCATATTGGAAATGGATTTCCGTGAAACCGGAGGTCACGGCGGCGCGGTGGAGACGTTCCTCGGCGAGTTGGTCTTCGGCGGGATCGGTCGAGAAGACGGCGGGGCGGCCCATGACCACGCGTTTCACGTCCTGGCCGGTGACGGCGTCGGCGCGGATTTTGAGATTGCGGAGGAAAAGCGCGATCAAGTCTTCGATGAGGTAGGTCTGGTTGTTGACGACAGTTTCCGTGAAGGAACTGAAAGGGAGGATGGTCTTGATCGCCTGGAAGAAGCGGCCGCGCATCTCGTCCTCAACGTAGCTGAGTTTGGCGGCGTTGCCGATGACGGGTGCGACGCGCTTTGTGGTGTGGGGGAAATATAACAACGTGGCGTCCACGCCGGCGATGCGCGGGTCGCGGATGAGCGTGCGCGTGGTGGCGTTCCAGATCGTGACTGCCGAGTTGCTGGTGCCGAAATCGATGCCGTAGATAAACGTGTCCATGAAAAGCCCGTGAGCGGGACGCGGAGCAGGGGGCCAAGGCGCCCGGAAGACGAGGCTGAAGACGCGGGCTGTCGGGCCGGTCGAGCCCGACGTTGCCCACGATAACGCCCCCGCGCACCCGCCCGCCCTGCCTGGGTGGTATTTTGAGAAATCGTTTTGCGTTCGTCCCCACGTCGCTCTCGTTTTGACCCGCCCCAGCCGCCCGTTCCGTGCATCCTGCGCGGCGAGCGCCTCTACCCCCATGACGTCCCTCCGCCCTCCCATGCCTTCGCCGCGTCCTGCGGGATGCAGGCGCGCCCTGATCACCGCCGTCGGTCTCCTGTTCGGAGCCGTCACCCTGTTTGCCCAGCAAGCACCGGCACCGGTGCCCACGCCCGTCGCAGAAAAAAAGGTTCCATCCGATGCCGTCGTGCTCACGCCTTTCGAGGTGAGCACGGAGAAGGACAACGGCTTCGCCGCCGCGGGATCGCTCGCCGGCGGTCGGCTCGCCAGCGACCTGCGCGACACGCCCGCGGCCTACTCGGTCATCACGCGGGAGTTCATCGACGCCCTCGGTATCACCGATCTCCAGGCCGCCGCCGAGTGGGCCACGAGCAGCACGCTCAACGTGGACAACGGCCAGCAGAATTTCTTCGCCTCGCCCGTCAACTACACGATCCGCGGCACCGGGGCGGGGCGCGCCCAGCGCAATTTTTTCCCGCAGTTCAACAACGGCGACAGCTACAACCTTGAGCGCTACGACTTCGGTCGCGGCCCGAATTCCATTCTCTTCGGCAACGGCTCGCTCGGCGGGGTGAGCTCTTCGACGACCAAGCGCGCGCAGACCAACCGCAGTTTTGAAACCGTCCAGTTGAGCGTCGGTTCCTGGCGCAACTACCGCGCGACCGTCGATGTGAACCGGCGCCTCAACCAGCAATTTGCCGTCCGCGCCGCCGCCGTGTGGGGCGACAGTGACGGCTGGCGCCTGAAGGATTTTGACCGCCGCAAAGCCGCGTTTCTCACCGCCACGTTCAAGCCCTACGCCAACACCGAAATCCGCGTCGAGGGCGAGTATGGGATCAATTCCCGCCAGTCCGGCTTCACCACGCTCGACGACCGTTTCTCCGGCTGGGACGGCCGGACTGTGTTCAACGCCCCCGCCGCCGCCGCCACG
Organism: Opitutaceae bacterium; assembly: GCA_014376585.1. GTDB lineage: Bacteria > Verrucomicrobiota > Verrucomicrobiia > Opitutales > Opitutaceae > Tous-C4FEB. Next base: position 12,503 of record JACMRG010000380.1, on the reverse strand, counting down.
CTCCCGACCAACGCCAACGCCCTCGGCGTCGGTCGCCGCGGTGCCAACTATTTCGTTTACGATCCATTCGGCGCCGCCAACGCGATCATCAACTACCAGAACGATCCGATCACGCTGCCCGGCGGCAACAGCACGACCACGCCCATCGCGGGCTTCGTGCAGGGCAGCCTCCCCGCGTTCAACAGTGCCGGCGCGACGCTGCTCCATGCGGTCAATATCCCGAGCAACCGCTTCGACACGGCGATCGCCAATTCCTTTTTCCGGCCGCCCTCCGAGGAATTCACCATCTCGCCCGATGCGCCGATTCTCCAACAGCGGTTCAAGGACGTGCAGTTCACGCTCAACCAGCGCCTCGGCGATTTCTACTTCGAGGTCGCGGCCGATCTCAACCGCGCCAGCTCGTTCATCAACGGCGAGCAGAACCGCGGCAGCAACAACACCTACATCGACATCAACCGCGTCACCCCCGACGGCCGGTCCAACCCGAACTTTCTCCAGCCCTACGCCGACGGGCAGCTCATGCGCGGCTTCCGCACTTTCGACTACAACAACGTCCGCGGCGCCGCCGCCTACGTGCTCGACACGCGCTTCGGTAATTTCTCCTTCAACACCCTCGGCGGCATCAACGAGGGCCGCGATACTTCCAGCTACCGTTACCTCAGTGTCGCCCAGGGGACGGACCAACGCATCTGGGGCTTCCTCTCCAGCCCGGCGACCCAGAACGTCCGCATCCGCCGCTACTGGAACCAGAGCAGCCGCCCGATCCCCGATCCCGCGCTCGGCATGATCGCCTACATCGACCCCAACACCGCGACCTCGACCATGATCCAGCCGAAGTGGGTCATCGACAATTCCCGCCGCGACACCGAGGCGATCAACACCTCGAACTTCAAATACGTGCTCGGCTCGCTCAACGCGAAGTTCTTCAAGAACCGCCTCATCGTGCTCGGCGCCGTCCGCTACGATTCCTTCAATTTCCGCACCCGCCAGCAGATCGACAAGGGCGACTACCCGCTCAATTGGGACGGCGATTCGCGGACGCTGCGGCCTTCGGCGCCCGCGGACTACTCTGGCCTGACCTACCGCGAGCGCGAAGCCGCCGGCAACCCCGTCGGCCCCCCGATCGAGGCCGCCATCCGCCCGCGCATCGCGCCCAACGGCGACCGCAATCCCCTCTTCGCCGGCGACCGTTTCAAGGACGATTACAACCCGCCCCCCGTGAAGGGTAGCCAGATCACGCGCTCCGTGGGCTCGGTCATCCATCTCGCGAGCTGGTTCAATCCTTCCATCAACTTCGCCGAGACCTTCAATCCCCCGGGCAACATCGTGCGCATCGACGGCCGCCAGCTCGACCCGACGGTTTCAAAAGGCACCGACTACGGCCTGCGGCTGGAACTCCTCCAAAACCGCCTGAACCTCAACTTCACCTATTACCAGACCGAGGAGATCAACGGCGCGATCTCGCAGGACGGGCCGAATTTTTTCAACGCGCTCTACAATTCCAACATCGTCGGCGATCTCAGTCCCGTCGGCGGCAACATCCGCGGCGCCGGCCTGTTGCCCGCGCAATATCGGGACATCCGGACCCGCTCGGGCAACGGCCTGGAATTTGAAGTGGTCTACAATCCATCGAAAGCATTTCGCCTCACGGGCAGTCTCAGCTTCCCCAAAGTGTATGAGTCGAATCTCTATCCCGATGTGAAGGCCTACATCGACAAAAACGCCGCCCTCTTCCGGCAGATCGCCACCGATGCCGGCGTGCTCATCAGCACCAACAACGTCGCCAGCGTGGACCTCTCCATCCCGATCAACGAACGGTCGCCCGACGCCACCAACGCGGCCAACGCCTACAACAACATCGTCGCCTTCCGCCAAAACATCGTGGACGGCAAACGCCGCAGCCAAGACCAGCCCGTGATGAACCTGTTCGCCGATTACACCCTCCAGGCCACCCGGCTCAAGGGGCTCCGCCTCGGTGCCGGCGTGCGCTACCGCGCCAAGCAGATCATCGGCTCACGGGGGTCCGACACGATCGTCGATCCGACGAATCCCCTCCGCGCCATCGACAATCCCGCCGTCAATGCCTACACGCCGGTTTATACGCCGGAGGATTATTACATCGTCACCACGACGCTGAACTACACGTGGCGGCTGAAGAACCGCCGCGAGCTGCAGGCAAATCTGGTCATCAATAATCTGCTGAACGACCGCGGACCGCAGTATTCCTCCATCGCGCAGACGGCCTCGGCGCTGCGGCCGGTCGGCGGCGATTACACGTCGCCGGCGCGGGAGACGGTCCCCATCTCCTTCGCGTTGAAGCAACCCATCAGCTATAATTTCCAACTCACGTTGAAGCTCTGATTAGCGGTCGCCGATCTCGCTCGGGCCGGCTCCCGGCCGGCGGCGTGGGCTAGATCGAACCGGTCGACGTGCGGTCGGCACCGTTATTTCGCGCCGGTAGGCGCAAGATAGACTCCTTTGAGCGGATGGAAATCGAGGAGGTTGCCATACCAGCCTTTGACGACGGGCAGGCGGAGGTTGTTGCGGCTGTAGAAATAGATCGGCGCGATGGGGCACTCCTCGGCGAGGATCGCTTCGCAGCGTTGGAAGAGCGCGAGACGCTGGGCGGGATCGGCGGTGCGTTTCGCGGCGTCGATCAGCCGGTCGTATTCGGCGTTTTTCCAGCCGGTCTGGTTGTTGCCGCTGTCGCTGGCCATGATGTCGAGGAACGTGCTCGCATCGAGGTAGTCGCCGATCCACGCGAAGCGCGCGATGGAGTAGTTGAGCGCACGCATCGACGTCGCCCAAACCTTGCTCTCTTGGTTGTAGATGCCGACCTCAATGCCGAGGCCTTTGCGCCACATCTGCTGGATGGCTTCGGCGATCAGGCGATGGCCTTCATTGGTGTTGATGAGGATTTCCATTTTTGGAAACCTAGCGCCGCCGGGGAAGCCGGCTTCGGCGAGGAGTTTTTGCGCGGCGGCGAGGTTTTGGGGAACGCGCGCGGTGGCGGTGAAGCCGGCGAGATTGGGGGGGCTGAAATTGCTTGGGGGCAACTGGTGCCCGCGGCTCACATCGCGCACGATCTGGTCGCGGTTGATGGCCATCGCGAGGGCGCGGCGCACGCGGGCGTCGTTGAGGGGGGGGACGTTGACGTTAAAGCGATAGAAATAACTGCCGAGGAAGAGCTCGGGGTGAAAAAGCTCGGGATGCTCCTTGTCGTAAACGGCGATTTTGGAGATCGGAATGGTGCTGGTGACGTGGAGCTGACCGGAGCGGAAGGTGCGCTCCTCGGCGTCTTCGCTCTCGATGGGATAAAAGAAGACCTCGCTGAGTTTCACGGCGTCGCGGTCCCAGTAGGTCTGACTTTTGACGCCGCGCACGTATTGGTTGGGTTTCCACTCGGCCAGGGTGAAGTAGCCGTTGCCGACGAGATTGCCGGGGCGCGTCCAAGCGGAACCGCGCTGGTCCCAACGGCCAAATTTCTCGATGGTCGCGCGATGCAGCGGATACCAAGAGGTGTGGCAGAGCATCGTCGGGAGGTAAGGGACGGGATGGTCGAGCGTGAGAACAAGGGTGTGGGGGTCGGCGGCGCGGGCGCCGATGAGCGCGGGGTCGGTGATTTTCCCGGTGTTGAACGCCTCGCCATTTTTCAACGTGAACAACAGATAGGCGTATTCGGCGCCGAGTTTCGGCGAGAGCATGCGCTGGTAGGCGAACACGAAGTCGGCGGCGGTGAGCGGGTCGCCGTTGGACCATTTCGCCGCAGGGCGCAGGTGGAAGGTCCAGGTGAGGCTGTCGGCGGAGACCTCCCAGCGCGCGGCGGCGGCGGGCACGGGTTCGCTGGTTTTCGGATCGTATTGGGTGAGCCCCTCGAAGAAGGCCATGACGACGGCGCCCGTGTTTTGGCTGTCGGGGATGTGGGGATCGAGATCGTTTGGCTCGCCGAGATTGCCGATGTGGAGCGACTGCGTGCGATTGCCGGCCTCGACCTTGGTTTCGCGTTTTGAACAGGCGCCGCCGCAGAACGCGAGGAGCAGGAGAACGGCGGGGGCGACGCGGAATTTCATAGGGAGGAAGCCGGATGGCAGAGGGGAAAGAGGCATGAGAGTGAATGCAGCTTGCCAGCGCCAGCCCGGGCTTCAAAGCACAGATGACCCCCAAATCCAATTTCATGATCCCCATCATCGGCATCGATATCGGCGGCACCAAATGCGCAATCAGCGTGCCGGAAGGCGCCGAGCGCGTGCGTGAAGTGGCGCGGTTTGCGACTATGGATGTGCAGGGCACGCTCGCGCGGATTTATGCGGAAGTCGCCGCGCTGCGCCCGACGAAGGACACGTTGTTTGGGGTGTCGTGCGGGGGACCGCTGGACGCTCGGAGCGGGCTGATCCTATCGCCGCCGAATTTGCCGGGGTGGGACCGCATCGCGATCTGCGCGGAGTTGACGGGGCGTTTCGGCGGACGGGCATTTTTGATGAACGACGCCAATGCCTGCGCCCTTGCGGAGTGGCAGTTCGGCGCGGGCAAGGGCTGCCGCCACATGATTTTTCTCACGATGGGCACGGGGATGGGCTCGGGCCTGATTCTCGATGGACGACTTTATGAAGGAGCCAATGGGAATGCGGGCGAGGTCGGACATCTGCGGCTCGCGGCGGAGGGCCCCGTGGGCTACGGGAAGATCGGGTCGTTCGAAGGATTTTGCTCGGGCGGTGGGATTGCGCAGATCGCGCGGCGCCGGATGGGAGAATTTGGCGGACCGAGCGTGCTTAAAGGAAAGACGGCGGACGAACTGACGGCGCGTCTAGTCGGCGAGGCGGCGGCGGCCGGCGACGAGCTGGCTTTGGAAATCTGGCGTGGTGTGGGGGAGCGGCTCGGCGAGGCGCTCGCGATGCTCGTCGATGTTTTGAATCCAGAGCGCATCGTGATCGGCAGTATCTACGCGCGGTGCGAGCGGTTCATCGCGCCGGCGATGAAGGAAGCGCTCGCGCGAGAGGCGCTGCCGGGGAGCGTGCGCAGCTGCGAGATTTTGCCGGCGGTGCTCGGCGACGAGATCGGGAGCTATGCTGCGGTAGCGGTCGCGCGTTACCACGCGCGGAGCTGATTATTTCGAAGGATTTCCGCGCTTCGGGCGCTTTTGGCGATATCGCGGAAAGTGTCATGGCTGTGTGGCGGGAGCAGCGAGGAGACGGGGAGTGTGATCCCGGCGCACGGTGGTTCGGTAGCTGATCGGAATCAGTAAGTGATCGTCTCGCCTGCGAGCGCGGGGGTGGTGACGGGCAACATGCGGGCGGGCATCGCTTGTTCGAACGCGTAGCCGAGCGCGAGCAAGCGCGGTTCGCTAAAGGCGGGGCCGATGAAGGAGAGGGCCACGGGGAGCACGGGGTCCGAAGTAAAGCCGGCGGGGACGATGAGATCGGGCCAGCCGCTGAGGTTGCCGAGGTGGGCGGCGGAACCGTTGTTCACCGTGGCGGTGGAGGGCGGGGCGTCCGCTTCTTTGATGAGGCGCGGTGGGCGCGAGGAGGTGGGGACGATGAAGGCGTCGAGTTTTTCCCGGGCGATGATCCATTCGAGATTTTCGCGGACGATTTTGCGGCCGTCTTCGAGGGCGCTGTGGTAGGGCTTGTCGTCGAGCGTGCCGGCTTTTTTCTCCCGGCGATACGCTTCGAGGCGATTCTTGTTGGGCACCCAGCCCTCCTTGGTGGGCTCGGTGATTTTCTCGGAGAGGGCGATGATCTCGTCGTGAGTTTTCGGCAGATCCTTGCGCGAGAGCGTGGCGAGGTAGCCTTCGATTTGAGCGCGAAACTCGGGATCGCGGATGGCGAGGTAGAGGCCGCTGTTCACGCCGAGGACGAAACGCGGGAGTTTGATTTCGACGACGGTGGCGCCGGCTCGGCGGAGGATCGCGACGGCGGTTTCCATGACGGCATCGACGCCGGAGTCGATTTTCATGAAATCGCGGAGGAGGCCGAGGCGGGCGCCGCGCAGGGCGTCGGGCCGGAGGCCGGCGGTATAATCGGCGGGGATTTTGCCGGCGTTGGCGGCGGTGGCGGGATCGCGGGGGTCGGGGCCGGCCATGACGTTGAGGGCGGGGGCGAGGCCGGCGACGTTGCGGGCCATGGGGCCGACGGTATCGAGGGCGAGCGAGAGGGGGATGATGCCGCCGCGGCCGTTGAGGCCGAGCGTGGGCTTGAGGCCGGCGATGCCGTTGGAGGAAGACGGGCCGCGGATGGAGCCGCCGGTATCGGTGCCAAGACCGAAGGCGGCGAAGCCCGCGGCGATGCCGGCACCGGTCCCGCCGCTGGAGCCGGAGGGTGTGCGGTCGAGGACGTGGGGATTGAGGATCTGACCGCCGAGCGTGCTGATGGCCGCGCCGCTGGCGAATTCGCTGAGGTTGGCCTTGGCGATGATCACGCAGCAGGCGACGCGAAGGCGGCGGGTCTGCTCGGCGTCCTGCGGCGGGATAGAATCCCGGAGCGCGTAGAAGCCGCCGGTGGTGGGGAGGTCGGCGGTGTCGATGTTGTCCTTGAGGAGAATTGGAATGCCGTGGAGGGGGCCGCGGATTTTGCCGGCCTTGCGTTCGGCGTCGAGGGCGCGGGCTTCGTCGAGGGCCCTGGGGTTGAGCGTGATGATCGCGTGAAGTTTGGGGCCGGCTTTTTCGTAGGCGTCGATGCGGGCGAGGAAGAGCTGGGTCAGCTTTTCGGAGGTGATGGTGCCGGCGGTCATCGCGGCTTGGAGCTGGACGACGGTCGCATCGGTGAGCGTGACGGTGGCGGCGGGCAGTGACGCGGTGAGCGTGAGGACGAGGAGAAGAAGGCGGGCGGGGGGAGCGAAGCGCATGGAGGAATGGAGAGGCAAAGCAGGGTGTGGGCCGGAGAGGGGAGGGTGCCCGCGAAAGGCGTGAAAGCTCGCGAAAAGAAGGCCCCGTTCTCTTTTGGCTTTCCGAGTTTCGCGCGCCGTCGTGTTTTTGGTGCGCGAAGGCCGGAGGCGGAGCGCCGGGCTCAACCCGGAACTACGGGGTGTAATGGTCCCCGAGCGCGGCGACGATGGCGGCGCGGGCGGCGGTGTGGTCGATGATGCCATTGTGCCGCCAGAGGATTTTGCCGCCGGGGCCGATGAGCACGGTGTGCGGGAGCGGGCCGGGCCAATCGGGGTCGAGGGCGGCGACGAGCGCGTCCTGGTTCGCTCCGGTGAAGAGGTAGTGGTTGGTCTTGCGGCCTTCCTTGGTGACGGAGGCTTGTGAAGCCTTGGTGAGACCGGCGCCCTGTTTTTGGAGGAAAGTCTGGGCTTTGGGTTCGTCTTTCGCGACGTCGAGGCTGATGGAAACGAGTTCGAAGTCGCGCCGGTCGAACTGGCGCGAGAGCGATACGAGCGAGGGAAATTCCTCGACGCAGGGGGCGCACCACGTCGCCCAGACGTTGACGAGGCGGACCTTTTTGGTGGGGTTGGCGCGAAGGGCGGCGACACCGGCGGCGTCGATGGAGTCGATCTTCACCGGGATCTTGGTCCACGCGGTTTCCGCTTTGACGTTGGTCGCGTGTTTCTCGCGCCACTTGGTCGAGCAACCGTGCGGCTTGGTGAGTTCGACCGGCACGGGTTTCCCGTCGAGGAGGGCGAAGATCGCGTTGCGGGCGTCGGGGGATTTTACGGTCGCTTCGTCGCGGAAGCGCGAATCGTCGAAGCGGCCGGCGTAACGGAGGCGGCGGGCCTTATCGAAGATGAACACGTGGGGCGTCGCGAGGCAGCCGTAGGCGCGGGCGATGAGTTGTTGGTCGCCGTCGTAGAGGTAGGGAAAATCCCAGCCGAGGCTCTTGGCGTAAGGTGTCATGTCGGCGAAAGAGTCCGTGTATTCGCCGTAGCCGAGCTCATCGATGCTGAGGCCCTCGGGGTGATTGGGGTTGATGGCGAGGAGGCCGAAGCTGCGGCCTTTGAGGTCGGCGCGGAGTTGGGCGAGACGTTGCTCAATGCCGTGTGAAGTGGGGCAGTGGTTGGAGGTGAAGAGAACCATGAGCACGTCGGGCCCGGCAAAGTCGGCGAGCTTGTAGGTGCGACCGTCGATGCCGGGGAGGGCGAAGTCGGGCGCGGCGTCTCCGATGGCGAGCGTGCGGGTGCCGGCGGGGTTGCCGGCTTTGTCGAGGAGCGGGGCGGACGCGATGGGTTCGGCGGCGCGGGCGGAGACGGCGAGGAGAAGCGCGAGGACGGTGAGAGAACGGCGCATGGAGGGAAGGGGTTGGGGGTGGGGCTGAACTTCGAACGCCGAGGAGTTAGGTGAACCGGCTTAGCGGGGCGAGGGCGTTTTCGCGATTTCGACGGCGTAGGTGTGGGTCGTGGCTTTCTTGCCGTCGCCGGGGTTGGTGTCGAAGTTGCCGCTGAAAACGATCCATTTGCCGTCGGGCGTGAAGGTGAGGTTGGGCTCGACGCCGGTTTCCTTGCTGTAGCTGTGATGCGCGAGATTCACGAGGCGTTCGGACTTGAGGACGCCGATGTCGATGAGGTCTTTTTTGTCGCGGAAAGAACTGCCGCGGACGAGGGCGGGGCGGAAGAGATAGATCCATTGGCCGTTGCCGGGCGGGTCGAGGCGGATGCCGTCGGGTGATTGCGTCGCGACGCTACCGGGGCCGCCGCCGTCGCCCGCGAAGAGACGGCCATCGCGAGAGACGTTGTAGTGGACGGACCATTCGTCGCGCCGGAGGCTATACCACGTGCGGTGGCCGGTGGTGAGATCGACACCGGCGAGCCAGAAGACGGTGCTGCGCGGCGTCTGGAGATCATACCAAACCATTTTACCATCTGAGCTGAAGAACTCGTGGCCCTCGATCTCCATGTTCATGGTGCGCGCGTGGAGCAGGCGGGCGGGGGTGCCGTCGGCGCGGAGGGTCCAGGTGCGGTCGTTGAAATGCCATGGGCCCTCGTGACAGAAGAGAATTTGCAGAGGATCGGTGGGCGAACACTGAAGATGGTTGGTCCAGTCGTTTTCGCGGTGGAGGACTTTGAACTCACCGGTCTTGAGGTGGACGGTGTAGATCATCTTCGGCGTGCCCGCGGCCCATGAGGCTTCGAGGGTGCCGCCGGCGCCGCCGGGGGGCGGGGTGCGCGGAATGACCTTGCCGTCGGGATCAGGGGCGATGCCGACGAGGAGCGTCTCGTCGCAATTCAGGGCGAACTGGCCGCCGCGAACGCGGGCGGGCGCGGGGAGTTGAACGACTTCGCGGACGGCTTGGGTGTCGAGGTGGATGGCAACGATGGCGTCGCCGCGGCGGACGTAGGCTTCGCGGGTGCGCCAAGCCGTGGCGATGATGCGGGTGTCGGGCGCGACGATTTCGAGCTTCGGCGGGGACGCGCCGAGGGTGGAGAGGTCCACGGTGGCGATGCCGTGGGGCGTGTTGATGACGAGCTTGTCGCCTTCGGGGGTGTAACCGTTTTGGTGAAAATAGAGACTGGAGCCGCCGGTGTCGGGGGAGAGGCGGATGACGCGATGGCCGGTGTCGGGATCAATCCAATCGGAGCGGAGCGGGGAGGCGGCGGGCTGGGCGGCCGTTAGCGAGAGAGCGACGGCCGGGAAAAGGAGAGGAAGGCAGAGAAGGCGCATGGAAAAATGGGGTTAATACGCCAGACGCGGGCCGACGTCGCGAGATGCGAAACGTGGGCGCGGACAGTCTGGAATCGCGGCGCGGGATGCGCGCGACCGACTTAGTTATACCGGTGCCACCAGACCTGATTGTTGAGCGCGAGGTCCTTCAGGCCGCTGCCGGCGCCACCGGCGAGGTAGATGATTCCAGGTTCCTCTGGGATGGCGTGGTGGCCGGTGGGACGCTCAAGATTCGGCAGCCAATGAGGGGTTTTGGGATCAATGGGGCTGAGGACTTCGCTTCGGAACGTGCGCGTGCCATCGTCGGACCAGAGGCGCACGATCTCATTGCTCGGGTGCGCCCAATCGACTTCGCCGGGGCCGAGTTTGGCGAGGGTGCCGATGATGGTCGCGCGGCCCGACGGGCTAAAAGTGATCGCGCCGATCATCACGAAGTCGTGATCCCGCCACGCGGCGGGGAGAAATTTCTGGAGATCGCGGCGCGTCCAGCCGCCGCCGGGCGCGGGCGTGGCGAGGTAGGTGCGGCCGATGCCGTTTTCGCGAACGCTGTGGAGGAGGTGGGGCACACCTTTGGGATCAACGGCGAGGGAGCCGGCGGAGAGGGTGCGGCCGGTGTCGGCGCCGCCGCGGGCGAGGATTTCGACGGTTTCGGCGGTGGCGGGGAGAGTGACGGGCGAGCCGTCGAGTTTCTGCCAAGTGATGCCCAGGTCCGGACTCCGCAGGTAACCGAGGGTTTCGATGGGCTTGGCGCCTTTGACGGGGGCGGTCTCGTAGATGCGGCAACTGAGGTGGATCGTGCGGTGATCGGCACCCCATGCGAGCGAGTCCTGAAATTGCACGTAGGCGAGGTGGCGGGAACGCAGCACGACGCGTTGCCGGGCCCACTCGCCGTCGGCGGGCTTTTTCCAAAACTCCATTTCGTTGAGATGATCGACGGCCTCGTAGTAACGGCGGCACGTCATGTAGATCGTGTCGTCGGGGCCGACCAACACCACGGGGTAGGAAAGACTTTCGCCAAACTCAATTTCCGGAGACCACGCCGAGGTGTCGTGCGGTCGCAACGAACGGCGGTAGTGGAACGGACGGTGATGCGGGAAATAAACGATGTGGAGGTAGCCCTTGCTATCGATGGTGAGCGCCGGGCCGCCGTGGTTGTCGTGGGCGGGACCGATATCGACCGTGGGTGACCATGCGCCGGTCGCGAGGTCGAGGGTGCGGACGCGCACGCGGAACTTTTCAGCATCGGCGTCCAGCCAGGCGACGTGGGTCTTGCCCGCGGCGGTGATGATCTTGCTCGCCTCGCCATAGCCGGTGGCGCGACCGCTGCCCTCGTGGGAGAGCACGAACGGTCCGGGTGCGTCGGATGGCGGCGCGGCGGCGAACAGCTTATCACCGAAGGTCGCAGCTAGCAGGCCCACGCCGGCCAGTTGAAGAAAGTCGCGACGGGGTAGAGGGGCGGAGGACATGTCAGGAGAAGGCTGCGACGTGCGAAATCACGGTGCAAAACTGGCGCGGGCGCCGGATTACCGGCAAGGCTGCGGTGGTAAGGTTGCGCTTGCGGACGCGGATGCTTTTGCGAGAAGTTCGCTCAGCCCCAACCACTTCCCCGGAATGTTATTCATCGGCCTACGTAAAAATTTCCTCGTGGCGCTTTGTCTTGGTGCGGCGGCCCTCGCGAGTTCCGCCGCGGTTTCCCCACCGATTCCACTCTGGCCCGGTCGTGCGCCGGGCGAAACCGGGGAGCTGCCGCCGGAGGCGGACACCACCAAGCCCAAGGACCGCGCGGTCGCGGGCAAGGCCGTGGTTCGGATCGGTAATGTTTCCAGCCCGACGATCACGGTCTATTCACCGGAACGCGGAAAAGCCAACGGCGCGGCGGTGATTGTGATGCCGGGCGGCGGCTACTCGATTCTGGCGATGGATATCGAGGGCACGGAAGTCTGCGAGTGGTTCAACTCGATCGGCGTAACCGCGGTGCTGCTGAAATACCGTGTGCCGAAACGCGCGGGTTCAGAGAGACACGCGGCGCCGCTGCAGGACGCGCAGCGCGCGGTCGGGCTCGTGCGATCGCGTGCGGCGGAGTTCGGTATCGATCCGCAACGGATCGGCGTGCTGGGTTTTTCGGCGGGCGGGCATCTCGCGGCCGTGGTGAGCAATCAGCACGACACGCGCACTTATCCCGCCGTGGATGGCGCGGACAAGGTGAGCTGTCGGCCGGATTTCACGGTGCTGATTTATCCCGCGTATCTGACCGTGAAAGAGAAAAACGACGTGATCGCGCCGGAGTTGCCCGTGAGCGAAACCAACACGCCGCCGACGTTTATCGCGCAGACGGAAGACGACTCGGTGCGCGTGGAGACGGGGCTTTTTTACTACCTCGCGCTGAAAAATGCGAAGGTGCCGGCGGAGATGCATCTCTACCCGCGGGGCGGCCACGGCTATGGGCTGCGCCGCACGGAGAACGATGTGACGAGCTGGCCGGATCGCGTGAGCGATTGGTTGAAGACGTCGGGCTTCCTGCGGGTGAAGGGCTAGGCGGGCGACGAAGGGGGCGCGAGCGGGATAACGAGATGGCGCAACTTCGCGGGATTGCCGACAATGTAGATCGCGCAGATTTTACCGTCGGCGAATTCAAAGTTGAAAACGTCGGTGAGGCCGTTGGCGTCGCTCTTCACGCGGCCGGGATCGCCGTTGATCGTGATCGCGTGGATTGCGGGGGAGGCGCCGTTTTTGGCGAGGATATCGAGAATGAAACGTGTGATACGGTCGCGACCAAGGATCGCACGGAGGGCGGCGCGGGCGAGGCCGCCGCCGCCGGAAGGGAGCACGGCACCCTCGGTGAGGAGGCGGGTGAAACCGGCGACGTCGCCCGTTTGGGTGGCGCGCATAAACTGGGCGACGAGGCGTTTGCTGT
>JACMRG010000379.1 GCA_014376585.1 Opitutaceae bacterium | reverse complement strand
TCGCCGCCGCGATGCCAAAATACAATCCGCCCAAGCCCGCGCCGCCGCCCAAGCCCATCGAGGAACAGCCCGACCTCCGCGAGACCGACAAGCCCAAGAACGGCATCGTCCGCCTGCCCAACTACGTCGTCCGCGACTCCCGCCCCCCCGTCTTCCGCGAGCGCGATATCAACACCCAGCAAGGTATGGCCGACATCGCCATGAAGAAATATTCCACCGAAGCCAGCCGCGCCCTCAATCGCTTCACGATTCCGATCTTCGGCCAGACCCAGGAGCAACGCGCCCTGGCCCAATACACCGAGGACGAACGTCTCAGAAACATCGGTGACCTCAACGACGCCGCCGCCATGATCAGCGCCCGCGACAAAGAACAAGGCGCCTACATCAAGCGCGACATCCAAGCCACCACGATGCGCACCGATGATTTCGGCTGGCAGAATAAAAAGTAACCTCTCAGCCCCGACCCCGTCGGGGCTTTTTTGTAATCGGTAACTGTTCACCCCGTCCGCACCCCACTTTCAAATCCGCCCTCCCATGAAGCCCATGATTGGTCGCGTCCTCCCCTCCCTCTGTCTCGTCGCCGCACTTTATCCAAACAGCGTAGCCCTCGCCCAAACCACCCCCACCTCCACCACGCCTGCGACCGCCGCCGCCCCCGACATCGTCGTCACCTCCGAAGTCCACACCAATGGCATCTCCGCCACCACCGCCGCCCGCCTCAGCGCCACCGCCCCGAAGTTCGTCCCACCGGCCTCCACCGAAACCGGCACCCGCGCCACCGAAACTCGCGTGAGCGACCAACCTAAAAACGGCATCGTCCGCCTCCCCGATTACATCATCAACGAGCCCAAAGCCCCCGCATTTAAAGAGCGCGAACCCCTCACCCGCAACGGCCGCCTCGAACAGGGCTACAAACTTAATCCCGGTTTACGTCTCGGCCCACCCTCGCTCCTCAATGACGGCGTGGCGCTCACGATGCTTGAGGAAAATTTCCGCCTTGAGCGCAAAGCCGAGATGGAAGATCTCACCAATCTGATCACCTCGCCCAGTGCCCGCGCCAAGGCTCAAGACGAAACGCACCAAACCTTCAGACGGGTCGATTTCAGGCGCTCCTCGGCCCCGGAACCTAGCCAACCACGTTCCCGGTAGGAGCAAATCTATTTGCGACCCCGGTCCGTTGGCGTCCACACCGCGCCGCTCACACCCTCCGCCCACCTTCCGCACCAGACTCGTCCTCGCCTTTTCTTTTGCGCCTCGTGCGCCTCTTCGCGGCAAACTCCCCTCCCCCTGCCGCCCCCCAGGCCCCGCCCCTCGCCACCACTAACTGCGCCCGTCGCTCAACCCTCCGTCAGCTCCCGCGCCATCGCCTCCCATTCCGCCGCGAGCGTCACACCATCCGCCGGCATCCGCCGCCCCGCCCGGGCATACCAGTAACCCGCATTACCCGCATCGCCTTCCTTCCGGTGCAGATACGCATGCACCCACGAGCCCGCCTTGCTCTTGTCCGCCTGAGCCGCTTCGTGCGCCGCCTCCCAGTCGTTCCGCGCATCATGCCAAAGCGCCGCGACCGCCCCGCTCACACCCGCCGCCGGCATCGCCCCACCGCCGGCCACCGACTGATTAAATTCCGCAAAAGTCATGGAGCCACCTTGCACCCCGCCCGCCCCTTTTTCAACCTCCCACCTTCGCCCACACTCCGCCCCTCTTTCTCTTTCCTCTTTCTCTCAATCTTTCTCCCTCCGCCCTCCCGTCCTCCCCCTCGCCTCCCGCCCCTCTCGCCCCTCTCGCCCCGCCCGAACCATGCCGTCACCCGAACACACCGTCATCCGCGCCCTCCTCGCGCGCCAGACGGGCTGGGTCTCGGGCGGTGATCTCGCCAAAAAACTCGGCGTCAGCCGCGTCGCCGTCTGGCAATATTTTGAAAAACTCCGCGCCGCCGGCTTCGTCATCGAGACCGGCCACGCCCGCGGCTACCGCCTCGTCTCCGCCCCGCCCCACGCCCACGCCACCCTCATCGAAACCCAGCTGAAAATCCGCCCGCGCGATTTCACGCTCACCGTTCTCGACGAGACCGATAGCACCAACGACGAAGCCGCCCGCCAGCTCGCCGCCGGCCGCGCCGCCCCCTTCGCCATCGTCGCCCGCCGCCAGACCAAGGCCCGCGGCCGCCTCGGCCGCCCCTGGCACAGCCCCGCCAACGGCAACCTCTACGTCTCCTTCGCCTTCCGCCCGCAGCTCGAGCCCGCGCGCATGACGCCCTTCACTCTCTGGATGGGCCTCAACCTCTGCGAACTCATCGCCAACGCCACCCCCCTCAAACCCGGTCTCAAGTGGCCCAACGATCTCCTCTTCGACGGCCGCAAAGCCGGCGGCCTCCTCACCGAGGCCCGCGTCGATGCCGACCAGATCCGCGACCTCGTCTTCGGCCTCGGCCTCAACCTCAACAGCCTCGCCGCCGACTGGCCCGACGACCTCGGCCAGCGCGCCGTCTCCCTCGCCGAGCTCACGGGCCACACCCTCGATTTCAACCGCCTCACCGCCGCCGTCATCGGCCGCGTCCTCCTCGCCTACCAGCGTTTCCTCGACGGCGACTACACCAAAACCTTCGCCGAACTCTGGCACCGTTACGACGTCCTCCGTGGCCGCGCGGTCACCGTTCTCGAAGGCACTCACCGCCACCCCGGCACCGTCCTCGGGGTCGATGACGACGGCGCCCTCCTAATTAAAAACGCCCGCGGTCGCACGCAACGCTTCCGCGCCGGCGAGGTCACAATCGAGAAGACGCCGCCCGCCTAACCGCTCGCCCTCCGCCCTTCCCGTCTCTCAGCTCTGGACTCTCCGCTCTCCGCCTTCTCTCAATGTCCGCACCGCTTCCTCCCGCCATCGAAGTCGAACACCTCGTCAAATCCTACGCCGGGATGACCGCGGTCGCCGACCTCAGCTTCACCGTGGCCCGCGGCGAGATCATCGGTTTCCTCGGCCCCAACGGCGCCGGCAAATCGACCACGATGCGCATCCTCACCGGCTACCTGCCGGCCAATTCCGGCACGGTCCGCATCTGCGGCCACTCCGTCGCCGCCGAACCCGACGCCGTTAAACGCCTCATCGGCTACATGCCGGAAAACAACCCGCTCCCCGAGGATATGCGCGTCAGCGAATACCTCTACTTCCGCGGCCGCCTCAAGGAAATCGCCCGCCGCAAACTCGGCGCCCGCATCGACGAGGTCCTCGAACTCTGCGACCTAAAACGCGTCCGCCATAAAATCATCGGCCAGCTTTCCAAAGGCTACCGCCAGCGCGTCGGCATCGCCGAGGCCATCCTCGCCGAGCCGCCCGTCATCATCATGGACGAGCCCACCATCGGCCTCGATCCGCACCAGATCCTCATCGTCCGCGATCTCATCGCCGGCCTCCGCGGCCGCATGACCGTCATCATCTCCTCCCACATTCTCCCCGAGATCGAGATGACGTGTGACCGCGTCCTCATCATCAACCGCGGCCGCGTCGTCGCCCAAGGCACCCCCGCGGATCTCCGCCGCGAGGTCCTCGGCCACACCACCTATCAACTCACCGTCGCCGGCGATCTCACCACGCTGCCCGCCCTCATCACCACCGTTGAGCCCACGTTCAAGATCACTGCCACCGGCGACGCCGACCCCGCCGGTTTCTCCACCGTCACCCTGAGCACCGAGCGCGACGAGGAATTCGGTGAACAACTTCTCGGCGGCCTCGTCGCGCAAAATTTTCGCGTGCGCGCGCTCAGCCGCGCCCGTCCCACGCTCGAGGATGTCTTCCTCGCCGCCACCCGCCGCAGCTGGGACGCCAAACAACCTTCCGCCCCCAAACCGCCCGCCCCCTCCGCGTAAGGCCGGCGCTCGCCGCCGGGCCGCTCTGCCCTCCGTTCTCTCCGCTCTCAAATTTTCAGCTCTCAACTTTCCGCCCGCCGCCCGCGTCCATGAAACATTTCCTCACCCTCCTCAGCCACGAGCTGCGCATGTTGCTCGTGAGCCCGAGCACCTACATCGCCGCCACGGCTTTCCTGTTTTTCATGGGGTTCATCTTCACCGGCATTTTGGAAACCTACACCAAGGCCCCGCAGGACACCTCGCCCGCCAACGTCTTCTTCGCCACGTTCTTCCTGCCCGTCTTCTTCATGGTGCCGCTCCTCACCATGAAGTGCCTCGCCGAGGAACGCCGCCTCGGCACCATCGAGACCCTCCTCACGACCCCCGTCACCACCACCGAGGTCGTTCTCGGCAAATACGCCGCCGCCTACGCCCTCTACCTTTCGCTCTGGGGCGCCACCGGCGGTTTTTTTTATATTCTGAAACGATTCTCCAGCGATCCTCGCCTCCTCGATTCCGGCCCATTGATCGGCGGCTACGCTTTCATCGCCGTGTCCGGCCTGCTCTTCATCGCGATCGGCGTCTTCGCGAGTTCGTTCTCCCGCAACCAGGCCGTCGCCGGCATTCTCGCCTTTGTCATGCTCGCCGCCCTCATCATCGGCGGCCGCTGGCTTGCCCAGGCCACCTTCCTCAACCGCGACGGCCTCGCCCCCGCCAAGGCCGCCGTCGAATACATGCAGGTCTTTTCCCACTACGATGATTTCACCCGTGGCGTGATCGATGCCCGCCATCTCCTCTTCTATTTCAGCGGCACCGCCATCGCCCTCATCTTCAGCATCCTCAGCGTCGAGGCGAAACTGCTGCACTCGTGAGTGAAGTTGAAAGCTCCCGGCTGAAAATTAAAAGCCTCGGAAACCTACGTCGCTCCCGTCGCCCGGCCATGACTTTCAACTTTCACCCTTCATCTTTTAACTGAAACGAATGCCCTCCCCTTTCCAAAGCTTCCGCGCCGTCCGCTGGCTCCGCACGTTCAACCTCGTGCTTCAGGCCATGCTCGTGCTGACCCTGGTCGGCGGCCTCAACTACCTCGCGCGTAGTCACCCCTGGCGCTTTGACCTCACGAGCGACCGCCGCTTTTCCCTCTCCCCCGAGACGCTCTCCTACGTCAAAAATCTCCCCCGCCCCGTCCGCATCGTCGTCACGTTTAAGAACGAATTCGACAACCCCGAGGTCCGCGGCCTCCTCCAAGAATACCGCCTCGCCGCCGAGGCCAATCCCAACGGCGCCATCAAAGTCGACTACATCGACGTCTACCAAAACCGCCGCGAAGCCGAACCCCTCGGCCTCGACCAGCCAGACGTTATTCTCCTGATCGCCGGCGACAAACCCCGCGCCCTCGCCATCGACGAACTCTATCGCATGGTCCGCGACAAAGACGGCAGAACCCAGCGCTCCGCCTTCCTCGGTGAACAGGTCCTCACCGCCGCCCTTCTCGACGTTTCCAGCCCCGAGCGTAAAAAAATCTACTTCCTCGCCGGCCACGGCGAACTGCGCCCCGAAGACACGGACGCCAACCGCGGCCTCTCTTCGATCCGCGAACTCCTGCGCTCCCGAAATTTTGACGTCGAAACACTCGATCTCACCGTCGCCCGCTCGATCCCGGATAAAGCCGCCCTGCTCATCGCTGTCGCCCCGCAGAGCCCCTTCAAACCGAAAGAACAGGAGCTGCTCCGCCAATATCTCTCCAACTCCGCCGGGCGACTCCTGCTTTTCCTGTCCACCCGAACTACGCACGGTCTCGAAGATCTCCTGCTCGATTGGGGCACCCTCGTTGACGACGACGTCATCTGCGATACCGGCGCGGAAAACATGACCGAAGACGGCGACCTCATCATCGGCGCCTTTCAGCCGCATCCCATCACGCAAACCTTGATCAACTACGGCCTCACCCTCCGTCTCGGCGAGACCCGCACGGTGCGCCCCGATCCCGGCCGCTCCATCGGGGGCGGTCTCACCACCCTCACCCTCGCCGCCACCTCCCTGGGCGCTTGGGGCGAGCGCGGCTATCGCGAACGGGGCGTGCCCCGCTACGACCCCGGCGTCGATATCCGCCCCATCCCCGGCATGGAGCCTAGGGACCGCCTGGGGATCGTCACCGCGGCCGAACGCGTCGCCGTCCGCGAGGGCCTCGCTTTCAGTGTGCGCGGTGGCCGCCTCGTCGTCTTCGGCAGCGGCGACCTCATCTCCAACGCCCGCATCGTGAACGTCGGCAATCAAAGCGTCTTCCTCAACGCCGTGAATTGGACCGTTGATCGCGATACCCAGCTCAACATCCCCGCCCGCCCCATCGAGCGCTTCCAACTTTCCCTCAGCGCCGCCGATCTCTCGAAACTCCGCTACGCCCTGCTCTTCGCCTTGCCCGGCCTCACCGCCTTCCTCGGCCTCGCCGTTTACTGGACCCGCCGCCACTGATCAGAATGTTGAAAGTTGAGAGGTGAAAGCTGAAAGCCGACTGCAAGGCCCTTTCTCGCTCCTCCGATCTTTCAACTTTCGTCCTTCAACTTTCAACTCCCCGACCAATGCGCACCAAAGTCACGCTCGTCCTCCTCTTCCTAAACGTCGCGCTGTTCTTCTTCATCTTCAAATTCGAGCGCAACTGGCGCACCGAGCGCGCCTCCCTCGAAGCCCGCCGCCGCGTGCTCGGCGCCGAAGCCGCCGACATCCGCACGCTGACCGTCACCAGCACCGCGCCCGGCGGCAGCTATCGCCTCAACCGCGTCGGCGAAAACTGGCAACTCACCCAACCCCTCGACTGGCCGGCCAACCCCAACGCCGTCTCCCGCATCATCGGCGACCTCCAGATCCTCGATCACGAAACCAGCTTCGCCGTCGCCGACCTCAAGACCAACGGCCAGTCCCTCGCCGACTACGGCCTCGATCAGCCCAAGCTTGTCGTGACGTTCACCAACACGCCCGACCCCTCGCCCGCCGCGGCCAACACCCCGCCTTCCACCGTCCCGCTGCTCACCACCACCCTCCGCCTCGGCGACACCACCAAGATCGGCAACCGTCTGTATCTTCTTTCGCCCGACGGCGAGCGCATCCACGTCGTCCCCCGCGCCCTCGCCGACAGCCTTGCGATCCCGCTCAACCAGCTGCGGGCCGACTCACTCCTCACCATTCCCGTTTACGAAGCCCGTTCCCTCCGCATCCAAAACACCACGCGCGTCGCCCTCCGCCGCGATCCCGCCACTCCCCGCTGGACCTTCGACACCCCCATCGTCGCTCGCGCCAACAAAGACGCCATCGACCTCGCCCTAGGGGCCCTCGGCGCTCTTCGCGCCAAAATCTTCATCACCGAAAACCCACCCGCCACCCTCCCCTCCGCCGCCCCGTCCTACCGCATCACCGTCGAGGGCAACAACCGCCGCGAAACCCTCCTGCTCGGCGAACGCGTCCCCAAATCCGCCAACGACTATTACGGCCAGATCGAGGGCCGCGCCGCTCTCTTCACCGTCACCATCCCCACCGGCGCCAAATCCCTCCAAGAAACCCTCGACAAGGCGCAGGAAAATCTCCGCGAAAAACGCATCCTCGATTTCGATCCCCGCGCCGTCACCGCCATCACCCTCCGCGCGCCCAACGCCCCCGGTCAGCCCACGCTCACCCTGCAACGCCTCGAAGCCTCCGCCAACTCCACCAGCGAGGCAGCCTGGCAGATCATCCGCCGGGCCACCGGTGACGCCGCCCCGCAGACGCTCCCCGCCGACCGCGCCGCCGTCCACCGCCTCCTCGAACAGTTAAACCTCCTTTCCGCGCTGAGCTTCACCAGCGATGCGCCCACCGCCGCCGATGCCGAGAACTGGGGCTTCGCCCGACCCGAACGCGAAATCACCCTCACTCTCGCCAAGCTTCCCACCGCCGCCGCTCCGAACGCTCAACCCTCGACCCTCAACTCTCAAGTGGCTCTCCAGCTCGGCCTCGCCAGTCAGCGCGACAACAACGCCTACGCTCGGGTCGCCGGGGCGGCGTTCGTTTACACGGTCAACCCCGATATCCTTCGCCTTGAGACGCCCACCACGCCCGCCGCCTGGCGCGAACGCACCCTCCGCGAATTTCCCGCCGGCGCCCGCATCACCGCCCTCAAGCTCACCGATCTCACCACCGCCAAGCCCCTGCTCGACCTCACCCT
>JACMRG010000378.1 GCA_014376585.1 Opitutaceae bacterium | reverse complement strand
TCTTCGCCCGTCTCAAGTCTTTCCGCCGCATCGCCACCAGATACGAAAAATTACACACCACCTTCTCCGCCATGGTCTCCCTCTCTTGCCTCCTCATCTGGCTCAAATACTGAACTTCTTTTCAAAGACACGGCCTAGGATGAAGGACAGCGGAGCCGACCAAGGGACAGTCGTTAGCGGACGTGTGCACGAGCACACCTCTATCAAGAGTCGGAGAGGTTTAGCCCCTCCGTGAGCCGCCGCGAATTGACCTACTTCGCTGCAGGCGCGGCATTCTTCGCCACCCAAGCCTCGTAGGCTTTGCGGGGGACGAAGCGGAGCGAGGCGCTGTTGATGCAGTAGCGCAGGCCGCCTTGGGCGCGGGGGCCGTCCTCGAAAACGTGGCCGAGGTGCGCGCCATCCACATTGGAGTGCACTTCCACGCGGCGCATACCGTGACTGCTGTCGGTCGTCTCGCCGACGAAGGCTTTCTCAACGGGCTTCGTGAAGCTCGGCCAACCCGTGCCGCTCTCAAATTTGTCCCGGCTGTCGAACAGCGGCGTGTCGCTGCACACGGAAAAATAGACCCCGTCTTCGTGGTTGTTCCAATACTCGTTCTGGAATGGGGGCTCGGTGCCCTGTTTGCGCGCGACGCGATATTGGATCGGCGTGAGCCGCGCCTGCCAGTCGGCGTCGGTGCGCTGGACCTTCGTCTTGCTCATATCGATCACGACATTGGAAGGCAGACCACAGGCGGATTTCTCGCCGGGTTTGCACTCAAGGGCGTCTTTGGCGGCGGACGAAGCAGAGGACATCGTGGGATTCGTTTTCATATCGGCGGCAGAGGTGGCTACGGCCGTCAGGGCCAGGAAAGAGGCAATAAGGTGGGCGCGCATCTGGATAAGGGGATTGAAAGAGTTCTGTTGGTTTGAGCAACCCAACCGGCGGGATATTCCCGGAGGGTCATCGCGCAAAAAAGCCCGCCAGAACGGCGGGCTGAATCGCTAAAGAGGGCAGTGGATTTCGCGCCTCAGTATTTCGCAGTGAACGAGAGCACCGCGCGACCGGGCAGCCCGCGCTGCTGGTTGGCCGGGAAGTATTCGACGTCGGCCATGTTTTGCCAGTTCAGCGCCACGCTCATCGGCCGGCCGTTTTGCTTCCAGTCGTAGCCGGCGGCGGAGTTCCAGAGCGTCTCGGAGGGCAGGAAGAGCTTGGGGTTATTGGTGCGCTGCGCCTTCCGGCCGGTGTGGTTAAAACCCGCGCCAACCCAGAAACCCTTGAGCGCATCGTTGGCGAACGAGTAGCGCGTCCAGAGATTGAAGAGGGCTTTGACCGTGCCTTCGGGGTGCGCGCCAAGGAAGACTTCCTCGCCCTTCGGCACTTCTTTCACGCGGACGTCGTTCATCGCGCCGCTAGCGTAAACCTGCCAGTTGTCCAGCGGTGACCAAGTGATTTCCGCCTCGATGCCCTGGCTGCGGTCGAGGGTGCCCTGAAGACTGTTGGTGACCGTGACGCCCAGGGCGTTGAAAGAATTGAAATTCAGGATGCGGTCTTTTTGGTCAATCTGGAAAACGGCGACCGTAGACGAAACGCGGCCGTTCAGAAAATCCGTCTTTACGCCGACTTCGTAGCCTTCGGAGGTCGTGGGCGCGGCGGGGCCGATGGGCACGCTGGCCTGGGTGAGCGCGGCGGCGTTGGGCACGTAGGATTGGCTGTAGGAACTGTAGAGCATCACATCGCGCACGGGCTTCCAACCGAGGCCGACTTGCGGCGTGGTCTTCTTGGTCGAGACTTTGGAAAGATTGCCGGCGGGATTGAGAAAGTTGTCGGTCGAGCCCGAGGATTGGTTATACCGCGCGCCCACCACCGCGCTCAGGCGGTCCTCGAAGAAACTCGTGTTGAGGATCGCGTAGCCCGCGCTGTTGCGGGTGACCGCGCGCGTGTTGGTCGTCAGCGGCTGCGCCGTCACGTCGAAGTCCGTGTTAGAGTCCCAAGTCGCGGGATTCTTGATGTCCCACACGGGGAAGAATTGCGCCGTCGGGCTCGAGCGCAGGCGGCTGAAGCCGCGCGACTCGGTGTAGAGCGCGCCCACGAGCGGCTTCACCTTGATGCCGGATAACGCGTAGTTGCCGGCGAGCTCGACCTGCGAGGCTTTGGCGTGGCCGAAATTTTCCTGCAACCGCTTGCGCCGGCCGAGCTGGGCCTGCGGCGCGAGCAGCGCGAGGTTCGGATCGTTGAGCACATCGGCCGCGTAGGCGCGCGCGGCGACCAGGTAGTTGGCGGCCGAGATCGGCAGGGTGGCGCCGGCCGGGTAGTAGCTCGTCGGCACGGTGATGCTCACGGCGCCGAGGCCGGTGAGTTTCTGCGCGGTGCGGCGCTTGCTCCAGTTGAAGTTGGCGCGCGCGCTCCAGTGGTCGGAAAGCTTCGCCGTGAGCCCGGCATTGAGCGTCTCGTTGTCGGTAAAACGATTGTCGTTATTCGAGAGGTAATTGAATTTCCGGCCCACGGGATAATAGCTGAGGAAGCCGGGATCACTGTTGTCGAGGGGGTTGATGAGCACTCCCGTCGCGCTGAGAATGCCGCTCGCGGGGAGCGCGCCGACGATTTCGATGTTGGGCTTGATCTGCGCGGAGGGCGGCGTCTCGCGGCGGGAGAACCACTGGTAATCCAGCGTGAGCGCGACGCGATCCGTGATGCGCCAAGTGACGACCGGCGCGAGCACCGTGGTGCGCTGTTGGCCGGGCTTGATGTATTCGAAGCCATTTTCAAACGCCCCGTTGAAACGGAAGAGCACCTTCCGGCCCACGAGCGGCTGGTTGAGATCAAGCGAGGTGCGCCAGAAACTCTGCGTGCCCGCCTGCGCGTTCACCGTGGCAAACGCCTTCGTGCCGGGGCGCTTCGTGATGTAGTTCACCGTGCCTCCGGGCGCGACCTGGCCGTAGAGGACCGACGACGGGCCCTTCACGACCTCGACGCGCTCGATGCTGACCGTATCGACGTAGCCCTCGCCCACGAAGCCGTTGTGCTGTGGGGTCTGGTCGAAGCCGCGGATCGCATAGACGGCGTTGCCGGCGTTGAACTCACGGCCCGCGCTCGTGACGCTCGGCGCGTATTGCACAACGTCGAAGAGATCGCGCGCGCCGATGTCGGTGATGAACTGCTGCGTGAACGCGCTGATGGCGAACGGCAGATCCTTGATCGGCGTGTCGATGCGCGTGGCCGAGACGGAGTTGCCGGCGCGGTAGCCCTTGTCGGCCGAAGTGGAGACCTGAAACTCGGAGAGCTTCAACACCTCATCGTTGGCGGCCGGCGCCGTGGGGGTTTGAGCGGATGCGACGAGTGCGGCGAGGGCGGCAGTCGTCGCCGCGAAAAAACGGAGTGAACGGGAAGCTGCCGTAGCAGTCCCCCGGTGGGAAGGGAACGAGGTCATGGTAGGTAACGGGGTTTGGGTTCAGGGCGGTCGCAGTCAACCGCACACTGGGCCTGATAATTATTATATTTGTTCCCGCGCCAAGCGAAATTTTCCGCGCCCTTGATTGCGTCGGCCTCCCGCCGGCACCGGTGGGACCGCCCTACTCCGACCGCACGTTCACCGAGCCATCGACAAATTCCGCCGCGAGCTTCTGGCCCGACGAGATCTTCTCACGACGCATCACCGGCCGGCCGGCCTCGTCGCGCACGATGGCAAAACCCCGGTTCAACACCGAGACGGGGCTCGCCGCCTGCAAGCGTTTCCAGAGCGCGAGCAGCCGATGCGACTCCGTTTGCACGCGAAACTCCGGCGAGACGCGCGCCAGCGCGGCCCGCGTCTCGCCGAGCTGTTGCCTGCGTGCCTGCGCGGCCTCACGCAACGCCGCCACCAGCCGGTTCCCGAGATCATCCAGGCGCAGAAATCCCTGCTCGATCTGCGCCGCCGGCGCGAGGAGCCGCAGCCGCGAGCGCGCATGGTCGAGCCGCTCGGTCGCCTCGCCGATGGCCCGCTCAAGCGCTTCGTCCATGGCGTCACCCGCCCGCTCGGCACGCTCGGCCGCTTCCACAAATTTACTGGAGATAAGTTCCGCCGCCGCGCTCGGCGTCTCCGCGCGCACGTCCGCCGCGAAGTCGCAGAGCGTGAAATCAATCTCGTGCCCCACGGCCGAGATGATCGGCACCGTGCACGCCGCCACCGCGCGCACGAGCGCCTCTTCGTTAAATGCCCAGAGATCTTCCAGGCTGCCACCGCCGCGCCCGATCACCAACAGGTCGAAAATTTTCAACTCCTGCGCAAGGGCGAGCATCGCGACCAGCTCGGCCGCGGCGCCTTCGCCCTGCACTTTCGCCGGGAGCACCACCACGCGCCCACGCCAGCCCCGCCGCGCCATAATTCTTATAAAATCTTGCACCGCCGCACCCGTGGGCGACGTCAAAAAGCCCACGCATGCCGGCAACGGCGGCAGTGCCCGTTTTTTTTCAGGGCCAAACAAGCCTTCTGCCGCGAGCTTCGCCTTGAGCGCTTCAAACTCCCGTTGCAGCTGCCCCACGCCGTCCTCGATCACGAGCCGCACGATGAGCTGATATTGGCCGCGCGCCTCATAAACACTCACCTGCCCGTAAACGACGACCTGCTGCCCATCGCGCAACTTTACGGTCTGCCGCAGGGCATCTCCGCGAAACAACACCGCGCTCACCTGCGCGCCCGCATCCTTCAATGAAAAATAAACGTGACCGCTGCCCTGTGCCTTCACGTTGGAAACTTCGCCCCGCACCCACGACGCGCCCACTCCATCCTCAAGCAGCGTTTTCACGCGCCGCGTGAATGCGCTCACGCTCTCGACGCGCGTGTCCTCGTCGCCCAGCTCGATCTCAGTCCGCCCGCGTGGCATATTTTTTCCGCACGAGTTGCACCACCACCGCCGCCACGACCAGCACGCCGCTGCCCGTCGCCGCCACCTTGAAGTTTCCGTTCAAGATCCCCCGCCCCATGATAATCGCCCCGACCGACCACGGCAGGACGCAGAGCCACGAGACGATCATGTAGAGTTTAAAGGGCACCTCAGCCAAACCCAACAGGTAGCCCTGCACAAAAAGCGGCGGGCCCGGCGTGAGCCGCACCAGCAACGTCACCACGAGCGCATTGGCCGGAGTCACCCGCGGCACATTGTAACCGTAACGGGTGACAAGCTTCGTCAGCAGCGGCCGCAGGGCGTAGCGCGCCAGCCAGTAAGTGAGCGCGAGATTCAGCGCGATCACCACAAGCGCCACCGCGATGACGCCGCCGAGCGTGAGCTGCGGGGCGAACGCTTCACCCGCCGGAATCGTGAAACCGAGCATCGGCGCACCCAGCGCCGGCAGTATCAGCATCGCCGCAAAAAACACCCCTGGTCCCGCCGCGCGGATCAGCGCCATCCCCTGATCGACGAGTTCCCGGGGGTGCGCCCCGCGCAACAACAGCGCCGCCCCACCCAGCAACACGACCGCCAGCACGGCGAGCTTGAGCCACGGTAATTTCTTTTTCTTCGGCAGACTCTCGGGAGACATCGCCGCCAGCTTGCCCGGCGCCGCGCGGCACCGTCAAGAACTCGGCGTGGACCGAAATGCAGGGCTTCCGTCTTGCGGACGCCTCGGCAAAAACAGCGCCCGTAAGACGGGCGCCCGATCTTAACCGGCGAACCTGATTTAGATTTCCAGCAGCGCCCTCAGATTATGCAGACACGTGCGGCTCGCCGTTTCACCGCCATGCGAAAACGCGTGACCCGCCGGCAGGTGCAGCAAGGACTCGTCGATCTTTTCCAGCCGCCAATGCGTCTCCAGCGAGAGCAACCCGGCGTAGCCGATCTCGCGCAGCACCTTGAAATGCGCGCGCCAATCCACCTCGCCGATACCGACGGGCGTGCCGAGGGCGACCAGTTCGCCGCTCTTCACCGCGGCGATCCCGCGCCGCACCGCGTCCTTCACATGCAAATGAAAAAGCCGGGGAGCCAGCCGCACGAGATCAGCCGGCGCGGGCGCAGCCGCACCGGGGACGTAGAGCACGTTGCACGGGTCCCAGATCGCGCCGATGCGTTCCGCCGGCAGCGGAGCGAGAATCGCGGCGGTTTCCTCGGCCGTGGCCGCGAGACAGGAATGCTCGTTCTCGACACCGAGGCGGATGCCCGCGCCGGCCGCGAGATCGAGCAACCCTTGCAGGTGCTCAACGACGCGGTGCTGCTTGGCGGGCTCCGTCGGATTCGGCGTGCGGAGAAACGTGAAGACCCGGAGAAGGTCGCAGCTCAGCTCGCGGGCGACATCGATGCTGCGCTTGAAAATCTCCCGGTGCGCGGTGATCGCGGCGGCATCATCCAGATCGCATTTAAAGACCGGCGTCGCACAGCCGACGACGCGCCAGCCCTCGGCGCGCGAAACGGCGGCGATCTCGGCGACATCGGCCGGCGTGAGGTCTTTAAACGCACGCCCATTGAAGCTGCGCAGCTCGAGACCGGGCAGTTTAAATTCGCGCAGGAAGGCCGTGATGACCGGGAGCTCTTGGGAAACTTCGTCGGAGATGACCGTGATGTGGGTGGGGAATTTCATGCGAACGGGTGATCGGAGCGGTTTACTTGGCGGTGGCGTAACCGGCTTTTTTCATGACTTCGGCGATCGTCACCGGCGCGCCGCCGCGGCGCTTGCTTTCGTCGCCGGCTTCCATGAAGGCCAGCACTTCGAGCGTGGTTTCAAGCGGCACGGGCGAAATCCCGGTCTGGAAAAATTTCATGATTTCAACGGTGAGGCCGGCGTAGTTTTGTTTTTCACCGACGACCACGACGCCTTTCGTGCCGACCACCGTGACACCGTAGCCTTTGTAACCATTGCGATTGCCCTGTGCGGTGCCGACGCGGCCGTCGGACCAGATGCCGGTGATCACATCGGTGTTGGCGGTCTGCGTGCGCACGACCTGCGTGCAGCCGGTGCCGAGCACCGTGTAGAGGGCCTCGACGCAGTGGATGCCATACCAAAAGAAATCCGGGTGCGTCGGCTCATACACGGCCGGCCCGATCGAGTAGGCCGAAGTGATGTCGCCGACCGTCGCCAGCTTAGGCGCGTAGGGCTCGGGTGCATAGCGCAGCGAAGAAGAACTGAAGATCGGCACGCCGGCTTCGCGCGCGAGGCGCACCATTTCAACGGCGTTTTTCAGCGAACCGGCGAAGGGCTTGTCGATGAAGACGGGCTTCTTCGCCGCGAGCGTGCGGCGGAACTGGTCCAGGTGCGGGCGGCCATCGACGCTCTCGATCAGGATCGCGTCCACGTTTTTCGCGAGTTCCTCGATGGAGTCATAGATTTTCACGCCATAGGTCTCCACGAGTTGCTTGGTGTAACCTTCGACGCGCGTCGCGCTCGTTTCGATGTCGGCGCTACCGCCCTTGAACGCGGCCACCACGCGCCCGCCCGCGACGTAGCCCGGCGCCGTCGGATCGTTGTAGGTCTTGGCGAACGCGGTGACGTGCGAGGTATCGAGGCCGATCATGCCGAGGCGCAGGGGCTCGGCGGCGCGCAGCGGGCTGAGAGAGAGGATGGCGAGGATCGTGAGGAGACGGAGCATGGGATGGGAGGCTGAGGATTAGGCGGAGAGGAGCGAGGCCGCGGCGGTATCAATATAAAGCGTGGCGTCGGGGTGCAGCCGAAGAATCGAGGCGGGGCACGCGGTCAAGACACGCCCTTCAACGGTGCCGCGCACCGCCGCTGCTTTGCGCGGCCCAGGGACGTGGATGCTCAGGCGACGCGCTTGGCGGAAAACAGAAATTGTGAGCGTGAACGCGTGGCGCGGCACCTCCGCGAGCGTGGGAAAGCAGCCGTCGTTCACCTGCTGCCGGCGGCAGGCATGGTCGAGCTCGACGACCTTCACCAAAGCCGGATCCTCGAAGTCCGCGACCGGCGGATCGTTGAACGCAATGTGGCCGTTTTCGCCAATACCCATGCAGATCAAATCAATCGGCTTTTCCCGCAGCAGCGCCGTGTAACGCGCCGCAACGGCGGCCGCGTCTGGCTCCTCCGCGGGCAACGGATGAAAACGGCCGATCGCCACGCGATTCAGCAGATGCTGCCGCAGGTAGTGCCGGAAACTTTGCGGGTGTGCCGCGGTGAGGCCGACGTAATCATCCATGTGAAACGCCGTGATCTTCGACCATTCAAGCGCGAGGCCGCACTGCGCCGGATCGACGAGGGCGGCGAGAAATTCATCTTGCGACGGTGCGCAGGCGAAGATGACGCGCGCTTCGCCTTGGCGAGCAACGACGCTTTGGAGATGCGCGGCGACCGCGCGCGCGGCGGCGCGACCGAGGGCCGCGCGGTCTGCGTGAACCTCGAGTGCGAGGCGACCGGCGGTGGCGTAATGCGGAGCGGTGACGGGCATATGAAAAAGTTACAGTGCGGGCAACGTGACGCCAAAAGCCCCGGCCGCCACACTCGACCAGAGAGCGTGCGCCGCCGCGGGCGTGAGTCCAAGCCACGCGGCGACATTCTGCACTCCGACATCTGGCGTGAGCGTGGAGCCGGCGAAATTCTGGGCTCCAGGCTGGCGCGCGACGCCATCCGCGCCGACATCGATCTCGTGCGGTCCGATGGTAAAACGGCCGGGCGGCGCTCCCGCTCCGGCCATCGCATCGGTGGTGAAGAGCACGCCACCGGCGGGCTTGGCGCGGACGAAATTTTTCAACACGGCTGGCGGCAGATGCACGCCGTCGGGAATGAAACAGGCGATCAACTCGTCGCGCGCGAGGAGACGTTGGACGATGTTGTCGTGACGATGGAGTTGCAGCGGACAGCCGTTGCCGAGATGCGTGCAGAAGCGCGCGCCGGCCAGGACTGCGTCGTCGATCTGGGCGTCGGTGGCGTGGGTGTGACCAAGCGAAACCTGCACGCCGGCGCGCGTGACCGCGGCAACAAACTCGGCGCTGCCCGGCCACTCAGGCGCGAGCGTGATGAGGCGGATGCGGCCGCCAGCCGCGGATTGCAGTCGTTCGAAATCAGCGAGCGAGGGCGCGCACATCGGCCCGGCAGGATGCGCGCCACGATAACCCGGCTCGGGGCTCAGCCATGGACCTTCCAGATGGTAACCAAGAATTGCGTTGGCCGAGGAGGGTGCGGAAGCGCAGAGCTTTTCGAACGCAGCAAATCGCCGGCACAGCGTTTCGATCTCATCCGTGATGAGCGTGGCGAAGATGCCCGCGGTGCCGTGACTGCGCAGCACGGCGACCGCGCGCTCGAATTGTGCGACTGTGAGGTCGTCGCGCTGAAAATCGACGCCGCCAAAGCCGTTGACCTGAAAATCAAAAAGACCGCCGGAGTTCACTTGATGAGATTCAATTCTTCCGGACTCCACGCGTCGGTGTGGTTCTTGGTCGTCGCGCGGATCGCCGCGACTTGGGCGGGATCGATCGCGGGCGCGTCGTGGCCCCACTCCCTCCGGATATAGGTCAGCACCGAAGAAATCTGCGTGTCGTCGAGCGCGCCGTGCGCCGGCATGTCACCCGCGTGCATGCGGCCGGCGACCTTGATCGGCCCGCGCACGCCATGGAGCACGATACGCACAACTTTTTCCGGCGAGCCGAGCACCCATTCCGAATCGAGCAGCGGCGGCGCCAGACCATCGAGCCCCCGGCCGGTGATTTGGTGACACGCGGCGCAAATCGCGGTGAACAACGCCTTGCCGTTTTCAAAACGCGTCTGCTGCTCGGCGGTGAGCGGCTGCACCGCAGCCACGGCGACAAGGCCGGTCTTTCCGGGCCACACGATGAGATCGTTGAACTTCGCGAGGCGCTTCGCGTTCTCGGGATTCTTCAACAACTCGGCCCAACCCGCCGGCTCGTTTTGGAATTTCAAAGCGCGGCGTGAACCGCCCATTCCTGCGAACATGCCGTCGAGCAACGCCGCCACCCGCTCACTGCCGGACTTCTGCGCGGCGATGAGTGCAATCAGGCGCTCAATCGACGAAATCTGTCGCGAAGCCAGCGCACCACTCGCGATGCCGGAGAGCAAAAGGTTGGCTGGCGCATCATCCGTCGCCCAAGCGGGATTGGCGACCAACCGCTCAAGCAGCGGTAGCTCGCGGTCCGCCAAGCCGCTGATAAGCGCGTCGCGCAAAAACACGTTGTCCGGGTGCAAGCGCACCGTCTCGGCGAGCGCGAGATCGGTGTTTATATCGCGATGCTCACCCAGCGTGAGCACGGCTTGCAGCTGCACTTCGGGCGACGCGTGATTCGTCAACGGCAGCACGCGCGCGATCAGCTCCTCGCGACCATCCGCGCCCGCTTTGAAAAAACGCTCGCTCAGACGAATCGCCGCCGTCAGCGGAACGGGATCGGGATCGTCCAACGCCGTGAGCACCGTCTTGCGATCAAGCGCCTCGACGCCGTCGAGCGTCCAGAGCGCATGCATGCGGCCGAGCGGGGACGCACCCCTGAGCGCGACTTGGCGAATCGCTGACACGACCGCGGAATCGCGACGCTCCACGAGAAGACGCTGAGCGGTTTCACGCCACCACGAGTTGGGATGCGAGAGGCGCTCGACCCATTGCGCGTTGGTGAGGGCGGGGATCTGCGTCACGCGGGGCGCGGCGCGATCAATCGGCACCATGCGATAGATGCGACCAAGGTGCTGCGGGTTGGCCAGTTTGCGGTCCTCGCTCTGTTTGCGCAGGTAACTCGTGAGCGATATGCGATGCTGCAACACGCCGCGGTAAAGATCGATGATGTAGAGCGCGCCATCGGGGCCGGTGGTGAAACCGACGGGCCGGAAACGTTCGTCCGTCGAGGCGATAAATTCTTTCTGTTCGGCGGCGTAGGCGTTGCGGCTGCGGATCGTGCCGTTCTCGGATTTAACCAGATTGCGCCGGACAAAATTACCCGCGGGTTCTGCAATGAAAGCATCACCGTAGAATTCCGGCATCAAATCGCCGCGATAAATCCAGGGTGAATTGGCCGCGGTAAACTCTTTCAGTTTTCCGTCGCGCAAGAATTCCGGACGATAGCCGCGGTTGATCCCCGGATTGACGCGCGCGGGCCAAACGAAGAAATTATCAATGGCATTCACGTTGGTGCCGGCGAGCCGCGGCTGGTTCGGATTGCGCTGGAGGTAGTCGGAGGAAATCACGTCCACGCGCAACGGATCGCTGTTCGAGTCGTGATAAAGGTGGCCGAAATCATCCTGACTGAGACCCCACTGGCCGCGGAAAATTGTGACGCCCGTTTCCCATTCACCTTTCGTGTAGCGAAACTTCTTGGTGTAGGCCGCGCTGTAGATCCAGTTGTCGTGCGCCCAGAGCAGGCCGTTCGGCGCGCGCTCCGGGTTGGCGAGAAACGGCCGCTTCTGATCGGTTTTCACGCCGTAGTCCGTCGCGAGCAGGGTCTTCTTATCCGCCTTGCCGTCACCATCGGTGTCGCGCCAAAACGCGAGTTCCGGCGGAGCGCCCACGAGCACGCCGTCACCCACGAGCGTGATCGCACGCGGCAAAATCAGGTTGTCCAAAAATACCTTCGACTCGTCGTAACGACCGTCGCCATCCCGATCCGTCAGCACGACGATGCGGCCCACCGGCGCATCTTCGCCGTTGCCGTCGAGGTCGGCCATGTAGCCGCGCATCTCCACGACCCACATCCGCCCGTCGGGGCCAAACGTCATCGCCACCGGGTCCTGCACGAGGGGCTCCGCCGCCGCGATCTCGAGTTTGAAGCCGGGCTGCAGCGTGAAGGATTTCAGCGCCTCTTCCGGCGAAAGCGCGGGTGCCGCCGGGATTTTGTCCGCCGGCACGAGCGGCACCTGCGGCGCGCCGGGCTTGTCGGCGTTGTCGCCGATCTGGGCGACGGCCGAGGCCGCGACGCCCAAAACTATGAGTGCAAGAAGAGCCCGTAAACGTTTCGGCAAGATCATGGAGCAGGAAATGGACGCGGATATAAAGCGGACCGGCAACCCTCGCCCGGAATGCGCCGAAGACTTCGTTCACCCGGAATCGAGTCAAGGCCAGGCCCCGTTTTGCGCTTAAAGTTATCTCGAACATTCACGCCGCGACGCCGTATTCGCGCGCGCTGGGAGGAGCCGCGGGCCCTCACGATTATTTCGGTCCTTTCCATTCCGCACCACCGTGAATTATCAGCTGTTTGCCACCGCATGGAACCGCTGAGCTTCAAATCCCACCCGGGCGCAACGGTGCCATGCATCGCCACCATCCTGTTGCTTCTCTTCGCGGCTTTTTGCTACCGCGCGGCCGATGATACTTCCGTCACTTTCGACGAACCCATTCACATCCTCGCCGGTTATTCATATGGGGCCCGCGATGGCCCGGAAACCCTCACCGCCAACCTGCGCGCCGCACAACTTTGGTTGGCAGTGCCGCTCCGATCGCTCGGGCTGCACTACCCCGAAGCCTTGCAGGCGATTCCCGGCGTCGTCGTGGACGTCGAGATGAAGGTCACGCGCGATTTCATCCACGATCCGCGACATGATCCGGCCCAAATACTCCGTGCGAGCCGGGCCGCGATCACCGTGCTGGGGACGGTCCTCGGACTGGTGCTCTTCGTGTGGTCGCGCCGGTTGTTCGGCGATGCCGCCGGCTTGCTCACGCTCGGTCTGTATTGCTTCGAGCCCACCGTGATCGCGCATAGTTCACTCGCGACCACGGATATCGCCGCAACCCTGGCGTTCACGCTGGCCGTCGCGGCTTGGTGGCGACTGCTCCATCGCGTGAGCTTGGGCAACATCATGCTCTGCGGCCTAGCCACGGGCGTGCTCGCGGCGACCAAAATCAGCGCCGGGTTGCTGGCGCCCACCGTGGCCGCGATGCTGCTGGCGCGCCTTGTGTGGCGACGCGATCTACCCGGGGAATGGGGTCTATTGTCGTCCGCCGCGGCTGGCGCGCTCGTCCTCGCTTACGGTGTGATTTGGGGACTTTACGGTTTTCACTACGCGTCTGGTTGGCGCCTGACCGACTCGGCTTGGACCGAGCTTCTCGTCCCGCAGGCCACGCCGGTGCAGCGCGTCCTCAATTGTCTCCGCATACACGAATTGCTGCCCGAGGCCTACCTCTACGATTTCAACACCTTCATCAATAATCTGGGCGGGCGGCGGGCCTACCTGCTCGGCGCCTATTCCGTCGAGGGCTGGTGGTATTATTTTCCCGTGGCGTGGTTGACCAAGACTTCGCTGCCAACGCTGGTCGCGCTCGCGCTGGGCGTCGCGACGGTCGGAGTGGCCCTCCTCCGTCGTGGCCGAGACTCTCTCGATTTTTACCCGCTAGTGCCTCTGCTGGCCTTCGGCGTGATCTACACGGCTTCGGCCCTGGCCAGCCCGATGAACATCGGCATCCGCCACCTTTTGCCGGTCTATCCCATGCTGTTTATCCTGGCCGGTCTTGGCGTGAAACTGTGGCCCGGCTCCGCGCCGCGCGCCCGTGGCCTGCTCGTCGCCGGGCTGATCGCGTGGTCCGCCGGCGTGGCTTGGAACGCGAGTCCTTACTTCCTCGCGTATTTCAATCCGGCCGCGGGCGGCACGGGCAACGGCCATCGTATTCTCGTCGAGAGCAACTTTGATTGGGGTCAGGATCTGCCCGAGGTCGCGCGCTGGTTGGAGCACCGCGCGGCCACGCCGGCAACCGCCGGCGAACGGGTGTTTTTTTCCTATTACGGCCTCGGTGATCCTGCGCGCTACGCCATCCACGCGACCCTGCTGCCCCAAGATCCGGACTTTCGTCCACCGACAATCTACGATCTCAAGCCCGGGACCTACGTCATCGGCGCCACGATGCTTCAGGCGCTCGGCGGCCCCCGCGTCTGGGGTCCGTGGCGACCATCATTTGAACGGGTCTATCGGGCGCTCGGGCTCGAGCTCGCTCCGCTCTATGCGGAGGCACGAACCAGTAAATCGGTCGGTGCACCCGGCCGTCTTTCCAGCGAGTGGGCGCAAAAAGTCGCTCTCTACGACGAGCTGCGCTTCGCCCGCCTGTGCGCCTATCTGCGTCCGCGTTCGCCCTCGGCCCGCATAACGCCGACCACATTCGCCTACTTTCTAGCCGAGGAAAATCTCGCGGCGGCGCTCGACGGTCCGCCTCCCTTCGGCGCCGAGACCACGATCAAGGGTCTCTCCCGCCTGCCGCCCGGTCGCGTTGATTTTCTGCGCTGAGGCCGGCGCGTGCTCCGACCGCAACGCGGGTGAGCTTGCTCGGTCCGCGACAATCGCATGGGAATCAATCCCGCCCATGATCCGTCTGCGCCCTTGGCTGCTCATTCTGTTCGCCGCCCTCGTCTACGCGCTCGGTCATATTTCATGGTATGCGTTCACGCCGCTCGGTCGCGTCCCCGTCCTCGACGAGCTGGAAAACCTGACGCTCGCCAATCAGATCGCCGACGGAACGCTCCCCTCCGAACCGTTTTACCGCGCGATGGGTTATCCACTCCTGCTCGCCGGCCTGCGCATTGCCGGCGTGAGCACCCTCCAGCTCCCCCTCGCCGCACTGCTCCTCGGCATCGCCTTGCACGCGCTCGCCTCCCTGCTCGTCGGTGAGCTCGCCCGTCGCTGGTTCGACGATACCCGCGCCGGCCTCGTCGCCGGCCTGCTCGCCGCGCTCAATCCCGGTTTCGTCCACTACGCCACCCAGCGCCTTGATGCCACTCTGGGCATGGTTCTCTTCCTCGCCGGCCTGCTCGCGCTTGCGCTCGAACGCGCTCCCCCCAGCGCGCGCGCACTGCTTGGTGCTACGTTTTGGTGGACCCTCGCCGCGCTCGTTCGGCCGCAATTTCTCACCGTGCTCGTCGCACTGCCCGTTTTTTGGTATTGGCGTAACGACACCTGCGACCGCATTCGCGCCCTTTTGGGCTGCCTAACGATCGCGACTGCGCTCTTCACCGCCCAAGGCTTCTGGCAACGCCAAGTCGGCGGCGAATTCCGCCTGCTCCCTTGGCAAGGTCCCTACAACCTCTGGGCCGCCAACCAACCCGGCGCCCATGGTCGTTACTACGCGCAGACACTCGATCTGCCGCCTTCCGCATCGCCCGAAAATCCCGCCAAACTCGAATCCTTCGCCCTTTACGCCCGCGCCACCGGCCATGCCCTCCCGTCCGCCACTTCGACACCCGCCGCCATCGACGCGATGAACGCCCACTGGCGCGCGCGCTTCCTCGATCACGTCCTCCATGACCCGCTCGCCTGGCTCCGGCAGCTCGCGCGTAAAACCTACGCCTTCCTCAACACTTGGGAGCAGTATAACAATAAGACCTACGCCTTTCATGCCGCCCGCTCTCCGTGGCTCGCTTGGAATCCCCTCGGCTGGGGGGTTCTCCTCGTCCTCGCCGTCGCCGGCACGTGGCGCCTGCGCGTTCAGGCGCCCCCCCCCGCCGGCACGGTCGGCCTCATCGCCCTCGCCACCTCCGCCGGCGTCATTCTGTTTTTCGTAAGCGCACGGTTCCGCCTCCCCGTCGCCGCGCTCCTCTGCGTGCCCGCCGGCGCCGCCCTCGCGCGGCCCGCGTGGTTTTCCCACGCGCTTTCACCCGCGTCACGCAACGCTCTCCTGTTCGCGCTGATCGCCACCGCAGTGCTCACCTTTTCGAATCTCGACGGCGTGCGCGACACGCGTCCCTTCATCCAAGACCATCTACTCATCGCCCGCGCCGCCCAGACCGTCGGGGACGACGCCGAAGTATGGTCTCAAGGCGCCGCCGCGCTCGTGCTCGATCCGACTCGTCGCGATGCCGCCGAATATATCGTCACCAGCGGTTTCAACCGCCAACTCGCCGCGCCGCTTACCCCCGCCGAATTCGTCGCCTGGCGCACCCATTCCTCCCGCTTTCTCGCCCTCGCGCCCCCCGCCCCGATCAACGCCCCCGCACGCGTGCTCGCCGCCACCGCCGCGCGCGACCTCGTCATCCTCCGCGCCCTCGCCGCCGATCCCGCCGCGCCCGCTTCACCCGCCGTCTTCGACGCCCTCGGCGCACTCACCCTCCTTGACGCCGCCACGCCGGCACAACACGCCCGCCTCCTCGCCGCGCCGCCCACCGCCGGCACCACGCTCTTCCTGATGGCGCGTCAGTCGCTCGATTCCCCGGCCTTCGACACATGGGCCAAGCTCCACCAACCGCCCGGCTGGAGCAAAGCGCTCGCCACCGCCCGCACCCGGCTGTTCCCTGCGCTGACTCACCCACGATGATCCACCGCTTAAGCCGACACGGTATAGCCTGCGCCTTCGCGTGGCTGGCGTGCACCGGCTTTTGTTTTTGGACCGCGAAAGGCGTCTCGGTGCGGTATCACGACCGCGAAAACGCCTGGCATCACTACGAGTATCTGGTGGAGGGATTTCTCGCGGGTCATACCCATCTGTCGCGGGCGCCTGCACCCGCATTGCTCGCCCTGTCGGATCCCTACGACCCGAAGGCCAACGACGGCTTCCGCCTTTGGGACGCCTCGCTCTATCACGGCAAATATTATCTCTACTACGGCCCGGCGCCTGCGGTCTTGCTCATGCTGCCGTGGAAGCTGCTCACCGGCCACCACCTCCCCCAATGGGCCGCCGCCGCTACCATGGCGGCGATCGGACTCGGCGCGGCCGCGGTTCTGCTCGCGGCCATTCGTAAGCGCTATTTCCCGAATGTGTCGCCCCCGCAGCTTTTCGTGGCCACGGTGCTCACGGCGCATCTGGCGTGGTTGCCGGTGATCCTGCGCCGACCCGCGTTTTGGGAACTCCCCATCGTCACTGCCGCGGCTTTGTTTTGGTTGAGCCTGTTTTTCCTCTGGAAGTATCGCGCCGCGGTGCAACGCCCCCAATGGGCTTTCGCCGGCGGCCTCGCGCTCGCCCTCGCGCCGGGTGCCCGGCCCACCTATGCGCTCACCGCCGGATTCATGGTCCTCATGTTTGCCTGGCCGCGGCCGCCCGAGCGCCTTTTCTCCGCCCGGCTGCGACGACTGATCCCCCTCCTCGTGCCGCTCGCGCTGGGGGCCGGCGGTCTTATCGCCTACAACTACCAACGCTTCGGCGCGGTGTTTGAATTCGGCCAGAGCTACCAGGTTTGGGGCGTGGATTTTCGGGGCATGCCGCTTTTTTCTGCGGGCAACATTCTGGCCAATCTTCGCGTTTATTTTTTCACGTTGCCTGAGATCAGCCCGTATTTCCCCTTCCTGCGCACCGCGGTGATCGACAGCCCACGCGCGGGCTATCTCGGCACCGAGGAAATGCCGGGACTGCTTTTCACGATGCCCGCCCTGTGCTTCGGCATTTTCGCGCTCCTCCACCTTGCGCGCCTGCGTCACCACGCATCGGCCAACGCACTCCGGACGGTCACCCTCGCGGCTTTGATCGGCGGCGTCATCACCGGGACGTTTCTTTTCTGTTTTGGCGGCGGATGCTCCCGCTACATCACCGAGCTGCTGGCCGGCTGGTCGATCGTGAGTGGCATCGGCTGGCTCGCGTGGCGCGGAGAAATCGCGCGTTCGGCCAGCCCCCGCGCGTTGCGAGCGGCCGGCGGGATCCTGGTTGCCTGGACGCTCGCGGGCGTGTGGCTCGCTTCGTTTGAGTTCCGCAGCTACGCGCGCATCACGCAGCCGGGCTTTTACCGGCCCGTCGCGAAGTTTCTCAACTATCCCGGTCACTGGCTCGCCCACGCCACCGGCCGCAACTTCGGCCCGGTCGCGCTCGACATCCGCCTCGCCCCCGCATTCACCGCCGGCGACACCGTGGTCCTCTCGACGGGCCGAGCGGAAATGCGCAATGTCCTCATCGTCGAACGTCTCGCACCCGCCCGCGTCCGCCTGCGGCTTGCGGTCAACGACATCGTGATGATCGCGACCCCCCGTCCTCGAGGTCACCGGTGAACACATCCGCCTCGAACTTCACACCCCGTGGCTCTACCCGCCCACCGCCCATCCCTATTGGGACCAGTTCAGCGATCCGCGGCAACGTCACCGGCTCCAAACCGTGTCCGTGCTCGCCACCGAAGCCGTGACCATGATGCACGCCGCCACGACTTTTTTTGACGCGACCCGTTTTGAACCCACCGTGCGCCCCGCCGGCGACCTCACCCCCGGCGGCGCGTGGATCGAGCGCCTACGCCGGCTTGATCCGGGAAAATCCGTCGCCGGTCGGGACTTCGGTGCGGACCAACCTGAGCCGACTCCGGAGCACGTATATTTTCCGCATTGAGCAATCGGGCATGACTTCTCGTCCAAAAATTATCGGTCGCCTTTTTCCCACTTGGGCGTGGGTGGCGATTTTTTCGCTCCTCGGCAGCGCCGTAGCCGGCGCCTTCATTCCGCGACACCTTCCGCATATTCATGACGAGTTCGCCTACCTTTTCGCCGGGCAGACCTTCGCGCACTTTACACTCACCAATCCCACCCCGCCGCTGTGGCGGTTTTTCGAGAGCCACCACATTTTAATGGAGCCATCTATGATGGCAAAATATCCCGCCGGTCCCGGTCTCGCACTCGCGCTGGGGTTCTGGCTCGGCAACCCCCTCTATGGCATTTGGCTCACCGGCGCAGCCTTCGCAGCTGCGACCACATGGATGTTGCGCGGCTTTTTTGCCCCGCGTTGGGCGCTTTTGGGCGGCGTGCTCATCAGCACCCAGTTTGGGCCCACCCACTACTGGACGCAGTCTTATTGGGGCGGCGCGCTCACCGCCACCGGCGGGGCTCTGGTCTTTGGCGGCGCCTGCCGCATCTGGCGCCGACCACGCACCGGCGACGCCCTTTTGCTCGGCTTGGGCGTCGTCATTCTGATGCACACCCGCCCTTTCGAAGGACTCCTCGCGTGCCTCGTTCCGGCTGGTCTCGTGCTCAGGCGCTGGCTCGGGCACGACGGTGCCGGCCATCGCCCCACGCTCGTGCACTTCGTGCTGCCGTGCAGCGCGGTCATCGCCCTTGGCGCGCTGGCTCTCGCCTATTCCAACCTCCGCGTCACCGGCTCGCCCTGGCACTTGCCTTACTTGGAATACGAACATCGCTACCTCGGCACGCCGGCTTTCACTTGGCAGTCCGAACCGACCGAGGAGCCCGCCTTCACCAACTCCGCATTTGCCGATTTCTATCAGGACTACGTGCAAACGCTCCGCTACGAACAACCCTCAGTCGCGGCACGGCTGGCAGTGCGGTTGCGCCTGCTCGCGGCCGACTATTTCGGCTGGGCGCTGGGTGCACTGGCGCTCGTCGGCGTCCTCTGGCAGCCGGACTGGCGGGTGCGTCTCGCGCTCACCAGCATCGCGGTGATCGCGCTGCCCTTGGCGCTGTCGTATCTGTTCATGCCGCACTACCAAGCCCCGGCCGCTGCCCTCGGGGGCTTGCTCGCGATCACGGGCCTGCGGCGCCTCTTTCTTTCCCTGCCACGCCGTCGCCGGCACTTCGGGTTCGTCGCCGCCCTCCTGCTTCTGGCCCAGGGTCTCTCCCTCGCCGGCGACACGTCCAACCAGCGCCGCCTTGCTCCGCGTAGAATCGTTCCACTCCGCCAAAAAATTGAGGACAGCCTCATCGCCGGCGCCGGTCGCCACCTCATCTTCGTGCAGTTGGTGAAACCCTACTACCTGCACGAAACTTGGGTTTTCAACTACGCCCCCATCGACGCCCAACCCGTAATCTGGGCCTGGGATCGGGGCCCCGCCGAGAATCGCCTGCTCATGGATACTTATCGTGACCGCAACGCCGTGCGCATGACCCTTCGCGACGGCAAGATCACGTTCAGCGAACATCCCGACGCCGCTCCACCGCCCCTCACGCCACCCTGAGCCCGTGCAACTCGCCACTTCGCGTTCCGCCTGGAAACTCTACGCTCTCACCGTCGCGCTCTCGTTGCTCACGAGCATCGCCGTGGGGACGCTCATCCCTCGCTACATTCCCCGTGTTCACGACGAGTTTTCCTACCTGCTCGCCGGCCAGACCTTCGCCCATTTCGACCTGACAAATCCCACCCCGCCCCTGTGGCGCTTCTTCGAAAGCCACCACGTCCTTATGGAACCGTCCATGATGTCGAAATACCCGCCCGGCCAGGGCCTCGTGCTCGCCGTCGGTTACTGGCTCGGTCGGCCGATCATCGGCGTCTGGCTCTCCGGTGCGCTTTGGGCGGCGAGTTTCACGTGGTTGCTCCGCGGATTTTTCTCCGCGCGTTGGGCGCTTCTCGGCGGCGTGCTCGCCATCGCGCAATTCGGACTGACGCACTATTGGGTGCAGACGTTTTGGGGCGGTGCCCTCGCCGCCGCGGGGGGCGCGCTCGTGTTTGGCGGCAGCCGACGACTCTGGCGATCACCCCGTCCGCGCGACGCGGCTCTGTTCGGCGTGGGCGTGATCATGCTCACGCTCACGCGCCCCTTCGAGGGCCTGCTCGCCTGCGCCGTGCCCTTCACCGTGGTCGGTTTGCGACTCGCGCGGCGCGCCGACCGCGCCGCATTCCTCCGCATACTTGCACCCGGCGCCGCCCTCATCGCCGCCGGCCTGCTGTTTCTCGCCTACTATAATTTCCGCGTCACCGGTTCGCCCTTCCGCCTGCCTTACCTGGAATACGAACACCGCTACGCCGGCACGCCTTATTTCATCTGGCAGCAACCGCGCCCCGGGCCTGCGTTCCAAAACGCCGCCCTCGCCGACTACTACCACGACTACATGGTGCCGCTCAGCCGGTTTTACGGGCCGCCGTTACAGGTCTGGGGCGAACGCATCCTCCTGACCGCCCGGAATCTTCTCGGCCCGCTGCTGGCCGTCATCGCACTCGCCGGCCTCGCGCTCCGCCCCCGTGGCTGGTCGCTCGTCGCGCTCGGCAGCCTCGGCGTGTGCGCGCTCGCGATGATCCTCTCCTACTGGTTTTCCTCCCACTATCAGTCCGTCGCCGTCGCGCTTTATCTCTTTCTCGTCGTTGCCGGCGTCCGCGGACTATTCCTCCGACTTCCGCGTCGCTCCCGCGCTTTTTTACCGGCCGTGCTGCTCCTTTTGATCGGCCAGGGCTTCCTCCTTTACCGCGACCCGGGCGTCGAGCGTGACCTCCGCGTTTATACCGAACCCAGCCGCCGCCAAAAAATCATCGACTCGCTCACCGCCACCGGCGAACGCCACCTCGTATTTGTGCGCCCCGAAAAACCCTACGCCCTGCATCTGAGCTGGGTTTTCAACGACGCCCATTTCGCCACCGCCCCCGTCCTATGGGCTTGGGATCGCGGCCCCGCCGAAAACCGCCTGTTGCTCGCCCAGTATCCCGACCGCCGAGCCCTCCTCATGCACCTCAGCGACCGCGCCATCGACTTTACCCCCGTCGCAGCGGCCTCACCGTCAACACCATGAAAAGACTTCCTTCGTTTTACCCG
>JACMRG010000377.1 GCA_014376585.1 Opitutaceae bacterium | reverse complement strand
TGACGCTGGCCAAGCTGCGCAAGGGCGGCTACCGGCCCTGCTCCCGCAATCCGCTCATTGCGCAAACGCTGGCGACGCTCGGCGTGATGGAGCAACGCGGCAGCGGCTTCGCCCGAATGCACGACGCCATGCTCAACCATGGGCTCGAGGCCCCGGTGTTTGGGCAACAGGATGGATTTTTCGTGGTCACGCTGGCCGGCCCGGCGGGGAACTACGACCGGCTCACGGTGCCCGCGGGAGTGACGGGGCCGATCACGGCGGCGGTGGAGGCGCAGTTGAACAAGCGGCAAAAAAGCATGGTTGCACTGCTGGTGGTCGGCGAAACGCTGACCAGCCGGTTTTGTGAACGGAAATTTGGCGTTACTCGGGACACAGCCTCCCGGGATTTCGCGCTTCTGGTGAAACTCGAAATTGCCGAAAAGTCAGGCCGTGGCCGAGCCGTCAGTTACCGGCAAAAAGGCACGGTCTAATCGTCAGATAATCGTCAGATGAATTACCCTAATCGTCAGATTTCCCCTCTGAGGCCTGCCCATCCTCCTTCCTCGGCTCCAGCCAGCGCCATGATGCGACCTTCCGAATGGTGCCTTTGCGGCAGGGAGACAATCGACCGACCGATAATCGACCGACGATTCATGGAAATCGACCGATGCCCATCACTGATTGGATTGGCCGTGCCGTTCGATCCCTAATCGTTAAGTAATCCTAAAGCATTTTTCCGTAATCGTAAACCCGTGCCCGCCCAATCCATCGACAATCTATCGATGATTTCATCGAATCTATCGATTCCATGAGCCCCATGAGCGCGTTCAACGAAGACTCTCTCGTCCAGCAGACGACGGCGGACTATCTGCACGACGTGCTGGGCTGGGATTCGGTTTACGCTTACAATGACGAAACGTTCGGGCCGGGCGGCACGCTGGGACGGGCGTCGGATCGCGAGGTGGTGCTCACGCGTTACCTGCGGGCGGCGTTGGAGAAATTGAATCCAAGACTGCCGGAGCCGGCGTATGAAGAGGCGGTGCGACAGGTCACGGCTTACAGCGTGAGCCAGTCCGCGTTGGCGACGAACCGGGACAAGGATGCGCTGCTGCGCGACGGCGTGCTCATCACCTATCGCTCCGACGCGGATGGGTTGAAGAAGGAGCGGCTGCGGGTGTTCGATTTCGCGACGGCCGCGAACAACCATTTTCTCTGCGTGCGCGAGCTGTGGGTGCGGGGCGATCTCTACCGACGGCGGGCGGACATCGTGGGTTTCGTGAACGGCGTGCCGCTGCTGTTCATGGAGCTCAAGAATGTGAACAAGGACATCCGCGACGCTTACGAGCAAAACCTGAAGGACTATCGCGACACGGTGCCTCATCTCTTCCACCACAACGCGGTGATCGTGCTGGCCAACGGCGTGGACGCGAAGCTCGGCGCCGTCACGAGCCAGTTCGAGCATTTCCACGAGTGGAAACGGCTCGACGAGGATCAGCCGGGCGCGGTGGACATGGAGACGTTGCTCAAGGGCGTGTGCGCGAAAACGGCGCTGATGGATGTGTTCGAGAACTTCATCGTGTTCGACGACTCGTCGGGCAAGGCGGTGAAGATTGTGGCGAAGAACCACCAGTATCTCGGCGTGAACCGCGCGGTGGCGGCGGTGGCCGACCGCGAGCGACGGCTGGGCAAGCTGGGGGTGTTCTGGCACACGCAAGGCTCGGGCAAGAGCTACTCGATGGTGTTTTTCACGCGGAAAGTTCATCGCAAACTCGGGGGGAATTTCACGTTTCTCGTCTGCACGGACCGCGACGATCTCGATACGCAGATCTACAAAACTTTCGCCGGGTGCGGGCTGGCCGATCATGACCGCGACCCATGCCGGCCGGCGAGCGGCGAGGATCTGCGACGGCTGCTGACGCAGCACAAGGCGTATGTGTTTACGCTGATCCAGAAGTTCAACCAAGACGTCGATCCGGCGCAGCCGTGGAGCGCGCGGAAGGATCTGATCGTGATCAGCGACGAGGCGCACCGCACCCAATACGGCCGGCTGGCGCTCAATCTCCGCAATGCTCTGCCGGGTGCGAACTACGTGGGTTTTACCGGCACGCCG
Organism: Opitutaceae bacterium; assembly: GCA_014376585.1. Classification (GTDB taxonomy): domain Bacteria; phylum Verrucomicrobiota; class Verrucomicrobiia; order Opitutales; family Opitutaceae; genus Tous-C4FEB. The sequence continues at coordinate 2,923 of JACMRG010000377.1, read as the reverse complement.
CTGATGAAGGACGACGAGATCACGCAGAAAGTTTTCGGCGGCTACCTCAGCACCTACGATTTCCAGCGCGCGGTGGACGACAAGGCGACGGTGCCGCTTTATTATTCGCCGCGCGGCGAGAAGCTGGGCATCGCGACCACGGAACTGAACGAACGCATCGCGGCGAAGCTGGAGGAAATCGAGACGGACGACGTCGATGTGGCGCTGCGGCTGGAGCGGGAGTTGAAGCGGGACTACCACGTCATCACGGCGCAGAAGCGGCTGGAGCAGGTGGCGGCGGATTTCGTGCGGCACTATTCGACGGCGTGGGAAACGGGCAAGGCGATGCTGGTGTGCATCGACAAGATCACCTGTGGGCGGATGCACGCGCTGATCGCGACGCGTTGGGCGGCGCGCATCGTGGAGCTGGAGAAGGAACTGCTGAAAACGATGGAGGTGCAGGAGGCGGTTTTCCGGGAGCGGCAGCTCGCGTGGATGCGGGCCACGCAGATGGCCGTGATCGTGAGCGAGGAGCAGGGAGAGGTGGAGAAGTTCAGAAAGTGGGAGCTGGATATCCAACCGCACCGGCGGCTCATCAAGGAAGGATTTGCGCTGGCGGACGGGCGGCGCCTCGACGTGGAGTCGGCGTTCAAGCAGGGCGACCATCCCTTCCGCGTCGCCATCGTCTGCGCGATGTGGCTGACGGGGTTCGACGTGCCGAGTCTCGCCACGCTGTATCTCGATAAGCCGCTCAAGGCACACACGCTGATGCAGGCGATCGCGCGGGCGAACCGGGTGAGCGAAGGAAAAAACAACGGGCTGATCGTGGACTACTGCGGGATTTTCAAGAACCTCCGCAAGGCGCTCGCGACCTTCGCCGGGCAAGGCGACGGCGGGCGCGACGGGGACGGGGGGAAAGGCGGAGAAAGGGAGACCGATCCGGCGAGGCCGGAGGAGGAATTGCTGGCCGATTTAGCGGAGGCCATCGGGCTGGCGCGGATGTTTTTAACCGAGCGCGGGGCGTCGCTCGACGACGTGCTCGGGCAGAAAGGTTTTGCCCGCAATGCGGCGGTGCGGAAGGCGAAGGAAGCGGCGAACGATAACGACGAAAGCCGGCGGCGCTTCGAGGTAACCTGTCGCGAAGTTTTCCGAAAATTCAAGGCGTGCCTGAATCTCAAGGGCATCAACGCCCACCGGCACGATTTCGATGCGCCCAACCTGATCTACAACAGTCTCCAGACCGACCGAAACAACACGGACATCACGGACATCCTGCGGCAGCTGCACGCGGTAGTGGACGAGGCGGTGGTGACGCGGGCTGGCGCGGTCGGAGAGAACGAACAGGCGGTTTACGACATCAGCCGGATTGATTTCGAGCGGTTGCGGAAAGAGTTTGCACGGAGCACGACGCAGAAGACCACGGTGCAGAATTTGCGCGCAGCGATTGAGAAGAAGCTCCAGCGGCTGCTCCTGCAGAATCCGCTGCGCACGGATTTCCAGCAGCATTACGAAGCGGTCGTCGCGGAGTATAATCGGGAGAAGAACCGCGCGACGCTGGAGCAGACCTTCGAGGCGCTCGTGAAATTTGTGGGAGCGCTCGACGAGGAAGAGCACCGGGCCGTGCGGGAGGGGCTAGATGCGGAATCGCTGGCGATTTTCGATTTGTTGAAAAAACCGACGCTGAGCGCGCGGCAGCTCAAGCGAATCAAGGAAGTGGCGGTGACTTTGCTCGAAACCCTGAAGAAAGAGAAATTGCGCGTCGATCACTGGCGGGAGAAGGAGACGACCCGCGACGCCGTGGTGATCGCGATCCACAACCATCTCTTCAGCGACGAGACGGGGCTGCCGGTGGACGGCTACGATGAGGAGGAAGTGCAGGCCCGAACGGCGGCGGTGTTCCGGCATGTGTTGCGGGTTTACCCGACGGTGCCTTCGCCGTTTTTCAGCTCGGCGGCTTGAAGTGCCGGGTGGGAGGGAAATTTATAAGGATTCGTTTTCGGCGGTGGGGCGGGTGGTGTCGGGGAGGCTGCGGATGGAGCGGGCGGTGAAGTCGGTGACTTGGCGGAGGACGAAGGTAGGGGCGGTGGGGGCGTGGGCGAGAGAGGCGCGGTCGAAGGTGGCGCCGGCGACATCGTCGAGGACGACGGCGGGGCGGGTGTCGGGGGCGGTGAAGGCGACGGAGAAATCGCGGACGGTGAGATTTTTCGCGTGGCGGACGTAGAGGGCGTGGGCGGGAAGGAGGCCGAACATGCTGGGCTCGGGGTAGGCGGCGGCTTGCTCGGGCGGAGCATAAGGATCGCGCGGGCCGGTGAGGCCGGGGCCGCGGAGGAAAAAAGTGTTCACGAGGTCGGCGGGTTGTTGGGCGACTTGTTCGAGGGTGAGGCCGCCGCGGTGCGTGATGTGAATGTCGGAGAGGGAAATGTCTTCGATGGGGTGGCCGGGGAGGCCAGCGATGATCGAGGGGTAGCGCGGGTCGGCGTTGGAGACGGTGATGTGGGAGAGACGAACGCGGCGGATGGCGCCGACGGGGGTGCCGGCGGGACCGCGGGCGCGGTTGCCGAGGCGGAGGAAGATGGGCGAGTTGGTGATGTCGCGCATGGTAATGTTTGTGATGGCGATGTCTTCAATGATGCCGCCATCGACGGTTTCGAGGGCGAGGCCGCGGCTGCGTTCGAAGGTGCAGTTGGAGATGGTGATGTTTTTGAAACCGCCGTTGGACTCGGTGCCGAATTTGATGCGGCCGGTGGGGCCGTCGCGGTCGGCGGCGCGCTCCATCGTGCGTTTGAACGTGCCGTCGAGAAAGGAGCCGGCGTCGAAGCCGGTGACGGCGCAGTTGGTGATGGTGACGTCCTCGCAGGCGCGGGCGAAGCCGAGGGCGTAGGAAGATTTGAGGACGATGGCATCGTCGCCGGGGGCGTTGACGGAGCAGTTGGAGATGCGGACG
>JACMRG010000376.1 GCA_014376585.1 Opitutaceae bacterium | reverse complement strand
TCACCGTCGGGCAGATCGACACCGTCGCCCCCGTGTTTCCCACCAAGACCTTCGGCCGCTACGTGCCCGAGCGTCTCGATGATTTCGGCTGGGAAAACGACAAGATCGGCCACCGCACCTACGGCCCCGCGCTCGCCGCGCCCGGCTCCGGCAAAGAAGTCCTCGTCACCAGCGGCCTCGACGTGTGGTGCAAACGCGTGAGCTATCCCATCGTGGACCGCTGGTATAACAAGGGCCACGACCACTACCACAAAGACGAAGGCGAGGGCATGGATATGTATCAGGTCGGGCCCTCCCGCGGCTGCGGCGGCACCGGCATCTGGGATGGAAAAACGCTTTACGTGGGCCGCAATTATACCTCGTGGAAAGTCATCGCCAACGGCCCTGTCCGCACCGTCTTCGAACTCACCTACGAAGCTTGGGACGTTGCCGGCGCCAAAGTCTCCGAGGTGAAACGCTTCACCGTCGATGCCGGCCACAACCTCGACCAGATCGACAGCATCTTCACCGTCACCGGCGGTGCCTCGCCGGAAATCACCGTCGCCATCGGCCTCAACAAAACCCCCGCCGACAAAGGCCAGGAGGCCGTCATCGCCCTTACCCCAAACTCCGCCGACGGCTCCCTCACGCAATGGGTCGGCCAGAAAACCAATGGCGAACTCGGCACTGCCATCATCGTGCCGGCCGGCTCGTTCAAAGGCTTCGCCGAAGACGGGCGCAACCAACTCGTCCTCGCCAAGGCCAGCTCCGACCAACCGCTCCGCTACTACGCCGGCGCCGGTTGGAGCAAAGCCGGTGAATTCAAAACGCAGGCCGATTGGAACGCCTACGTCGCCGCCTGCGCCTTACGCGCTGCATCGCCCATTAAAGTCACGATCAGATAACTCCGGTTTTCCGCCGACCATTTCTCCCCACACCCTCTCCTCGTGAAACTCCATTATTTCCCCACGCCGGCCGCGACCAACACGCTCTCCACCGAGCAGCTCCGCGAGACGTTTCTCCTCGGCGGCCTCTTCCAGCCCGGTGCCGTGATCGCGCACTACACCGATCTCGACCGCATGATCGTCGGCGCCGCCGTCCCCACCACCGCGCTCCTCGGTCTCCCCGAAGCCACGCTGACCGGCAACGCGTTCTTCCTCGAGCGCCGTGAGATCGGCATCCTCAACGTCGGCAACGGTCCCGGCACGGTTCGCGTCGGCGGCACCGCTTACACGCTCGCCACCCTCGACTGCCTCTACATCGGCCTCGGCGAGAAAGACGTCACCTTTGAAAACGGCACTGCTGGTCAGGCCCAGTTCTACTTCATCAGCACACCCGCGCACGCGAGGCACCCCACCGCCCTCGCGCGCCGCGCCGATGTTTCCGCCGCGCCGATCGGCGATGTCACGAAAGCCAACCGCCGCACGATCCTGAAATACATTCACCTCGACGGCATCAAGAGCTGCCAGCTCGTCCTCGGCTTCACCGAGTTCGAACCCGGCAGCATTTGGAACACGATGCCGCCGCACACGCACAGTCGCCGCACGGAGATCTACCTCTACTTCGACCTAGGTGATAACATCGCCATGCACTTCATGGGCGAGCCGCAGGCCACGCGTCACCTCGTCGTCCGCGACCGCGAAGCCGTCCTCTCGCCCGCGTGGTCGATCCACTGCGGCGTCGGCACCGGTGCCTATCGTTTCGTCTGGGCCATGGGCGGCGACAACCAGATCTTCGCCGACATGGACCCCGCGCCGATCGCGACACTCAAGTAAACGGCCGTCCTGCTTGCGGGCGATTTCAGCTTCGAGATCGCGAGCAAGCTCTCTCCTTCAACTGCACCCTTCCGGTTGAGTGAGCGTCCGAAACCTCCACCCCGCCCGATCCGCCACCGCGGTCTCCACGGGCGTGGAAAAATCGGTGATCTCGTTGCCGGTCGTGCGTTCGACGATCACCGGGGCCGCCGCCGTCTCCCAATAATTTTTCTGGCCCACCAGCCAATCAGTCGCCTCTGCCCTGTGGATAGTTGATCAGGGACGGGATGGTGCCCTCGTTGGAATTTTTCTCAACGTTGTTGTCACGGTTACGAGACGGCCGACGCGACCGGCCTCAACCACCGTCACGCAATTACCGATGCGGGCAGCTTTCCGCAGGAATACAATGTCGACCGATTATCACTTGTTTACCCATCGCGGCGTGCCATTTACCGGAGATTCGCAAGGGGGACCTCGACTAAGAGCCCGGAACATTGCATATTATTTGAAGAAACCGCCCCGCCCTAGGCACCGTCACCTCTTTCAGTTGTCTTCGATCGTCTGTTCAACCCCACCATGAAATCGCCGCGCTGCTTTTCTGCTCTGCTTGCTCTCTTCGCTTCGGTCGCCTCTTTGGCCGGCCCATCCTCCGCCGGCGCCGCCCAATACGAGCAGCGCCTCTCCAATCTCTCCACGCGCGCCCAAGTCGGCACCGGCGCCAACATCATGATCACGGGCTTCGTCGTGAACGACGGCGCGCCCAAAAAAATCCTCATCCGCGCCGCCGGTCTCTCCCTGGCGAAATTCGGCCTCACCACCGGCACGCTCGCGAATCCCACGCTCAGTCTCTTCGACGGCACGGGCCAGCTCGTCCTGCAAAGTGATAATTGGGACAGCACCGATGTCGCCCTCACCGCCGCCACCTCGGCCGCCGGGGCATTCGCTCTCGGCACCACGACCGCCAATGGTTCCAACGACTCCGCCCTCGTCGCCACGCTTTCCCCCGGCGCCTACACCGCGCAGGTCAGCGGCGTCGGCAACACCTCGGGCATCGCCCTGCTGGAAGTTTACGACCTCACCGGTTCGGCCCGCCTCATCAATCTTTCCACGCGCGCCGTCGTTGCGCCCGGCAACGGCATTCTCATCTCCGGCCTCGTCATCGCGCCCGGCGCCGGCACCCGCCGCTTGCTGATTCGCGCCGCCGGACCTTCGCTTACGCCGCTCGGCGTCGCCGGCGCGCTCAGCGATCCCGTCTTCTCCATCTTCGACGGCAAGGCGGTCATTATCGCCGGTGGCTCCAACGACAACTGGGACTCCGGCACCGCCGCCAACGTTGCGGCGGTCACCGCCGCCGTCGCCCAAGCCGGCGCGTTTCCCTTCACTGCTGGATCCAAAGATTCCGCGCTCCTCATCGATCTCACTCCCGGCAGCTACACGATCCAGGTTGCCGGCGTCGGAGGCACCGGTGGCGTCGCTCTTGTCGAGGTTTACGATCTCACACCCGAATCGCTCTCGACGGTCGGCGTTGCCGCCACGGTTGCCGCCGCCGATTCCAAAAGCAGCGCGCCCGCGATCTTCACGCTCACTCGGGTCGGCAACCTCACCGCCGCCGTCAACGTCGCCTACACCCTCGGTGGCACGGCGATCTCCGGCGCCGACTACGTCCCGGTGAGCGGCGTCGCCGCCTTTGCGGCCGGCGCCTCCACGGCGACCGTGGCTCTCGTGCCGAAAGCCAACGCCGCCAATCTCAACAACCGCACCGCTACGCTCACGCTCGTCGCTGACAAAACCTACGGCGTTTCCGTCAACGATTCCGCGAGCGTTTCCTTCTACACCAACACCGGCACACTCTATGTTTCCAACCTGCGCACGCCCGCCACCGTGGTCGGCTCCAGCGCCTACGGCACCGCCACCATCCAACTCGCGTCCGACGAGAAGTCCGCCTTCGTCAACGTCGCTTTCTCCAACCTCAGTTCCCCCGAGGTCGTTGCCCACCTCCAGATCGACGGCAATTACGTTTACAATCTCCCCCAGGGCCAGGTCGGCAACGCCTACTGGGACTTCGCTCCCACCGGCACCTACAGCACCGCCGATCTGATCGCCGCGCTCAAAGCCGGCCGCATCACCGTCTCGATCGACTCCGCCACCTTCACCACCGGCGAACTCACCGGGAATTTCGTCAAAAATACCGGCAGCGCCACCTTCAATGCTCCCGCCGCCGCGCCCGCGCTCGATCTCACCAAAATCACCACGCAGGACGCCGCCCGCTTCCTCACTCAAGCCACCTTCGGCCCGAAGAACGACGAGATCTACGCTCTCACCACCAAGGGCTACTCCGCCTGGTTGACCGAGCAGATGGCCCTGCCTGCCTCGCTCCACTTCACGGAGGCCAATGCCGATTTCGCGCTCAACATGGCCACGGGTGCCGGCGGTAATGCCAACGCCGTTCCTCCGCAGCCCAACACCCGTGTCAGCGCCGTCAACCGTCAGCACGCTTGGTGGAAACTCGCCGTCAACGCCCCCGACCAGCTCCGTCAGCGCGTAGCCTTCGCCCTCAGCGAGATCCTCGTCACTTCCGATCAGAACAGCACCATCGCCAACTGGGAAGACGGTCACACCAACTATTACGATCTCCTCGTGCGCGGCGCCTTCGGCAATTTCCGTCAGCTGCTCGAAGACGCGACCCTGAGCCCGAATATGGGCATCTACCTTAGCTCGCTCCGCAACGCCAAGGCCACCTTCAACGCCCAAGGCGTCCAGCTCACCCAAGCCGATGAGAACTACGCCCGCGAGATCATGCAGCTCCTCACCATCGGGCTCAACGAACTCCAGCCCGATGGCACCCTTAAGTTGGACATCAATGGCCAGCCCATCGCCACTTACACGCAGGACACCATCGTCCAGATGGCGAAGATTTTCACCGGTTGGGGTTTTTATCAAAGCGGAGCCAATCCCAACTTTCGCGGCACCGGCCCCGGCAGCGAGAGTTACCTCAACCCCATGGTGCTCTACCCGGCGTTCCACGACGATACCGTGAAAACCATCGTCAGCGGCAAGGTCATCCCCGTCAGCCAAGGCGGAGCCAAAGACCTCAAGGATGCGCTCGATGCTCTCTTCAATCATCCCAACACCGGACCTTTCATTTCGCGCCAACTCATCCAACGTCTCGTCACCAGCAACCCCAGCCCCGGTTACATTTACCGCGTGGCCTCGGCCTTCGCCAACAACGGCGCCGGCGTCCGCGGTGATCTCGGTGCCGTCGTGCGCGCGGTCCTCACCGATTACGAGGCGCGCTCCTCCGTGTTTCTCAATACGGCCGGCTACGGTAAGGCCAAGGAACCGCTTCTCCGCGCCACTTCTATTCTCCGCGCCTTCAACGGTGCTTCGGACGCCGGCCGCTACACGAATGCGGGCGCCAGCCTCACCAACCCGGAGACCATCGGCACCACTTCGCTCGCCCAGGCCGCCGCGCGTGCGCCCACGGTTTTTAACTTTTTCGAACCCGGTTACGTGCTGCCCGGCGCCCTCGCCGCCGCGGGGCTTTACGCCCCCGAATTTCAGATCCTCACCGATACGACCGCCATCACGATCCCGAATTATCTCTACAGCGTCATCTACTCCAACCGCAACGCCGCCACCGTCGGCCTCGCGCTCACCGATGTGCTGCCTCTCGCCAAAACGCCGCAGCAGCTCGTCGATTATATGAACCTCGTCATGAGCGCCGGCTCCCTGCCCAAAACGATGACCGACGTGATCGTCTCCGCGATCACCCGCATGCCGGCCAGCACGAGCGACACGGACAAAGTCCGCTCTGCCCTCTATCTCGTCGTCTCCGCCCCCGCAGGCTCGATTCAAAAGTAACTCCCCTCAATCCGGACCCCCGACCCTAAACTCAAAACCCCGATCTCGGAATCCGCTCCTCTTATGAATCCCAAGAATCCCCCGTTCGACCCCACCCGCCGCAAGTTTCTCGGCTCCTGCTGCGCTGCGGTGGGAGCGACCGGCATGTTGTCCACCCTCGCGCAGCTCCGGCTTACCGGTGCCCTCGCCAGCCCGGATAACGGTCCCAGTGTCGCCGGTGCCACCGATCCCGGCTATAAGGCCCTCGTCTGCCTCTTTCTCGCCGGCGGTAACGACGCCAATAATTTCATCATTCCCAACGACACCGCCGGCTACGCGAACTACTCGTCCGCGACCACCGGCCGCGGTGCGCTCGCCCTCCCCCAAAGCACCGTCCTCGGCATCAACCCAAAAACCTCCGACGGCCGCGCGTGGGCGATTCATCCCAGCTTCAACGCCGACCTCGCCGGCACCAACAACACCGGCCTCAAGTCCCTCTTCGATTCGGGCAAGATGGCCCTCATGGCCAACGTCGGCACGCTCGCCGTTCCCACCACGCGGGCTCAATACCTCGCCCGCTCGGTCCCGCTTCCCCTGTCGCTTTTCTCCCACAACGACCAGCAGGTCGAGTGGCAGAGCAGCATTCCGGACAAGGCCTTCTCCTCGGGCTGGGGCGGCCGCCTCGCCGACCTCACGGATGCGTTCAACTCGAACAATTCCATCTCCATGTCGATCACGCTGAACGGGCAAAACTCGTTCCAAGTCGGCAAGAATGTCGTCCAATACGCCGTCAGCCCCACTGGCGCCATTTCGCTCAGCGGCTCGGCCGATCCCAAACTCACCACCTCGTTTGCGAGCATCCGCACCAAGGCCCAGAACGATCTCCTCGCCGCCCAGAACAACAATCTCTTCGAGACCGCCTTCGCCGGCCTTACCTCCAACGCCGTCGCCGACAGCGCCCTCCTCGCCACCATCTTCGCGCAGCCCCTGCCGTTCACCACCGCCTTTCCCGCGACCAGCCTCGGCCAACAGCTCCGCACCATCGCCCGCCTGATCGCTGTCGCCCCCCAGCTCGGCCTCAAACGCCAGGTCTTCTTCGCCCGCGTCGGCGGCTGGGATCTCCACGATTCCCAGCTCCCCGCCCACGCCAATCTCATCGCCGACGTCTCCCGCAGTGTCACCGCCTTCTATAACGCCACCGTCGAGCTCGGCGCCGCCCAGCAGGTGACCACCTTCACCGCCTCCGACTTCGGCCGCACCTTTAACACTAACGGCGACGGCTCCGACCACGCGTGGGGCTCCCACCACCTCGTCGTCGGCGGCGCCGTCAAGGGCGGGGATATCTACGGAAAAATGCCGGACCTCACCCGCAGCGGTCCCGACGATTCCGGCACGCGCGGCAATTGGATTCCCACCACCAGCGTGGATGAATACAGCGCCACTCTCGCCACTTGGTTCGGCGTCAGCCCCACGAATCTCGCCAAGGTGCTGCCCAACATCGGCCGGTTCACCAATAGCAGGCCGCTGCCCGCCTTCCTTTAAATGTGTAGGGCGGGGTCGCCGAACCCCGCCGCTCCGTGCTCCGAGGTGGGCCGTGCGCTCCCCCGCGCGCCCTTCAGTCTGGCACGGGCATCTTGCCCGTGTTGCCTCGCCTCGCTCCGCCTCCCGCCATGCCCCCCCGTCGCCTCCCGCTCGTCCTCGGCCTGCTCCTTCTACTCGGCATCCTCGCCTGGTGGCTCTTCCCGCGCCCGACGTCTGCGCCCGCCCTTTCTCAACTCTTAAATCATAAATCGAAAATTCCGCCCGCGCCGCCCATGCCGCTCGCCGCCAAAATCGAAAATCGAGAATCAAAAATCGAAAATCCCCCGCCCGTCTCCGCCGCGTTCGAACTCAATTCCCCGCGCTACGATGTCGCGCACGATCTCGTGCTGTTGAACGACGTTTTCAACAACTGGCGCCTCGACTTCCCCCGCACGGGCAATCCCTTTGGCGGGAATTCCGATATCACCGCCGCCCTCGTTGGCGACAATCCCCTGCGCCTGCCCTACATCCCGCGGTCGCATCCGGCCATCAACGCCGCCGGCGAACTCTGCGACCGTTGGGGCACCCCTTTCCGTTTTCATGCCCTCGCCGGCGACCGCATGGAACTGCGCTCGGCTGGTCCTGATAAGAAATTCGGCACGCCTGACGACGCGCTCCTCACCCCCCCGTAGGAGATTTTTGGCCGGATTAAGCGTGTGCCCCCTGCTCGGTGGTTTCGCGTTCGGTTTTTTGGAGGTCAATTCTATGCAACCTCCTGCTTCCGCGGGCGTCTCGACAACTGTCCGCCGATCCCCAACTTCCCCTCCACCATGCTCGCTACCCACTTCGCCCCCGCCCCGCGCTTGCGTCCGCCTTCGGAAATCGAAAACCAGCAATCCAAATTCCAAAAGGCATTCACCCTGCTCGAAATCTTGGTCGTGCTCGCGATCATCGGTCTCCTCGCCGGCCTCGCCATCAGTAACGTCGATAAGATCTTCGGCGGCGCCCAGACGACCACCGCTTCGCTTTTTGTGAAGGAGAGCATGAAAACTTCCCTCACCACCTACCGTATCCACCTCGGCGACTATCCTTCGACCAGCGATGGCCTGATGGCGCTCATCAATGCACCCGCCAACAAAGCCGACCGCTGGCGCGGCCCCTACATTGAAGGCGGCAAAGTCCCGCTCGATCCTTGGGGCGAGCCCTACCAATACCGTTACCCGGGCTCAAAGAACAAAACCAGCTACGACCTCTATTCCAAGGGCCCCGATAAAGCAGACGGCAACGAAGACGACATCGGCAATTGGGACGCCGCCGCGGCCGCCGCGCCGGTCAAGTAATCCATGACTGAGTGTGGCCAACAGCCGGCGGCTGGCGGCTTCGCCGCGAGGGTAGGGCGGGTTATCCCTGACCCGTCGCCCGCCGCCCTGTGGGTGGGGTGCATTCATCCCGCGTCCTCCCTCGGAGAACGGACCTCCCGATCCGTTCCCTTACCCGGCGTTCACGCCCCAACCCTCTCGCCTACCGGCCCACGCCTCCGATCGAAAATCGAAAATCGAAAATCGAAAATCCAAGCGGGGTTCACCCTGCTTGAAATGCTTCTCGGGCTCGCGCTCATCGCGCTCCTTGCGGGCGCGCTGATCGGTGGCTCCTCCGCACTCCTGTCGGAGAAACCCGTCTCCCCCGACGAAGTCTTCTGGGCCACCGTGCAAGCCGCTCGCAAGTCCGCGCTCAACACCCAGCAGGACCTGACCCTCCGCTACGACGAGAAAGCCAAAGCCTTCCAGCTCATCGGCCCCGACAATGCCGCCGTCGGCACCTTTCCCGTCGCCAATCCGCCCTCCGATCTGGCTGTAGAATTCCTCTCCACGCAGCGAACCGGCGGCCTGATTCTCCTCGGCGGCACCGTGGTTGAAACGGAACCGCTCACCGGCGGCGTCACGTTCTACTCCGACGGCACCTGCACCTCCTTCCGTCTGCAAATCCGCGCCCTCGGCGGCGCCCACATCCTCGCGATCGATCCGTGGACGTGCTCACCCGTGATCACGCCGCCGAAAAACCCGTGAAGTGTTTCACCAACGCATCTCTGGGGGTAGGGCGGATTATCCCTAATCCGCCGCGCGGGACGCATCGCCTTGGATTCTCCGCCGCCTTCAGCCTCCTCGAAGTTCTCGTCGCCCTGATGATCTTCGCGCTGTCCGCCGTCGTCCTCGGTTCCACCTACGTCAACATCCTCAACAGCTACGAAGCCGTCTCCCGCGGCAATACCCGCGACGAAGACGTCGCCTTCGCCCGCGCCCAGATGCTCGTCATGACCGACCGCGCCAAGGTCGAGGCCGGCGCCGAATTTGATTCCCTCGACAATCGCCACGTCCGCTGGAGCGCCACGCTCGCGAGCACCTCACTGCCCGATCTCTTCACGGTCACGTTCGTCTGCGAAGTCACCGACTCCGCCAAAGGCGGCGACCCCGCGAAAACCACGCAGACCTTTACCGTCCTCCGACCCACGTGGTCCGACGCCACCGAGAAAACGCAACTCCGCCAGGCCGTCCAGGACCGCATCGCGGAAATCCAAGGGAAGACCAAAAAATGATCCCGCGCCCCAACCCTTCCGAGGTAACCGCGCGATGTCCGGCCGCGCGTGATCCCCGCCCGCGTTCCGCATCGCCCCCGCGCCTGCGTCCCCAATCAAAAATCCAAAATCCAAAATCGAAAATCCAAGCAGGGTTCACCCTTCTCGAAATCCTCCTCTCCCTCGCGCTCGTCGCGATGATGCTCGTCGCGCTCAACACCTTCGTCTTTTCGATGGGCGAACTCTGGGGCAAGAACACCGATATTCGCCTCTTCGAGCAGCACGTGCGCGCCGTCACCCGCGCCCTTGAGCGCGAACTTCGCACCGCCACGCTCCCGCCCTCCGCCCGCGCCAACGCCAGCCCGGTCGCACCGCAGGAAATCCGCCCCAGTGGCGGGGCCTCCGATACGTTGCTCACCTTTGAACTGCCCGCCGGCACGCGCCTCATTTCGTGGCCCGGCCCCGCGCTCCCCGAGGTTGTCTGTTCCCTCCAGGCCCGCGAGAAAGACGGCCTCATTCTCCTTTGGCATTCCCGGCTGGAACCACGTTTTGACTCCGATCCTCCCCGCGAGGCGATCCTCACGCCCTTCGTCACGGCGCTCGCCTACGATTATTACGATACCGCGATCAACCGCTGGACAACCGAGACCGCGCTCAAAAAAGACAACGCCGGCCAGCTCACGCCGCCGCAGCGCCTGCGCTTGAAATTCGCCTACGGCAAATTCACCCGCGAGACCGTCGTCCCCATCGCCAGCACGCCCCAGGGCCTGCCCAACTTCTGATGAATTCTCGATTTTCGATTCTCGATTTTCGATTCGTGGCCGCTTCTTGCCGCCGCGCCTCAGAGGTGGGCGCGCGACTTCCGGGCGCGCGTGGGTTTCCGCGATCCGCCCCGCGCTCTCAATCGAAAAACCAAAATCCAAAATCGAAAAATTTCCGCTGCGCGCCGCGCGGCAGCGTCCTCGTGATCGTCATGGTCACGCTCATCTTCACCGCCCTCGCGCTCACCGTCTTCCTCGAAAAAGCCTCCAACGACCTCATCGTCGAAGCCCGCGAAGCCGACACCCGCCGCCTCCGTCAGGAAGCCTATTCCGCCCTCGAGACCACGCTCGCCGTCCTCGAGCAATTTCGCGCCGCCAGTGGCGGTCTCCACACCCCCGCCGAGGGCTGGGCCGATCCCCTCGGCTTTGCCGCCTACGTCCCTGCCGACGGCCGCACCATCGACGTCGTCTTCGAAGACGAGAGCGGCAAGCTCTCCCTCCCGCAGGCCGGCGCCAACCAGCTCCAGAATCTTTTCGTCGCCTGGGCGTTTAGCCTGAATGACGCCGAAAAGCTCGCCGATGCCCTGCTCGGTTGGACCAAGAAAAACCACACTTATACCACCGCGATCTCGCCCGACTACGAACACGCCGCGTTGCCCTACGCCGCCCCCCAACGCTCCCTGCGCACCTACGGCGAACTCGCCGCCATCGACTACGTGCGCACGGTCTTCTTCGACGAGTCCGGCCGGCCCAACGATTTCTACCGCCGCTTCAACGAATCCGTTTCCCTCTTCAGTTTCCGCCAGACCAACATCAACGGCGCCAAGCCCGATGTCCTCACCGCCATCGGTGAATTCGACGACACCCAGAAATCCAAGCTCGGCGACTACCTCGCGGGCACCGGCCAGTCCGCGCTCACCGGCCCCGCCTGGTTCACCGCCACCGCCGATGCCCGCAAATTCCTCGGCTCCACCGGCCGCGCCAACCAGTTCGGCGCCACCATCAGCGCCCTCCGCATCCGCCTCACCGTGCACGACGGTCGCGCCGAATACCGCCTCAACGCCGTCGTCTCGCCCCAGGGCGGCGGCGCCACCACCGTGCTTACGACCGCAACCACCACCCGCGCCAACGCGTCTGATGACCAAGCCGCCCGCGCGGCCGACGTTTCCGCCTCCAAGCCCACCACCACGCCCACGTCCGCCGCCACCGCCGCTGCTCCGCGCCTCAACTACCCCTTCACCATCCTTTCGCTCACCGAAAACGAACCCCTCCCGCCGCCCCCACCACCCCCGCC
>JACMRG010000375.1 GCA_014376585.1 Opitutaceae bacterium | reverse complement strand
GGGCGAGGATGTCGAACCGGTTGATCTCTTCCATGGGCGTTAGGTTTTGCCAGGGCATAGCGCCCAAGACTGTTACCTATCACCCCGGATTAAGTGTCACCTATCTCCCCGGATCATACCCCGCCGGATCATAAACGAGGTTGCCGAGGTGGAGGTTGGCGAAGTGCAGCTCGGTCTGAGCGGAGGCGTTGACGAACAATCCGACGCGGCAGCCAGCCAGCGCTTCGCCGACGTGGTAGGTGTGGCCCTCGTGACGGAGCTGTCCGTTCTCGGAAAGCACCCTGGTCACGTAGGTTTTGGGATAGCGGAGGATTTTGTCGTTCTCATGAAGCCGGCGTTGGCTGCGGCGGTAAATTTGCGCGGGCTTTTGCTGGCCGAGGGTTTCATGGGGCCGCTGGTGGTTGTAAGTGTGTTGCCAGCGTTGGAGCCGGCGTTGCAAGGCCCGCAGGTTGGTGGAGGGCGGGGTCGTGCACTCGGCCTTGAGCACGCGATGCATGCGTTCGTGCGAGCCGTTGTCCTGGGGATGCGCGGGACGGGTGAACTCGACCTCGATCCCCTGCAGGATCCACCAGACGCTCAGCTGCGAAAGCCGGCCGAGCCCGATGGAGGCGAAGGGCGTGCCATTATCGACCCGGATGATTTGCGGGCGCCCGTGGGAGCGCAGCAGAGACTTAAAGACCCGCAGCGTGCTCTTAAACTGCTGGTTCGGCCGGGCGTGGCAGCCGATCAGATAGTGGCTGTAGCGATCACAGACCGTGAGGGGGTCGCAGCGCACGCCATCGCCGGTGCAGAACCAGCCCTTGAAGTCGACGGTCCAGACATGGTTGGGATGCGTTGGCTGGGTCAACGCCCTCGGACTTGGGCTGTAAAGTCCGGGCGAGCGCCGCCGCCTTTGGCTGAGCCCATGACGCCGGAGCACGCCCGCGATCGTGCTCCGGGCCGGGGGTGTTTTGATCCGGTGCTCGCACCGCAACACCGCATACAGCTTCTTCGGCCCCCAAGTCGGATGCCGCCGCCGCTCGCGCAGAATCAATTGCTCGACCTTCCCGGAGGTTTGGTGCGCGCAGCCTTTCGGCCGCCGGCTGCGCAGGTGCAAGCCCGCTGCCCCTTCCGCCGCGTAACGCCGCAGCCACTTGTGCCCGGTCTTCCGGCTCACGCCGAAATCGACGCACAGCTCCGTCACCGTGAAGCGGCCGCTTCGCGCCAGACTGGCGAACTTTAGTTTTTCTTCCATCGGGGTTACTTCGTTCCAGGCCATAGCCTGAAGGTGTAACCCATGTCCCTGGACTTTGTGTTACCGATGTCCCCGGTTCATACCAGGGAATTTCACGGACAAACCTTTCCTAGGTTTCAGGCGTGCCGCGTTTGGCGTGCCAGAAACGAATGACTTCAACGGCGTCGTCAGGACGCAGGCGGTAAATGATACGGATGGGGTCGTGGATCAGCTCGCGCACGTCGTCGCGGCCAAACTCAGGAACGACGCGACCGGATCGAGGGAAAATGCCGGCCTGCTCGGCGCGGTCGAGGAGCGCATTGCCGAAATTGACCGCGCGCCCCGGAGCATCGTGCGCGATTTCCTGCACGATGTCGTGAAGGTCGCCCCGGGCACTCGGCGCGATGATTACCTTTTGACCCATGTCTGGAGTTCTTCGCGCACCTGGTGGATGGAGATGCCCTCGCCGCGATCCAACTCCGACATGCCTTCACGGACCGCCGCGATGAACTCGATCTCGCGGGCGACTTCGTGAAGCGATACATCGCTGGGCAGTTGGTTCAGAATGGTCTGGACTGCTTCACGCGTGCTCATGGCAGTAAGCTGCGGCGATGTGACGATAGTTCAAGCCTGTGCATTTCAAACGGAAGTCGGCACGGTATTGCTGCTACCTTCAGTCTAAGTCTTGGTGCGCGTTCCAAGGTGGAGCTGACACACTCTTGATCTGGTTCATCACTCATTTGAAAGTCGCTCATGCCCACAAAAATGACGGGAGATTTTTCAGCTTACCCCGAGGTCCTTCGCGACGTGATTCCGTATCTTGTAGGTGAAACGTGCGAGCTTCGGTCAAGCTGGCAGACCTATAAACATCTCTTCATGACGAGCGCAGCGCGCACAGAAATTCTCGGCAAACGGCTTGGTGGCCTTCTTGGTGTTTTTCAAAACCTGGTTCAAGACGACATGTTTGTGAGCGTGGCTCGCCTCACCGACAAAGATTCAAAGCAGCAAAAGAACCTGACTTTATGGACTCTGGTTCATCGGTGCGAACAGTGGGATGCTAACGCTGGACGACTGGTTCGGGCGGAAATAGAGTCGCTTGCTGACGAGGTAGCAGACATCCGAGCTCATCGTCACAAGCGACTCGCTCACTTCGATCTCAGCGTGAGTCTCGGCCAGGCAACGTTGCCAATCGTGACCTTCAATCGGCTGTTTGGCGCTATCGCCAAAATTGAATCAATTTTGAACTTAGTTTCTCAGCTGGCCATTAATACAACGACCATGTTCGAAATTCTCGACCATAGAGACATCACTGGAATGGCCGAGGTTACGGTATACAAAGCGATGGCTTATGATGCCGCTGAGGCCGCAGGAGTTATTGAGTCGCGGGCATGGCGACGTTTCGCGCCCGCGACTAGCGAGTAGATTTGACGCTTACAAATTCTTGTCCGTCACCGCGCCTTCGGAGGCCGTGCTGACGAGCTTCGCGTATTTGGCGAGGACGCCGCGGGTTTCTTTGGGCGGGAGGGGCTTGTAGGCGGCGAGGCGGGCGGCGTAGTCGGCTTCGGGGATGAGGAGGCTCATCGTGTTTTTGACGGCGTCGATTTCGATGAGGTCGCCGTTTTTCACGATGCCGATGGGGCCGCCCTTCGCGGCTTCGGGCGTGATGTGGCCGACGTCGAAACCGTGCGAGCCGCCCGAGAAGCGGCCGTCGGTGATGAGCGCCACATCCTTGATGAGGCCGCGGCCGGCGATGGCGCTGGTGGGTGAAAGCATTTCTCTCATGCCGGGGCCGCCGACGGGGCCTTCGTTGCGGATGACGACGACGTCGCCTTTGACCACGTCGCCACGGAGCACGCCTTGGAGCGCGTCTTCCTCGCTCTCGTAAACTTTGGCGGGACCTTTGAAGTAGAGGCCTTCCTTGCCGGTGATTTTGCCGACGGCGCCGCCGGGGGCGAGGTTGCCGTGGAGGACGCGGAGGTGGGTGTCGGCCTTGATGGGTTTATCCCAGGGGCGGATGACGTCCTGCTGGTCGGGGTAGGACGGGTAGGGCTGAACGTCCTTGAGCGACTCGGCGATGGTCTCGCCGGAGACGGTGAGGCACTCGCCGTGGAGGAGGCCGCGGTCGAGGAGGATCTTCATCATTGGGCGGATTCCGCCGATACGGATGAGGTGGGCCATGCCGTATTTGCCGAAGGGCTTTACGTCGGCGAGGAGCGGGACGCGGTCTCCGATGGTCTTGAAATCATGGAGGGTGAGCGGGACCTCGGCGCAGTGGGCGATGGCGAGGAGATGGAGGATGAGATTGGTCGAGCCGCCGAGCGCGAGGCAGACGGTGATGGCGTTCTCGAAGGCGTGGCGGGTGAGAATGTCGCGGGGCTTGGTGCCTTTTTTGAGCATGGCCATGACGGCGGCGCCGGCGCGTTCGCAGTCGTCGCGTTTCTCTTTGCTGATGGCGAGCTGGGCGCTGCTGTTGGGCAGGCTCATGCCGAGGGCCTCGATGGCGGTGGCCATGGTGTTGGCGGTATACATGCCGCCACAGGAGCCGGGGCCGGGGATGGCGCTGGCTTCGACGTCGCGCAGGCCGGCGTCGGAGAGCTCGCCTTTGGCGTGTTTGCCGACGGCTTCGAAGACGGAGACGATGTCGAGGGGCTTTTGTTTATCGCAGTCGGCGGCGGCGAAACCGGGGAGGATGCTGCCGCCGTAAATGAAGACGGCGGGGCGGT
>JACMRG010000046.1 GCA_014376585.1 Opitutaceae bacterium | reverse complement strand
GCCTACCGCGCCACCATCGCCGAGCTCGAGCGTCAGCTCGCCACCGCCAAAAACGGCGCCGCCCTCCCCACCGCCGCCGGTGCTTCCACTGCCGTTTTTTCCAGCCGCCGCTCTTCCGCCTCCGCAGCGGTCGTCAGCCTCGGACCCGAAAGCGCCTTCGTTGTCCTCAACTATGGCTCCGCCCGCGGCGCCCGCCTCGGTCAACGCTTTGCGCTGCGCAACGGCGCCGACCTCCTCGCCACCGTGCTCATCAGTGACGTCCGCACCCAGTTTTCCGTGGCCCAGGTGGAACCCGATTCCGTGCGCGGCGTCTTGCACAAAGGCGATTCCGCCATACTAACTCCCTAGACAACTACCGATGCACTCGCTCAAGAAACCTCTCCTTCTCCTCATCTTGGCCGCTTTCGGCGCCTTCTTCGGCGGCTGCGAAACTCGCCGCCAGAAAGACACCGCGATTCCGTGGAGCCGCCCCGCCGGCTGGGAAGGCCAGATCCCCGGCATGGGCCAACAAACCGGCCGTTGATCGGTCGGGACTTTCAACCTTCAACTTTCATCTTTCAACTTCACTCAATCCGGCCTCGCGCCGGATTTTTTGTGCCCGCGCATGACCGAGCCCGCCGCCAATCCCTCGCTGACCCCGCAAAAAGGCACGCTCTACGTCGTCGCCACGCCCATCGGCAACCTCGCCGATCTCACCGAGCGCGCCCGCGCTATCCTCGGCGCCGTGGACCTCGTCGCTTGCGAAGACACCCGCACCACGGGCGGCCTCCTCACACGCTTCGGCCTTCACCGCCCTCTCGTTTCCTACCACGACCACAACGAGACCGAGACCGCCGACTACATCGCGCAAAAGATCGCCGACGGTCAGTCCGTCGCCCTCGTCAGCGACGCCGGCACCCCCGCCATCAGCGATCCCGGTTTCCGCCTCGTGCGCGCCTGCCGTCGCCGCGGCCTCCCCGTCATCCCGATACCGGGCGCGTGCGCAGTGGCCGCCGTCCTGAGCGCCAGCGGCCTCCCCACCAACGGTTTTCTTTTCGCCGGCTTTCTCATCGCCAAAACCTCCGCCCGCACCGCTTTTTTGGAGAAATACCGCGACTTCGAGGTCACGCTTGCCCTATACGAAAGCTGCCATCGCATCGATAAATTCGCCGGGGAGATCGTCGCCACCCTCGGCCCCGACCGCGTGATCTGCATCGCCCGCGAAGTCACCAAGCTCCACGAAACCTGGCTCGTCGGCCGCGCCGCCGAAGTCCGCGACCGTCTCCTCAAAGGCAGCCTCAAAGGCGAATTCGTCGTCCTCATCGCCCCTGCCGATTTCGTGCTGTAGTAACCACGAAACACACCCAACACACGAAAGCTAAGACGGCTTTTCTTTCGTGCATTTCGTGTGTTTCGTGGTGGCCATGTCTTCTCTGCCGGTCGGCGTCATTGATATCGGCTCCAACTCCATAAAAATCCTCGTCGCCGCCCGCAACGAGACCGGCACCCTGACCTCGCTCCACTACCGCACGATCGACGCCCGCATCAGCGCCGGCATCAGCCACGCCGAGCCGCGCCTCACCGAAGAAGGCATGACCCGCGGCCTCGTAGCCATCACCTCCCTCCTCGGTGATGCCGTCACTCATACCCCCGCCCAAACCATTCTCGTCGCCACCAGCGCCGTGCGCGATGCGCTCAACGGCGCCGACTTCATCGCCCGCGTCCACACCGCCACCGGCCACACCATTCGCCTGCTCTCCGGCGACGAAGAGGCCAACCTCATCGGTCG
Source organism: Opitutaceae bacterium (assembly GCA_014376585.1). Lineage (GTDB taxonomy): Bacteria > Verrucomicrobiota > Verrucomicrobiia > Opitutales > Opitutaceae > Tous-C4FEB. Next base: position 18,700 of record JACMRG010000046.1, on the reverse strand, counting down.
CGGCCTCACCTGCGACCCCGCACTCGCTAATCTCCGCGACTTCTACGTCTTCGACCTCGGCGGCGGCAGCCTGGAATGCCTCGCCTTCCGCGACCGCCGCATCGCGCAAGCCGTGAGCCTTCAACTGGGCTGCGTTCGCCTCACCGAGAAATTCGTCACCGACCCCACCACTGCCTTCACCGCCAACCACGCCATCGCCATCGCCACTTACACGCGCGACGTCATCGCCCGCTCCGGTTTCAAATTCTCCCTACCGCCCACTGCCGCCGCGATCGGCACCGGTGGCACCGTCACCACGGTCCGCACGATTATCGGTGCGCGCCAAAGCCAAACGCTTGCGCAGACTTCTACCCAAATCCCCCTTGCCGATCTGTGCACGTTGCTCGACGAGCTGGGCGCATTGCCCCTCGCCGAACGGCAAAAAATCCCGGGCCTCCCACCCGCCCGCGCGGACGTCTTCCCGACGGCCCTCGCAACCGTGATCACCCTCGCCGAACTCGGCGGCTTCACCGCCTTCGAAAACTCTCTCTACAACCTCCGTTGGGGCCTCGTCGCCGAAGCCCTCGACTAAGCTCAGTCGATTTCGCGCACATGCGCCGGCGGCGGCGCCGGCTTGCCCTTCCGCTTCACGGGCTCGGCCGCGATCATCTTCCGCTTCTCTTCGTTGCGTGTGAGCTTCCGCAACTGCGCCACCTGCGCTTCAAAATCCGCCGGCAACGGCGCTTTCAGGTCGAGCACTTTGCCCGAGATCGGATGCGTCACCACGATATGCTCGGCATGCAGCATCACGCGCTCCGGCTGCTTCGGCAGACGCGGGTCGGGCTTCCAACCGTAGATTTCATCGCCCAGCACCACGTGCCCGAGCGCCTTCATATGCACACGGATCTGATGCGTGCGGCCCGTATGAATCGTGCAGCGCATCAGCGTCGCAATCTTTCCAAAACTTTCCACGACCGCCCAATCCGTGTGCGCATCGCGCCCCCGACCGCTCTCATCTTCCTCGTCGATGGCCGTCATCTTGTGGCGGTGCTGTTGGTTGCGCCCGATCGCCTTCTTCATATTGCCGCTCAGCAGGCCCGGCGCGCCCGTCACGAGCGTGAGATATTCTTTCTGCAGTTCGCGTTCCTTGAACTGCTCCGCGAGGCCGCGGTGCGCGAGATCGCTCTTCGCCACCAGAATCACGCCCGATGTCTCGCGGTCCAGCCGATGCACGATGCCCGGCCGCTCCACACCGCCGACCCCGCTGAGCTTGCCCTTGCAGTGTGCGAGCAACGCATGGACCAGCGTGTCGTCGCGCGTGCCCGCTCCCGGATGCACGACCATCCCCGCGGCCTTGTTCACCGCGAGCATGTGCTTGTCCTCGAAAATGACTTCCAACGGGATCTCCACCGCCCGCACGCCCGAAGGAATCAGGTCGGGAAACCCAAACGTGATCTCCATGCCGCCCATCACCTCCTGGTCCCGCGGAATCGGGTTTCCGGCCATCGTTACCAACCCCGCGTCGAACGACCGGTGGAACGCCACGCGGCTGTGCTCGGGAAACGCCTGCGCGAGAATTTTGTCGGCGCGGTTGCGGCGGACGGTGGGCGGAATGGTGTAGGTTTGCTCGGTCACAGGGATTGGCGGGTGGATCACCCGGCCATCACCATTGCGAGCCGGTCGATTTCCGCGAGCCACTTCTGCCGGACCGCGCCCGGCACGTCTGCGACCTCCCAACCGTTGCGCGCCAGCTGCGCGAGCTCTCCCCGCGAAAATCCGCCCTCATTCGCCAGCGACAGATACTCGTCGCTCACGCGATTCGCAAAGACCAGCGGGTCATCCGTGCTGATTGTGCACCGCACTCCCGCCTGCATGAGCTGCCGCAACGGATGCGACGCCAACGACGGCACCACCGGTAATCTCACGTTGCTGATCGGGCACGTGTCGAACGTCACCCCACGCTCCCGCACCAACGCCACGACCGCCGGGTCTTCAATCGCGCGCACGCCATGCTGCACCCGGGTCACACCCAGCTCCACGATGGCCTCGCGCACCCGCGCCGCACCGTCGAATTCGCCCGCATGCGCCTTCGTCACCTTGCCGCCGCCCGCAGCCGCGCCCAGACTTTCGCCGTCCACGGCTCCGTCGGCATCTGCTCGAAACCGTGCAAATCGACACCCGCAAGTTCGTCCCAATTTTCCGAATCGTCGATCACCGCCTGCATCGGCCCGACATAGTCCGTGCGCAACATGCCCGCAAAAATCCGCATCTCCAGCCCCGGCGGCACCGCCGCCCGGATCGCGGAAATAATCTCGCGCGCGGGCACGTTGATATACTGCGACACCGGCAGGTGGAAACTCGTCTCCACGTAAAGCACGTTCTCCGCGACGTGCTGCGCAAAAACCACCCGCGCCGACTCGTAATACCGCTCGGCCGGCGTGAACCACGGCAACGCGTGCCCGAGCAAAACTTCGTCGAATTTCGGGAAATTCGGAAACCGATAATCTGGCTGCCGAAAAAACGACGCCGCCGGATACTTCGCCGGCTGCCACGCCCTCAATAATTCAAAGGGCAGCCCCGCCTCGATGTGCAGGTGCGTCTCCGTCTTCGGGAGCGCTTGGATGAAATCACGCATGGGCGGGTTGAATCGCAAAGTCGCCAAGCTCGATCACGAAAGCGCGCGCACAACCCGGCGTCCTTGGTTCTTAATTTCGCGCCTATGCGCCTTCGCGCCTATGCGCCTTCGCGCTAAATTCAGCTCTTCCCTTTCCCCAACAAATAATCCGGGTTCAGTTTGTTCAACGCCTTCGGCCCAAAGATGCCGTCCTTGCGGATGAGTTTGCCGTCGAACCAGATTTCGCCGCCGCCGTATTCGGGACGCTGGATACACACCATGTCCCAGTGGACTTGGGATTTATTACCATTGCCCACGCCATCGTAGGCCTGGCCGGGCGTGAAGTGGAAGGAGCCCGCGATCTTCTCGTCGAAGAGGATGTCGCGCATCGGCTCGAGGATGTGCGGATTGAAACCGATCGCGAATTCACCGATGTAGCGCGCGCCGGGGTCGCTGTCCAAAATCTCGTTCAACCGCTTCGTGTTGCTCGAGGTCGCTTCGACGATTTTACCCTTTTTGAAAACGAGCCTGATGTTATCGAACGACGCGCCGAGATAAACGGTCGGCGCATTATACTGGATCACGCCTTCGACCGAGTCCTTCACGGGGCACGAGAAAACCTCGCCGTCCGGGATATTCCGCAAGCCGCCACACGGTTGCGCGCCGATGCCCTTGATCGAAAATGTCAGGTCGGTGCCGGGACCCTTGACGTGAACGCGGTCGGTTTTCGCCATGAGATCGGCGAGCACTTTCATACCGGGCACGAGCTGCGCGTAGTCGAGGTTGCAGACCTTGAAATAAAAATCCTCGAACGACTCCGTGCTCATGCCCGCCTGCTGCGCCATCGCCGAGGTCGGCCAGCGGAGCACGACCCACTTCGTCTTCCCCACGCGGTGATCGAGCACCGGCTTCATCAATCGCGAAATGAGCTGCGTTTTCGCCGACGGCACATCGGAATTTTCAAAAATATTCTCCGCCCCGCGCAGCGCGATGTAGGCATCCATTTTCTGCATGCGCGCCAACTCCACCTCGGCGTGCGGTGCGTATTGGTCCTCCGCGGCTCCCAGCGCAAGTTCGCGCGAAACGCGGGCCCGGTGCAGTTGCACATAGGGATGGGCCCCCAGCGCCCGCGCCGCGCGCACGAGGGCGATCACCATCGCGTCCGGCACATCGAACGCGTCGATGAGCACGCGTTCACCCGGCTTCAGGGCGGTGGAGAATCTCGTAAGACCGGGGGCCAGCTGAGTGTAACGGGGATCGATGATCATGGTGGAGAAACCCCCACTAACGCCTCGCACGCGACGCCCTGCAAGCGAAAGGTCGTCCGCCCGATTTCCGGCGCTCTTCGGGCCGACGCCAGACCTCACCCCCGCGCCGGCGACGACTTGCTCTTGTTTTGCGGAAAACAAATCCGCCCGACCGCTTCGTCGAAGTCCGCCGCGCCGCGGATGATATCGATCTCCAGCCGCAGATAAAACAAGGGCAGCGGACAGGCCCGCGTCTCCGCGATGCGCACCGCATCCTTCTCCGTCGTCACCAGGCACTCCGCCCCCTCGCGCCGCGCCGCCGCAAACAACTCCGCCAAATCTTCCTCCTCGTAACGGTAGTGATCGAGAAACCGTTCCCGCCCCATCACCAGCGCGCCGAGATCGCGCAGGAATTTCTCAAAACTTTCCGGCGTCGCGATGCCACTGAAGGCAAAAACCTTTCGCCCCTTCAAAAACCCGAGCGGCACCCGCGCGTCCGCCGCGCTCACGGGCACCCCAAACCGCTGCAAATATTGGGGTCGGTGCGCGCACTCGATGATATCGACGTCGGGGTTGTGCTCGCGGATCAGCGCTTCGAGGTCGTTGTCGCGCTCACCGTTCGACTTCGTGAGAAAAATGTAGCTCGCCCGGCGGAGATGCTTGATCGGCTCGCGCAGCACCCCGCGCGGCAGCATGTGGCCATTGCCAAACGGATTCGTTTTATCCACGAGCAGCAAATTGAGCCGACCCTTCAACGGCAGATACTGAAACCCGTCGTCGAGGATCAGCGTGTCGCAGCCAAATTTCTTGATCGCATAGGCACCGGCCTTCACCCGGTTTTTATCCACGAGCACGACCACGCCCGGCAGATTCTTCGCGAGCATGTAGGGCTCGTCGCCGGCCGTATCGCTATCCAGCAGCACCGTCGTTCCATCGCTCACGATGCGCGGCGGCGGCTCGGCGGTGTGCGTAAGTTGAAACCACCATTTTTTCCAAAACGGCGGAGCCTTGCTCTTGTAGCCGCGGCTGAGGATCGCGACCTTCCGGCCCCGTTCGTGCAGTGCGCGGGCGAATTTCTCCACCACCGGCGTCTTGCCCGTGCCGCCCACCGTGAGATTGCCCACCACCACCACGAGACACCCGAGCGGATGGTCATGTAATACCCGATGCCGGTAGAGCCAGAGTCGCGTCTGCACGATGCCGTTGAACAGCCACGATAACATCTGCAGGAACGCCCCGTAAATCGTCGCGCCCGCATCCGCTCGCCGCCCCAACACAATATCCACGGTATAGAGCTCGAACGCGCGGAGTTTCTTTTTCAACCAAGACAAAGGCATGGGATTTTCGCGCGGGTAATGGGAACGGTGACGACCGCGATGAAGGTTGACGGGCTCCGGCGCGTAAACTGTTTTCGCACCGGCCACGCGCCCATACTTATGAGCTATAAACTCTTCATCCCCGGTCCCATCGCGGTCTCTGAAAAAACGCTGCGCGCCATGGCGCAACCGATGATCGGTCATCGCAGCACCGATTTCGTCGCCCTCTATAATTCCATCCAGCCCGAGCTGCAGGCGCTGACCTATACTCAGGACGCCGTCTATTTATCCACCAGCAGTGCGTGGGGCGTCATGGAAGGCTCCCTCCGCAACGTCGTTAAAAAGAAGGTGCTCAACTGCATGAACGGCGCGTTCTCCGACAAATGGAATGACGTCGCCCTCCGCTGCGGCAAACAGGCCGCCGCCCTCAAATTCGACTGGGGCCAACCCGTCGATCCCGAAGCCGTCCGCCGCGAACTCGCCACCGGTGCCTTCGATGCGATCACGCTCATCCACAACGAAACGTCCTGCGGTTGCATGAGCGACCTGCCTGCGATCATGGCCGTCGTCCGCGAGTTTCCCGAGGTCATCGCCATCGTCGACACCGTCAGCTCGCTCAGCGCGATGCCCATCAAGAAAGACGAACTTGGCATCGACGTCCTCGTCAGCGGTTCGCAAAAAGCCTTCGCCCTGCCGCCCGGCCTTTCATTCCTCTCTGTTTCCAAAAAAGCCCTCGATCGCGCCGCGACCGTCTCCGACCGCGGCTACTATTTTGACTACGTCGAATTCCAAAAAAATCACGAGAACGGCATGACGCCCAGCACGCCCGTCATCCCGCTCATCTACGCCCTCAAGTCGAAGCTCGACGACATCAAGGCCGAGGGCCTCGAAGCCCGCTACGCCCGCCACGCCCGCCTCAACGCCGCCGTGCGCGAATTCGTTTTCTCGAAAGGCTTCAAGCTGTTCCCGAAAGAAGGCTTCGGCTCCATCACGCTCAACTGTTTCGCGAATACGCAGAACATCGACCTCGGTGCGCTCAACAAAATCCTAAAGTCGAAACACCAACTCGTGATCGACGGCGGCTACGGAAAACTCAAAGGCAAAACCTTTCGCATTTCCAACATGGGCGACGAGACCGACGAAACCATCGCGTCGCTGCTCAAGTCCCTCGACTCCGCCCTCGCGGAAACTCCGAAACTCGCGACGACCTAAACGCGAGATCGCCTCGCCGCCTTATCTCCCCTCTCCGCCGCACGCTCCACACCGCGCGCGGCTTTTTATTGCTCATTCTCCGCGAGGAATTTCCAGCCGACGCGCGTATTATATAAAACCCAACTCCTCCCCCATGAAGTTTTTCCCCACGCGCTCCATCGTCCCCGTTACCTCGCTCGCGTTCGTCACGAGCCTCACCACTACCTCCTCCGTCCGCGCCGCCGAAGCAACGCCACCGCCGCCGACTCTTCCGACGGCCCCGGCCATCGACCCACTGACCTCCTTCCTCAAGCCACGGACCTCCGCAGTCACCGTCGATTTCCCCGGTGGATCGGTCGCGCAACTCGTCGCGCAACTCCGTCAATCCGATGGCACCACGTTTAACCTCATCGGCGAGAAATCATTTCAAGAGGCGATCTTGCCCAAATTCACCCTCAGCAACACCGATCTCTCCTCGATGGCCCTCGCGTTGAATACCCTGCTTCGCCCGAGCGGGCTGACCATCAATCTCTCCGGCAACAATATCTTCGTCCTGACGAAATCTCCGTTTACTCCGTCCTCCTTCCAACCCGCGCCGCCGACGTTTCAAGCCTATCAACTCTCCGCGTATCTTTCCACCGTCGCCCTCGACGATATCACCGACGCCATCAACACCGCGTGGACCGCCAATCCCGCCCACGAAGCTAAAGCGCTGACCTTCAAATTTCATCCCGCGACGAAAATCCTCTTCGTCTACGGGCCCACCGAAGCCATCGCCATGGCCACCCAGATTATTCCGCAGCTTAATCCCTCCGCCACCGCCCGCGCCCAACTCAATTACTACGCCACGCTCCCACAAATCCTCCCCCCCGCAGACCGCTCTACCCACTTCCGCCGACCGCGCAGCCGAGCAAGCCCGGCTTGAGATCGTGGGGAACGAAGTCCGGCGCCGCCGCAGCAACCGCGAGTCCAATAATGTCGTGCAGCCCGCGCCCGCACCGACGCCCGCGCCCGCCCCAGCCGCCTCCGCCCCTGCGCCCACACTTGCGCCCGCTTCTGCACCCGCGCCCGCCCCCGAGAAAAAATGAATCTCCCCCGCGCCGCTTCGCTGGTTGAAACGGCCCTCCCGTTTTTAAACCCGGAAGTCTCGCCTCCTCCCGCATCGGGCTCGCCCTTACACACGCTAACCACCGGTCTGGCCCGCGGCGACGACGTCACTTGGACGCGTTTCCACCGCGACTTCGGTCCCGGCATTTTCCGTCAACTCCTCGCCGCCACCCGCGGCGGTCACGCTCTCGCCCGCGGCGCGCCCCAGCAGACTTACCTCCGCGTCGCCCGCCACGCGCGGCCCTGCGACTCGGCGCCCATGTTTTCCTCCTAGCTGCGCGTTTTCGCCCCTTCCGCGCTCAACGATTGTCGCCGCCGGCGACGCAGTTTTTGGTTGCTCCTCACCCGCCGCCACGCCGATCCCGGCGACCGTCTCGTCCCGGCCGTTGCTAACGACAACGACGACCACTTTTACGCCGCGATCGACATCGCTTTCACCGCCCTTGCTCCGGAAGAACGCGCGTTGCTCCACGCGAAATACCTCGAAACCACCGACGTCCGCGCCCTCGCCGCGAAACCCACTCTTTCCGAAAAAGCCGTGGAATCTCGTCTCACCCGTGCCCGCGCCGCCCTCCGCGAACACCTCCTCGCCGGCCTCGCCCGTCATGAATGACAAATCCCGCCCCGCCGACGAACTGATTGCCGATCTTTTCCACGACCACGGGTCCCGCGAGCCGCTGCACATTCTCGCCCAACGCGCCGCCGCCCACGCCCGCTCCCGCCGCCAAGTGCGCCGCTCCCTCGCGCTCGCCGCCGCCACCGTTGGCATCGTCGGCCTCCTCTTGATGCTCGCCGCGCGCCCCAGCGAGTTGGCCGCCGAAACGCCGCCCCTCGCCCACCGCGCCCCCCGCCTGCGAAATAATTTCCGACGTCGCGTTCCTCGCCCAGTTGCAAGACAGCCCCGTGCTTGTGTTAACCGAAGCCGACGGCACCCAAAAAATCGTGCCGCTTGATCTCTGAACGACGGGCCAAAAAAAAACAATTTCTTGCTCTTCACGGAAGCGCTGCGTAACCGCTCGCGCCTCAATGAAAACTTTCATCATCGCCGAAAAGCCCTCCGTGGCTGCCGATCTCGCGCGCTCACTCGGCAAAGTTCCCAAGTCCGGCGACCACTACGAGAATGATGAATATGTGATCTCTTCCGCCGTCGGCCATCTCGTCGAACTCGAGATGCCCGAGGACATCGACAAGAAGAAATACGGCTTCTGGCGGCTCGAGATGCTGCCGATCATCCCGGAAAAATTCGGCCTCAAACCCATCGAGGCCTCCAAGGAGCGTTTCTCCCACCTCAAAAAGCTCCTCGCCCGCAAAGACATCGACCTCGTCATCAACGCCTGCGACGCCGGGCGCGAGGGGGAACTGATCTTCACTTACATCTATCAGCTTACGAAGTGCAAAATCCCCTTCAAACGCGCGTGGATGCAGACCATGACCGCCGAGGGCATTAACACCGCCTTCAAGAATCTCCGCGAGTCCTCGCAGATGGCCGGCCTCGCCGACGCCGCCCGCTGCCGCTCCGAAAGCGATTGGCTTATCGGTATCAACGGCACCCGCGCCCTCACCAAGCGCATGTTCGGCTCCCGCGCCGGCAACGTCGCCTCCGTCGGCCGCGTGCAGACCCCCACGCTCGCCATCATCTTCGCCCGCGAACTCGAAATCCGTAATTTTAAGCCCCGCGCGTTCTGGCGCGTCACCGCCCAGTTCTCCATCGCCAAGGGCACCTACGAAGGCGTTTACCAGCGCGCCAACTTCAAGAAGGCCGCGGACGACGAACATGATCGCATTGATCGCATTTGGGAAAAAGCCCTCGGTGAAGCCGTCCTTGCCGCCTGCGCCGATGGCACGCTCGCCAAGGTCATCGACGAAAAGAAGGGCGCCACCCAGGCCTCCCCGCGCCTCTACGATCTCACCACCCTCCAGCGCGAGGCCAACGGCCGCTTCGGCCTCCCCGCCCGCCGCACGCTCCAGATCGCCCAAGCCCTCTACGAGCGCCACAAGGTCATCACTTATCCCCGCACCGATTCGCGCGCGCTGCCCGAGGACTACATTCCCACGGTTCGCGAGACTCTCAACAACCTCCGAGGCGATCTCGGCAAACACGCCGCGCACCTCCTCGAAGCCGGCTGGCTCCGCCCCAACAAGCGCATCTTTAACAACGCGCAGATCTCCGATCACTTTGCGATCATCCCGACCCCCACCGAGCCCAAGAACCTCGATGAGATGGAGTCCAAGGTTTACGACATGATCGCGCGCCGCTTCATCGCCGCGTTCTATCCCGCCGCCGAGTTCGACGTCACCACGCGCACGAGCACCATCGCGCCCGGTCACGATTTCAAAACCGAGGGCAAGGTCCTCACCGCCCCCGGCTGGCTCGCCGTTTACGGCAAAAACACCGTGGACGACGACTCCGCCGAGTCGAAAGCCCTCCCCGCCCTCTCGCCCACCGACAAAGACCAGGCTCGCACCAACGACGCCAAGCTCCACGCCGAGTCCACCCGTCCGCCCCCACGCTACACGGAAGCCACGCTGCTCTCCGCCATGGAAGGCGCCGGCAAACTCGTGGACGACGAAGACATGGCCGAAGCCATGAAGGAACGCGGCCTCGGCACGCCCGCCACGCGCGCCGACACCGTCGAAGGCCTCATCAATCAAAAATACATGGAGCGCAATCAGCGCGAACTCGTGCCCACGCCCAAAGCCGAGTCGTTGCTCCAATTTCTGTCCGCCGTCAAAGCCGACGCCCTCACCCGCCCCGACATGACTGGGGAGTGGGAATACAAGCTCCGCCAGATGGAGCACGGCAAATACCCGCGCGACAAATTCATGGCCGAGATCGTCGAGGTCGTGAAAGGCGTCGTTGATCGCACCAAAAACTTCGAAGAAGACGACTCTGCCGCCCGCACGACCGACATCATCTCCCCCACCGACGGCAAACCCATGCTCGAAACCCTCCGCGGCTACAAATCCCAGGACGGCATTCTCATGGTCTATAAGGTCGTCACCGGCCGCCGGCTCGAAGAGTTCGAGGTCAAAGAACTCGTCACCAAGGGCGAGATCGGCCCGCTCGACGGCTTCGTCTCCCCCCGCACCGGCAACCGCTTCCCGTCCAAACTCGTCCTCGCCGACGACCCCAAACACGAGGGCAAGCGCCGCGTCGATCTCGACTTCGGCAACAAGTTCGAGCTCTCCGAACTCACCCCGTTCTGGACCGATCCCGCGACGGGTGCCGAACTCTGCGAAGCGCCCACCAGTTACGTGCTCCGCGAAAAATCGGGCGACACCTACGAACAAAAATTCAGCGTCGGCCGCCTGATGTGCCAAAAGTCCATCACACGCGAAATCGCCATCCAGCTCGTTTCCCAGCTCAAGACCGACCTCATCGTCGGCTTTATTTCCAAAAAAGGCCGACCCTTCGACGCCTTCCTTACTCGCGTCGGCCCGAAATTTTCTTGGGAATTTCCGCCGCGCAAACCGCGCGTGGGCAAAGACGGCAAAACCGTCGAGCGCAAGGCCAAGGTCCCAGTCGATTTCTCAAAGGCGCAGACGCTCATCGCGAGCAAGATCCACGACGGCCAGCTCATGCTCACCGCCGATGCGTTCTACGTCACCAAGCCCCAGGCCGACGGCTCGCCCCGCGTGGTATTCGAATTGAAGCGCATCCTCTGCCAGAAAGAGCTACCCGTCGAAGAGATCGAGCGTCTCGTCACCGATGGCCGCACCGGTCTTATCGACGATCTCGTCTCGAAGCGTGGCTCGACCTTCAGCGCCTACCTCGTCCTTTCAAAGGACAAGAAGAAAGCCGAGTTCGAGTTCCCGCCCCGTTAAGCGGAATTCCGCTCCGGCGAGTTTCGTCCTCTGCACCGGGCTCCGCCACCCGCGCCCGCCCACGGCGCGCTCCCGACCGTCCGGCGGCGCACATCCCCGTGCCCGCCCGGTAACTTCACCCCCGCCCCTGCGTCTATCTCCTCACCCGTGAAAAACTCCCAGACCTACCTGCTCGTTATCCTCGCCTGCACCACGCTCGGCGGCGCTGCCTTCGCCTGGAAACAACATCAAGAGCTCATCGTGCTCCGCGCCGCCTCTCTCGGCGCCGATGAACGTTCCGACCTGCAAAAACGCCTCTGGGCCGCCGAGAAGCGCGCCAAAGACCTCGCCGATCAACTCGCCGCCCTCCGCTCCCGGACCGGCGGCGCCGACGCACTTGCTGAGGCCGGCGATTCCGCCGACCCGGAGAATACCAACCGCGCCGATCGGCGTAACCGTGGCGGCCCAGGCGGTCCCGGCGGCGGCTTCGCCAATGTCATGGCCGCGATGCAAAAGCCCGAGATCCAGCGCTTGGTTGCCACCCAGCAAAAGGCCCAGCTCGATGCCCGCTACGCCGCCCTTTTTAAGAGCCTCAACCTCACTCCGGCACAGCTCGACAAATTCAAAAACCTGCTCGTCGAGCACCAGACCTCGATGATGGATGTGATGACCGCCGCCCGTGAACAGGGTCTGAACCCCCGCACCGACCCCAAAGGCTTCCAAGCCCTCCTCGCCGGCACCAAGGCCGAGATCGACGCAAGTATCAAAACCGCGATCGGTGACTCGGCCTACGCTCAATACAAGAATTTCGACCAAACCGCACCCCAGCGTTCCACCACCGATCAATTGACCCAGCGCCTCAGCTACAGCGGCACACCTCTCACTGCGGATCAGTCCGCCGCCATGTTTCAGATCCTGAGTCAAACCGCGCCCCAGCGCACCGCAGCCACCGGCGGCGCCGTAACCACCAATGCTGCCGTAGCCACCACCGAAGTTGGCGGCGGTGGTCGTGGCGGCATGGTCTTCAACCTCGGCGGTGGCGGCGTGGGCGGCGGCCCGAGCGTGGCCAGCCCGATTACCGATGCCACCATCGCGATGGCTCAAGGCGTCCTTAGCGCGCCTCAAGTGGACGCCCTCAAGCAACTTCAAGCGGAGCAAAAAGCCCAACAACAGATCGCCCAAGCGGTCCGGCAGACGATGGGCGGCGGCAACGATGCGGCGCCTACTCCTACTACGACCAAGACCAAGAAAAAAGGTGGCGACTGAGCGTGCTCCCACTGTGACGCGGGCGTTTCGCTCGCGATTGTCCCCAGTGGCCGTCTATCCGATGGCCATTTTCATTTTCGCCGCGCCCAAGACCGTTCATTTTCGCGCCGTTCACGGCACCTCCGCTCACGGTTTGCGCAAATCGGTTTTACCCGGGGAAAGCGCCCGTCTCCACCCGCCCGCGTCATCCCGCGAAATTTCACTTGTCGCGGAATTTTCCCGCCCGCACGTTCACTCGATCTCTATCAACCCACCTCGCCCATGATCGTCACCACCGCGCAGCTCTTTAAACACGCCTACGGCAAATACGCCGTCGGCGCTTACAACATCAACAACGCAGAGCAAGCGATGGGTCTCTTCAAGGGCGCCATCCAGTCCAAGGCTCCGTTCATCATCCAGATTTCCAAAGGCGCGCGCAAATACACCGACAAGCGCATGCTCGAGGCGATCATCCGCTCCGCCGGCGAGATTTTCCCCGAGGCCATTTTCGCCGTCCATCTCGACCACGGTGACGAAGAGACCTGCTACGACTGCATCGATTCCGGTTTCTTCAGCTCCGTCATGATCGACGCGTCGCACGACCCGTTCGACCAAAACGTCGCCATCACCAAGCGCGTCGTTGACCGCGCCCACGCCAAGGGCATCTCCGTCGAGGCCGAACTCGGCATGTTGGGCGGCGTAGAGGAAGACATCCAAGTCGAGGACGGCCACGCCACCCTCACCAACCCCGACGAGGCCAAGGATTTCATCGCCAAGACCGGCTGTGATTCCCTCGCCTGCGCCATCGGCACCTCGCACGGCGCCTTCAAGTTCAAGGGTAAGCAGTCCCTGCACTTCGACGTGCTTACCAAGATCAAGGCCCTCTGCCCCGGCTTCCCGCTCGTCATGCACGGCTCCTCTTCTGTCCCGCAGGACGAAGTCGCCCGCATCAACGCCGCCGGTGGTCAGATCGCCGGTTCCGTCGGCGTCGACCCCACCGAATACCTTCCCGCCGCCAAGCTCGGCGTCACCAAGATCAACATCGATACCGATGGCCGCCTCGTCTGGACCCGCGTGCACCGCGAGTTCTTCCGCGACAATCCCAAGGATTTCGATTTCCGCCCGCCTGGTAAAATCTTCATCGAGGAATACGCCAAGTTCATCGCCAGCCGCAACGTCCTCCTCGGCAGCGCCGACCAACTCGACGACCTCCGCAAATCTCTCGGCAAGTAACCCGTCGCGCTCGCTCACCTTTTCAGCCGGCGCGCGCAAGCCCGCCGGTTTTTTTGCGTCCCGAATCTGACCCGCCTTTCTCCGCTTCCGGTTTCCTGGCATCCGAATTCATTCCTCCATTCGCCTCGGCTCCCCGTCCGAATTTTTTCCGTGTGTTCCGTGTGTTCCGTGGACCACTCCTCCAAACCTTTCACCCCTCTCCCGTCCGCCCTGCCATGAAACTCCCCTTTCTCTATGGCACGCCGCCGGCAAACTCACCATTGCCCGTGAGGTCGCCACGCGCACCGGTTGGCGTCTCTTCCGCAATCACCTCACGGTAAAACTGGCGCTCGCGATCTACGATTTGGGCACGCCCGGCTTCATCGCGCTTCGCGAGCAGATCTGGTGCGATGTTTTTCGCCGCGCTCTCGCCGACGACCTCCCCGGCCCCATCTTCACTTTCAATCCCGGGAACTATATTCCTCAACGCTTCGTCGACGAACTTTTCGCCGAGATCTCCATCGCGGGGGGGTGAAGCCATCACCATGAAACTCACCGCCGATGAAGCCGTCATCAAGACGCGCATCGCCAACACCTCGCGCGTCGAAAACGGCAAACTCACCGACCCCGCGCTCTACCGCCGTCTCCGCGAAGCCTACGTTTTAAAAACTCCTGTCAACCCATCTCCCCCGTCTCCCCATCGATACCGTCCAACCTACTCCCGCCGACAGCGTCGACCGCATTGTCGCGCTCCTTTCCATCCGAGCCAAATCGCAGTGAACGTTCACCGACTTCGCCTTCACGGGCGTCGCATCAAAACGGGCGAATCGCGCGACAATCACGAAAACGGCCGCGTTTTTCACTCGTGAAATCCCAACCCGTTTACTCAAAAAAGCGCCGTGAATCCATCGCCGCAATTGCAACGCCGGCACCGCCCTGCCAGGGTGGTGCCATGCTGGTTGTTTCCCGCCGCCACTTGAGCCTCCTTTCCTGCTTCATCGCCGGCCTTCTCCCGCTTTCGGCCCGTGCCGCGCCTGTTGATTTCAACCGCGAGGTGCAGCCCATCCTCTCGGATAACTGTTATCGCTGCCACGGCCCCGACTCGTCCTCCCGCAAAGCCGGCCTGCGCCTCGATCTCCACGAAGCCGCGTTTGCCGGCGGCAAATCCGGCCTCGCCGCCCTCGTCCCCGGCAAGCCCGACGAGAGCGAACTCATCGCCCGCATCTTCAGTCATGATCCCGAAGAGATCATGCCGTCGCCGGACTCCAACAAGACCCTCTCGGCCGCTCAAAAAGACATTCTCCGCCGCTGGATCACCGAAGGCGCAGTGTGGGGCGAACACTGGGCCTACGTCGCCCCCAGACGCCCCGCCCTTCCGGCAATCCAAAATCGAAAATCGAAAATCGAAAATTCAATCGACGCCTTCATCCGCGCCCGCCTCGCCGCCGAGAAGATCACGCCCGCGCCCGAGGCCTCCCGCGCCACCCTGATCCGCCGCGTTTCCCTCGACCTTATCGGCCTCCCGCCTACGCGTGCCGAGGTTGACGCTTTCGTCCGCGACCCCCGCCCCGACGCCTACGAGCGCCTCGTTGATCGCCTCCTCGCCTCCACCCACTACGGCGAACGCCAGGCCCGCCCGTGGCTCGACGTCGCCCGCTACTCCGATTCCAACGGCTACTCCATCGACGCGCCCCGCCAGATTTGGAAATACCGCGACTGGGTCGTGAACGCGCTGAATCGCGATCAGCCCTACGACCAGTTCGTGATCGAACAACTCGCCGGCGATCTCCTGCCCGATCCGACGACCGAGCAAAAGATCGCCACGGGTTTCAATCGCAACACCCAGATCAACCAGGAAGGCGGCATCGATCCCGAGCAGTTTCGCATCGAGTCCGTCATGGACCGCGTCGCCACCTTCGGCAGCGCCTTCCTCGGTCTCACGATCAATTGCGCGCAGTGCCACGACCATAAATTCGACCCGATCCCGCAGGCCGACTACTACCGGCTCTTTGCGTTTTTCAACAACACCGTGGACGACGGCCACGGTGAAAACGTCCCTGGCGGCCGCCTCTCCTTCGCCTCCGTCGACGGCCCCGCCGACAACTTCGTCGCCGAGATCGCCCAAGTTCGGGCCGACATCGCGAAGTTCCTCGAGCCCTACGCCAAGGATTATCCCGCGTGGCGCGCGGGCGTGACGCCGGAAGCGCGGGAGAAATTCAAGCAGAACGTCACCACCGCCCTCACGCTTACATGGGATAAACAAACGCTCAACCAGCGCCGCGCGATGTTCATCACGTTCGGCGGCACCAACGCCGCCTTCTCTTCGCTCAACGAGAAACTCGGCGCCCTCGAAAAGCACGAGTCCAAGGCCACCATGACACTCATCATGTCCGAGCTGTCCAAACCCCGTGACACGACGATCTTCATCAAGGGCGACTTCACCCGCCACGGGGACAAGGTCACGCCCGGCACCCTCGGCGTGCTACCGCCGCTCAAAGCCACCATCGCCAACCGTCTCGATCTTGCGCGCTGGCTCTTTGATCCCGCCAATCCGCTCACCGCCCGTGTGATGGTGAACCGCATCTGGCAGCAATATTTCGGCCTCGGTCTCGTCCAGACGGAAAACGACTTCGGTTCGCAAGGCTCCCCGCCCACCCACCCCGAATTGCTCGACTGGCTTGCCACCGAATTCTCCGTCCGGAAATGGAGCATGAAGGCCATGCACCGCCTCATCGTGACATCCGCTACCTACCGGCAGTCGTCCCTCGCGCGCCCCGACCTCGATCTCGCCGATCCGCTCAACAAACTCCTCGCCCGCCAAAATCGCATCCGTCTCGACGCTGAGATCATCCGCGACGTCGCCCTCTCCGCGAGCGGCCTCTACGAACCCAAACTCGGCGGCCCGCCCGTTTTCCCACCCCAGCCCGATGGCGTCATGAACCTCGGCCAGTCGCGCCGTGCGTGGAGTCCCAGCACCGGTCCCAATCGCTACCGCCGCGCACTCTACACCCACATGTGGCGTGCCACGCCGCATCCCGCGGTCGCCGTGTTCGATGCGCCCGACGGTTTCAGCGCCTGCACCCGCCGCCTGCGTTCCAACACGCCGCTGCAGGCCCTCACGCTCCTCAACGATCTCCAGTTCTTCGAATTCGCCCAGGCGCTCGCCGCCCGCATCGAGCGCGAAGGCGGCGCCACCGATGCCGCGCGCCTCGACTACGCCTTCAACCTCTGCACGTCTCGCGCCCCCACCGTCACCGAGCGCACCCGCCTCCTCGATCTCCTGCGCGATCTCCAACAACCCGCCAAAGCCCCCGCCACCGATCCTGCCGCCACGCCGCAGGAGGCGTGGATTATTGTCTCCCGCGTTCTGCTGAACCTCGACGAAACCATCACCCGCGCCTAACCGCCATGCCTCCCTTCTCTTCTCCTCAGCCCCTCGACGCAGCGGACTACGGCACGGGCGTCTCCCGCCGCCACTTCTTCAGTCGCTGCGCCATGGGCCTCGGCGGCATCGCCCTCGCCTCGATGCTGAACGAGGGCAACCTCCGCGGCGCGCCCGCCGCGCCCGGCCCCATGGCCGATCCGATGTCACCGAAGCCTCCGCATTTCGGCCCGCGCGCGAAAAACGTCATCTATCTTTTCATGGCCGGGGGTCCGAGCCAACTCGACCTTTTCGACTACAAGCCTCGCCTCGCCGAGCTCAATGGCCAGTCCGTCCCCGCCTCTCTCATCGAGGGCAAGCGCTTCGCCTTCATGGATACGAGCGCCAGCACGAAGCTCCTCGGCAGCCGTCGCAAGTTCGCGCAACACGGCCGCGGCGGCGCATGGGTCTCCGATCTTTTCCCCCACACCGCCAGCATCGTTGACGACATCACGCTCCTGAAATCCTGCGCCGCGGATCTCTTCAATCACGCGCCCGCGAAGCTTTTCATGAACACCGGCTCCGGCCAGTTCGGCCGTCCGAGCATGGGCGCCTGGGTTACCTACGGCCTCGGCAGCGAGTCGCAAAATCTCCCCGGCTTCGTCGTCCTTCAATCCGGCCCCCGCGGTCCTCGCGGCGGCGCCGTCAACTGGGGCACCGGCTTCCTCCCCACGACCTACCAAGGCGTGCCCTTCCGCGGCAACGGCGACCCGATCCTCAATCTCGCCACCCCCGCCGGCATCACCGCCTCGCGCCAGCGCCAGACGATCGACGCCATCCGCGACCTGAATCTCCAACACGCGGTCGCCACCGGCGACTCCGAGATTCACACCCGCATCGCCGCCTACGAGATGGCGAGCCGCATGCAGGCGAGCGCGCCCGAACTCGTCGATCTCAGCGGGGAGAGCGAAGCCACGCTGAAACTCTACGGCGTGGACAAGGACACGCCCTCCTTCGCCCGCAACTGTCCCCTCGCCCGCCGCCTCGTCGAACGTGGCTCCCGTTTCGTCCAGCTCTACCACACCAATTGGGACAGCCACGGCGGCCCCGGCGAAAACCTCGAAGCCGATTTCCCCGCGCGCTGTCGCGAGGTCGATCAAGCCCAAGCCGCCCTCGTGATGGATCTCAAACAACGCGGCCTCCTCAAAGACACGCTCGTCGTCTGGGGCGGCGAATTCGGCCGCACCCCCATGGGCGAGAACCGCGACACCACCGGCCGCAACCACCACATCGACGCCTTCACGATGTGGTTCGCCGGCGGCGGCACCAAGCCCGGCACCGTCATCGGCGAGACCGATGAACTCGGCTTCAACGCCGTCACCGACCGCGCGCACGTTCACGACATCCACGCGACGATCCTCCACTTGCTCGGCCTCGATCACAAAAAGCTCACCTTCCGTTTCCAAGGTCGCGACTTCCGCCTCACCGACGTGCACGGCAACGTCATCGACAAACTGCTCGCGTAGCCGCCTCCGTGTAGGGGCGTCGCTCGCCGACGCCCTTCCGGCGTCCCCCCCATGCCCCGCCGGCCCCTCCCGCTCCTCCTCGCCCTCGCGGCCGCCCT
>JACMRG010000374.1 GCA_014376585.1 Opitutaceae bacterium | reverse complement strand
GTTTTGCCAGGGCATAGCGCCCAAGACTGTTACCTATCACCCCGGATTAAGTGTCACCTATCTCCCCGGATCATACCACGAAGCGCGAAATCGAAGGTAGCTACACGAAATCGTTTCCCAGTGCGCACTTCACCTACGACGTCACGCCCGACGTAAAAGCGCACGTGAGCTGGTCCACGAGCTTCGGCCGTCCGTCCATGTTGAGTCTCGTGCCCGGCGAATCTTTCAACGACACGACCAAGGAACTGACGATCAATAATCCGAGTTTAAAACCGCAGACCGCCACCAATTGGGATGCCACGCTCGATTACTATTTCGAGCCCGTGGGCAATTTGTCGGTCGGCTGGTTTCGAAAGGAAATCAAGGACTACATCGTCAGCGGTATCTCCCAAGGCACCGTGGCGACCGGCGCGGGTAACGGTTACGACGGGGAATATGGCGGCTACAATTTGCTGACCTCGAGCAATGCCGGCACCGCCTTCGTGCAGGGCTGGGAGCTGAGCTACCAGCAGCAGTTCACCTTTCTGCCGGGATTGTGGCGCGGCCTGGGCTTCGCCGCCAACTACACGCGCATCGTGACGCATGGCGATTTCGGAGGCACCGCGCAGCTGTCCACCAACCAAGTCGCAGGATTCATTCCGCAGACCGGCAATCTCAACCTGTCCTGGCGCTATCGCTCGTTTAGCACGCGGCTGGGCCTCAACTACACCGGCGACTATATCGCCAGCTACACGGCCGCCTCGGTGGGCCGTAACGTGTATAAATATAAACGCACCGTCACCAATCTTGGATTGGCCTATCGGGTGAGCTCCGCGGTGAGCCTCACCCTCGATGTCGCGAATTTCACGAACGAGCCCCAGGGGCAATATCGCGGGATCAGCGATCAAATGGAGCGCACCATCCTCGCCGGGACGGCGATCACGGTGGGTATCGGTGGCCGCTTCTAATATGAACGACCGGTCGTGGAGCGGATGGCGGACGGCCACGATTCTTCACTCCGCAGGTCGTATTCCGCCCGCCCGATGAACGACCCGAAATCTGGCCGTGCCTTGGCCTCCTGGATTTGGCTGCCCGGCCTGATCATGTCGTTGGGCTGGGGCCTGCGCGGATTCATCGGTGGTGGGCCGCTCGGGGCGATGATCCCAGGGGCGCTCGTCGCACTTTCAGTGTGCGTTCTCCTCAATCAGACCGGTGCGCGCGCCGCTTACGCCGCGGCCTTTGGCGCCGTGGGAATCGGGTTCGGCGGGCAGGAAACTTACGGGCAGACGGTGCAGTTCCTCTCGCGGCCTGAAATGCTCCCGCTGGGCCTTGCCGGCTTGGGCGTCAAGGGAGCGGTCTGGGGCGTGGTTGGTGGCGCTTGCGTGGGAGTGGGACTCAGCGTGCGACGGGAACACCGGCGTTTCGTCCTGGGGGCGCTGGGCCTGATGTTAGTCGGCACTTTTCTCGGCTGGAAATTCATCGACGAGCCCAAGCTGCTTTATTTTTCGAACCGCCTGGACCGGCCGCGAGCGGAGTTGTGGGCGGGGTTGCTGATGGGTGGCGTATTCTTTCTCGCGGCGTTGGCGTGGGCGGGGATCGCGCGCCTGCCCGTGCGCTTCGCGCTGGCGGGCGCGGTGGGTGCCGGGATCGGTTTTCCGCTGGGCGGCGTGCTCATGCTCGCCGGGCGACTGCTGCCGCTCGCCAAGGATGCATATCCCGGCTGGAAGGTGATGGAGTTTACCTTCGGTTTGTGTTTCGGCGCCGCCATCGGAGCTTGTGCGTATTGGAACCGGGGCCGGCTGGCCGACACCGCCCCCGAAACTTCAAGCGAATCGCCGGTCGAGCGCGCGTCCTCCTATCCGTCGGTGGTGCTGGCGGTGCTGGCAGCCGGTGTCATCTGGGCCGCGATGCAGCTGCCGGTCCGTTTCACTTACACCATGGCGGGCGTCGGGCTGTTGGGCTGGGTGCTGTATTCCGAGCGCTCCGCTTGGCCGATCGCGATTACGGTCACGGTGGGTGCGTTTACGCTCTATATCGTGGGATTTTTTCAACAACGCTTTCCCGCTTGGGCACCGTTGGGTTGGACGGTGCTGGCGGGAACGGTGTGGGCAACCAGTCGGTTGCTCGACCGGTGGCAGAATGAACCGGCGCAGCAGGTTCGACGGGTCGTGTCGGGGCTGATTTGGGTGGCGGTGGGCGCATCCTACGGGCGCACGCTGCTGCTGGAGCGAATCGACCCGGCACAGGTGATGGTGGAGCTGCTGTTCACCTCGCTCGCCCTCGCCGTGACCGCGCTCCTCGTAAGGCTGTGGCCGCCCGTCGCGGAAAATGCATCCACTCTCTGACCGCGTTTCCCTCCCGTTCCCCCGCTGATCACCCAATGAAAACTGCGCTCCGTTTTGTGTGCCTTGGCTTCCTCGCCGTTTCGCTCCGCGCGGCGGATTTACCACCTTCTCTTCCGCGGCTCGCGTATAACAACCCCGGCCTCCTCGTCGATCTCGGCGTCGGGTTGTGGGCGTGGCCGCTGCCGATGGACTACAACGGCGACGGCCTCATGGATCTTGTCGTCGTGTGCACGGACAAGCCCTCCAACGGCACCTGGTTCTTCGAAAACAGCGGGCAGATTGATCCGCAGCTCAAACTTCCGATCTTCAAACCGGCGGTGCTCATTGGAAAGTCCGCGCCGTCCGTCGGCATTTCCTACGTCACCGGCCGGCCCATGGTAACCGCCACGGCCTCGGTGAAAGCCGGGGAGATCTTCGATTTCCGCGGCAACGTCTTTCCGGATTTCCTCAAATCACAATTCGACCAGCCGGTGAAAATGGCGGTGCCGGGAAAAATCCACACGGAGCCTGGTAGCATCCGGCAGAATCAGTGGCAGTTCGTGGACTACGATGGCGACGGCGCGCTCGACGTGACGGTGGGCATCGATTTCTGGGGTGACTTCGGCCCGCTAAGCGGAGGCGAGGGCGCGTTCGACGCCCAGGGCGAGTGGACGCGCGGGAAGCTCCGCGGCTACGTTTACTTGCTCCGCAATACCGGCACGACCGCGCAGCCCACTTACGCGGCCCCCGTGCGCGTGCAGGCCGGCGGCAAGGATGTCGATCCCTATGGCATGCCGTCGCCGATGTGGGGCGACTTCCGCGGCACCGGTAAACTCGATCTGATCTGCGGCGAGTTTCGCGACGGTTTCACGTTCTACGAAAACACCGGCACGCGCACCCGGCCGGTTTACGCGGCGGGGCGCGTGCTCACGAGCGCGGGCGTCCCGGTCAAGATGGACCTCTGCATGATCACGCCGACAGCGGTTGATTTTAACGGCGACGGTTTTTTGGACATCGTGTGCGGCGACGAAGACGGCCGCGTGGCCTGGATCGAAAACACCGGCAAGACCGTCGACGGCCTGCCGCAATTTCTTCCTCCCCGCTATTTCCGACAATTCGCGCAAGACGTGAAATTTGGCGCGCTCGCCACGCCCTATGCCTTCGATTGGGATGGCGACGGGCTGGAAGATCTTATCGTCGGCGACAGCGCCGGCTATGTGGGCTTCATCAAGAATCTGGGTGGCACGCCGACGCGTTGGGCCGCGCCGGTTTATCTCAGCGCCGCAGGGAAAATTATCCGTGAGCAAGCCGGCCCCAACGGCTCCGTGCAAGGTCCGGCCGAGGCCAAGTGGGGCTACTCGATCCTCAGTGTCGCCGATTGGGATGGCGACGGCCTGCCCGACATCATGACCAATGGGATCTGGGGAAAGATCGTTTGGTATAAAAACATCGGCACGCGCACCGCGCCTCGACTTGCCGCCGGTCAGCCCGTGAAGCTCGCGCTCCCCGCCGGCACCCCGACGCCCACGCTGGCCGGGAACTGGTGGAAACCGCAGCCCGGCGAACTCGTCACGCAATGGCGCACGACGCCGCAGATGATCGATTGGAACGGAGACGGTCTGATGGACCTCGTGATGTCCGATCCGGACGGTTACCTCGCGCTTTATGAACGGAAACGCGCCGCCGACGGCACGCTCCTGCTCGCGCCAGCCCAACGCGTTTTCTGGAGCGAAGGGGCGAGTGTTTTTAACAGCAACGGCCAGCCGCAAAACAAGGCGTCCGGCCTGCTGCGGCTCAGCGACGGCGTTTTCGGACGACGAGGCCGGCGCACGTTTTGCACCGTCGATTGGGACGGCGATGGTCGCGTGGACATCCTCATGAACAGCAATCCCAACGTGAATTTTTTCCGCAACCTCGGGAAGAACGCGGCCGGCCAGTGGGCGTTTCACGACGAAGGACCCGTGAGCCAGCACGTGCTTACCGGCCACGCCACGAAGCCCACGCTCCTTCACACCGCCGGTGTTCCGGGCGCGACGCTCCTCATCGGCGCCGAAGACGGATTCATTTATCAACTGCCCAACCCGCGCGCGAAATGAGTTGGACCGGCAGCAGTCTTCAGGCTCAGGCAAACGAGCGCGACGTTGACTCGCCGCTTCGTGCGCTGGGGCGGCGCATGTCGTCGCCGCCGTTTGTTCGCGGCCTGCTGACGCCGCTACTTCTGTCGCTGCTCCCCGCGGTGGGCGCGGCTGAGTCTGCCGGGCGCCCGAATCTTGCCAGCCGCTACGACTTAGTCGTCTACGGCTCGACTCCGGGCGGAATCGCGTGTGCGGTGCGCGCGGCGCGCGAAGGCCTGCAGGTGCTGATGGTCACGCACGCCGATCACATCGGCGGCATTCTCAGCAGCGGGCTGAGCACGATGGACACGCTTTACAACGGCTCGCGCGCGCCGATCTACGACGAGTTTCGCGAAGCGATTTACGACCACTATCGCGCGACCTACGGCGAGCACTCCGCGCAATACAAAGCGACCTTGCCGGGCCAGCCGAAGACGAAGTTTGAGGCGCACATCGTCGAAGAAATTTTTGAGTTGATGCTAAAAAAAGAACCGCGCGTCACCCTTGTGCGGGCCTACTACCCCGTGGCTGCGCGGCGGGAGCAGCGCGCCTTGCAGGGGGTGACGTTTCGCGCGCTGCGGGGCCCCGTCACGTTCGAGGTGGTGGGCGCGATTTTTGCGGATTGCTCCTACGAGGGTGATCTTCTCGCGGTCGCGAAAGTCCCGTATCGCTGGGGCCGCGAGGCGCGGGCGGAGTTCAACGAAGAACATGCCGGGCGGATTTTTGTGCGTCGGACCGAGTGGCCGCCGCGCAAGGTCGATCCCGCCTACCTCAAGGATTACTGGAAACTGAACCTCTTTCACTACGAGCGCTGGTATGAAATCATCCAGCCACAGAGCACGGGCGCGGCGGATCAATCGGTGCAGGCCTACAACCTTCGCACGATATTGACGCGAGACCCCGCCAATCGCGTCACGGTCACCAAACCCGATGGTTATGATCGCGACGAGATTGTGCGGCGGATGAAGCACGACATTAACTGGAGCGGCAACGTGCCGAGGGTGAATCAGCCCAACGATAAGACCTATTTGAATTTGCCCGAACTCGTCGGGGTGCAGCACGCCTATGTCGAAGGTGATTGGGAGGCTCGCCGTCGGGTCACAGCGGAACACCGCCGGCTAGTCCTTAGCCTGATTTATTTTCAACAGCATGATGCGTCGGTGCCCGAAGCGATCCGGCGCGGCTGGAGCGAGTGGGGCCTGCCCCGCGACGAGTTCCCCTCTAATGGGCACGTGCCTTACGAGATCTATGTGCGGGAGGGACGCCGGCTGGACGGCCGTTTTCGTTTTACGGAAAACGATGCGCGATTGGCGACCGGACTGAAGCGCGCGCCCGTCCACGGAGACGCGATTAGCATCACCGAATGGTTTCTCGATTCACATGCCTGCACGCCCGAGGAGTTGCCGGGCAGTTTGTGGGAAGGGGAACTGCTGTTAAACAATATCACGTTTCCCGGCCAGATTCCGTTTCGCGCGATCCTGCCGCAGGGCGTCGACAACTTGCTTGTGCCGCTTTGCGCCTCATCGTCGCACATCGGGTGGGGCGCGATCCGGCTTGAGCCCACGTGGATGAGCCTGGCGGAGGCGGCGGCGGTCGCGGCGGTCATCGCTCTTCGCGAACACAAAACGCCGGCGGACATTAAGCCGGATGAACTGGTGCGAGCACTGGCGGAGCGGAAGGTTTTGCTCGCGTTTTTCAACGACGTTGAGGGCAAGCAGGGTGAGCCATGGTATGCCGCGGTGCAGTATTTTGGCACGCAAGGCTTCTTCGCCACTTACGATGCCCGGCCCGGCGGTCCCCTCGCGAAACCGTTGGCGGACCGGTGGGTGCTGGCACTGGAGGAGCTGGTCCAACACGCCGCGGTTGATCCCACGTCGCGTGCACGCGGAATGCTGGAGGCCGAGCTAAAAGCCGGCCAGTCGGTAACGGCCGAGGCCTTACTGCAGGGCATCGTGCGGCGCACTGGCGCTGCACTGGCGGCCACACGGCAGGCGCAATTGCTCGAAGAATTGGGCCTGAACCCCGCGGCGCCACTGACGCGCGGTGCGGCCTGTCGCCTCATGTTCGCCGCGCTTGAGCACCTTGGCGTGCCGAAGAGCATTCATTCGCCCCGCGTAGATAATCCACCGCTAAAGTAGCCCCCCCATCATCCCAATTTTATGAAAATTCCATTTCTTTTTTTCTCGCTCTGCGCCGCGTCGATTGTGGGGTCTAAGGCGGCTGAGACACCCGCGATCATTCGCGCCGAGTTCATCTATGAACGCGCGCCCTACCGTTCCTGCCACGCTTCGACGCTCGTCGAAGTTTCGCCCGGCAAAATTGTTGCCTCTTGGTTTGGCGGCACCGCGGAAAAAAATCCCGACGTTGGCATCTGGGTCGCCCGCTTCGAGGACGGCCGTTGGACCGAAGGAATCGAAGTCGCCAACGGCATCCAAGCCGACGGCACGCGCCAGCCCACTTGGAATCCGGTCCTATTCCAGCCGCGCACCGGCCCGTTGATGTTGTTCTACAAAGTCGGCTCTTCGCCGCAGACGTGGTGGGGCGAACTCCGCACCTCCGCCGACGGCGGCCGCACGTGGAGCGCCGCGCGCCGTCTGCCCGACGGCATTTTCGGCCCGATTAAAAACAAGCCCGTGCAACTCGCCGACGGCACGATCCTCTGCCCCACGAGCGATGAGACCAACGAGAAGCCGAGCAAGTGGCGCGTCTACTTCGAGCTCACGCCCGATCTCGGAAAAACGTGGACGAAGACGCCCTTCCTCAACGACGGGCTCGGCATCTCTGCGATCCAGCCGAGCGTGCTCTTCCTCGGTGGCGACAAACTTCAGGCCGTCGGCCGCACGCGTCAGGGCAAGCTTTTCACCACCACCTCTGACAACTCCGGCCGCACCTGGACACCGCTCGCGCTCACGACGTTGCCCAATCCCAACTCCGGCACCGACGCCGTCACGCTCGCCGACGGTCGCCAGCTCATCGTCTATAATCACACGGCCAGGGGCCGCACGCCATTGAACGTCGCGATCTCGCGCGATGGCGTGACGTGGCAACCGGCCGCCGACCTCGAGACCACGCCCGGCGAATACAGTTACCCCGCCGTGATCCAGGCGGCCGACGGGCTCGTGCACATCACCTACACGTGGAAGCGCGAGCGCATCAAACATGTCATCCTCGATCCCAAGAAACTTTGAAGGCCGCCGCATGAACACAACGTTTCGCCCGAGCGGAATCTTTTCGGCTCAATGGATTCCCACCGACTCCGACGGCCGCGTGGAGCGCGCGGCTCTCGCGTCCCACATCGCGTTTGAAAGACGCCACGGCATCAGCGGGGTTCTTGCGCTCGGTAGCACCGGAGAGTTCCCCCATTTCACCGTGGATGAGCGCGAAGCCCTGCTCGCTACCGTCGCCGAACTGGCCGCGCCGCTCGCGTTGATTGCCAACGTCACCGACATCCGCCCGCGCGCCGCGATCACACTTGGCCGAACCGCAAGGAACCTCGGCTACTCCGCCATCGCGCTCATGCCGCCAGTGTTTTTCCCCGTATCGCAGGCTGATATGCTCGCGTATTTTCTCCACGTCGCCGAGGCCGTCGAACTCCCGGTGATGCTCTACAATTTTCCCGAACTCACGGGCAAGCGCATCGACCTCGCCACCGTCGCCGCGTTCGCCGAGCGAGCGCCCATGTGTGCGATTAAGCAGAGTGGGGGTGAGTTTGCCTACCACCGTGAACTCATCGCCCTCGGGCGTGAGAAAAACTTCGTTGTTATGTCCGGCTCCGATACGCGCCTGCCCGAGGTCTTTAAGCTCGGTGCGGCCGGCTGCATCGGTGGCCTCGTCAACATCGTCCCCGAGCTGATGGTGCTGATCGACCGGGTCTGCCGCCTGGGTGAGCTGGGCGATTCGACAGCTGCCGCGAACGTGATGAAAGAAATCGGCCCGGTCATCGACCAGCTCACGTTTCCGCTCAACGTCGCCGCCGGCCTTGAGGCGCGTGGTTTTAATCCCGGTGTGCCGAAGACCGTGGTCTCGTCCGAGTCGCGCGCACTCTACGCCAAGATCGTCGCGGAACTGGTGGCGCTATTTAATAAACACCACGTTGCGCTCGCACCCGCCGCTGGGGCATAAATATTTCCCAATCTACACGCCTGCATGACCCCTTCCGCCCCAAATCCCCTCCGCTACGCGTGGATGGTTGTCCTCCTGCTCTTCCCGGTCGCGATGCTCAACTACCTCGACCGGCAGATGCTCGCCACGATGAAGGCATCGATGGTGGCCGACATCCCGAGCATCGCGAATCGCGCCGACTGGGGGCTGATTCTGGGTTGTTTCAAGTGGACCTACGCGGTGCTCAGCCCCTTCGGCGGTTACATCGCGGATCGTTTCAGCAAACGCTACGTGATTGGCGCGAGTCTTTTTGTGTGGTCGATGGTGACGTGGTGGACGGGGCACGTGACTTCGTTTCACGAGCTGCTCGCGGCGCGCGCGGTGATGGGCGTGAGCGAGGCGTTTTATATTCCGGCCGCGCTGGCGTTGATCTCTGACTACCACTCCGGCGGCACGCGTTCGCGCGCGATCGGTGTGCATCAGGCGGGCATTTACGTGGGCCAGATCCTGGGCGGCTTCGCGGGCTACGCGGCTGATTCGCCGGACTACGGCTGGCGGTGGATGTTCTCCACCTGCGGCATGATCGGTGTGATTTACGCGCTCCCTCTGATCGCGGCGCTGCGTGATCCCGTGAAAATAATCTCCACGACGACGGACGGGCCGGACGAAAAAACGGGCGTGATCCGCGGGTTGCTGACCAACCGGAATTTTCTCCTGCTCGTCGCCTACTTCACGTTGCCGGCCATCGCGGGCTGGGTGGTGCGCGATTGGATGCCGGAAATTCTGCGGGAGAAATTTTCCCTAGGCCAGGGCAAGGCCGGCGTGAGCGCGATCCTCTACGTGCAACTGGCCTCACTCGTCGGCGCTCTGCTCGGCGGGACGCTGGCGGACCGCTGGATGCGGCACACCCCGCGCGGCCGCATCTACGCGAGCGCCATCGGCATGATGCTGTTTTTGCCGGCGCTCTTTAGCGTCGGCAATGCTGGCACGCTTTCGGTCGCCATCGCCGGCCTCATCGTATTTGGCCTCGGCTGGGGATTTTTCGACTGCAACAACATGCCCATCCTTTGCCAGATCGCGCGGCCCGAGTGGCGCGCGACCGGCTATGGAATCATGAATCTCGTGAGTATCAGTTGTGGCGGCTTCGGCGATTGGGCTTTTGGCGCGCTGCGTGATCGGCACGTGCCGCTCAACCTCATCTTTGGCACCTTTGCCGGGGTGGCGTTGCTCTCCGTTTTCATCGTGCTGCTGATAAAGCCACGCACGGATTTCGTGCGTTGAACCGCCGCACTGGGAAGCATGGGTTTTTGCACCGTAAAAACGCCCCGGTGATTTTTCTAACTTTCAACAGCCCCGTTTCCCAATGCCGCTCACTCCTGCCGCTCTCCACAAACTCAAACGTTGGAACACGCCAACCATCGCCAACGCCCTTGAGCAGATCAGCGCCGCTAATCCGCTAGGACTCACGAATCGCGATGAGACGCGCGATTTCATGCCCGAGATGGGGCCGATGATCGGCTACGCCATGACGGTCGTCATCAGCGGCGGCGACCCGAGTGCGAAGCGCGAGCACCCCGATAATTTCCGCCTCTACCGTGAATACCTCGCCTCCGTGCCCGGCCCGAAAATTGTCGTCCTTCAAGACCTTGATCGACCGCTTTGCCACGGTTCGATGTGGGGTGAGGTCGGCGCAAACCACGCCCGCGCTCTCGGCTGTGTCGGCACCATCACCGACGGCGCGGTGCGCGATCTCGACGAGATGAAAGACGCGGGCTTCAAAGCCATCGCCCGCCGCCTTGCCGTGAGCCATGCGCACTGTTGGCCGCTCCGCTGGGGCTGCGAGGTCGAGGTCTTTGGGACCACCATAAAACCCGGTCAGCTCATCCATGCCGACAAACATGGCTTCATTCTCATCCCCGACGACGCCCATGACCGCCTCCTCGAAGCGGCGCGTTTCATGGACGACAACGAGTGCGACACCGTCATCCCCGCCGCCCGCCAGAGTCCCGGTCAGACGCTGCCCGAAATCCTTGCCGCCCTCGATCGCGCCGGTGCCGAGTTCGCCGCCAACGCGAAAAAGAAGTTCCATCGCGCCGGCGGCGAATGGGGCGCGTAAGGTCGGCGCGGCGCGTCGCTTCTTTATGAAGTTCGGGTTGCGGAAGCCGTGGGGCTTTCGTGACCGCACTTACGGCCTACGGACGAAACACTCACGCGGTCCTCCACGGCGGAAGACCGCGGTTTCAGTCCGGTGAACGCTCCATTACGGTTTGAGCGTCGGCGTTTTCTTTTCGAGCCAGACCTCGCTGATGCTGCAACCGCTGCCGTTGCCGCCGAGGCCGGGCTCGCGGGTCCACGTCAGCGTGAGTTTGCCCGTGGCGGTCGCGGCCCGCGGCAGATCGAAGGCGACCGGGGCGATGGGATTGGGCCGGCTGATGAAGGGATGCACCTCGACGTTGCCGTTGGCCACGAGACGGATCTTGGCTTTAGCGCGCACATCCGGATACACGGCGCGCACGCGATACTCGGCGGTGGGATCGAGATCCGCATAGTTCATGGTGACGGCGTTGTCATTGAGGCCCCACGCGAAATCGATCCACGAGGTGCGCAACGGGAGCGGGCCCAGGGCGCCGGCGGCGACGTGCCCATCCAGAGGTGTTTTCAAAAAGGCCGGGTCGCGCTCGTAGCCGAGGCCGCGATCGAGATGGGGCGAAGCGGCGGCGTTGCCGAGGTCATCGTAAAAACCGCCCGGGCCGGGATTGGTCCAGTTAACGATTTCGTGGAGCTGAGCCAGGCGCGCGGGCTCAGCGTCGAGCGGGCGGATCGCGGCGAAGCGGGCCGCCAGCCAGGCGCGGTTGTTGAGCGGG
Organism: Opitutaceae bacterium; assembly: GCA_014376585.1. GTDB lineage: Bacteria > Verrucomicrobiota > Verrucomicrobiia > Opitutales > Opitutaceae > Tous-C4FEB. The sequence goes on along the minus strand of JACMRG010000374.1, from coordinate 19,811 downwards.
TAGTCGAGCGTATCGAGGCTGGCCCCACGGCCCTGCGCGATGGCGCGGTAAAGGGGCACGCTGAGTTTTAAATGAATGCTCTGGAAAAGGGCCTCGGCGAGCTGGTAGGTGCGCGTGCGCCACGCGGGCGCGGCGGGTTGGCTGACGGCCTGCGTGAGAATTTCTTCGGCGCGCGCCATCGCGTGCGCGGCGCCGAGGGCGGGAGCCGTGCGGAGAACATCCATGGCGGCGGCTTCGAGTGCGGTCTCGTGGATGAGGCGGGCGCGCACGGTGGCGTCGAAGTAGGCGCGGTAGAGTGCCATCTGGAAGCGCCAGTTCTGCAGGTCGCGCGGGGTGGCGGCGCGTTCCATCGCCTGAAACTGCGCGAGCGTCGTATAAACTTCCTCGTGCGCGAGGAGCGGGCCACGCCAGTTGCGCTCGAGGGCGAAGATGCCCTGCGCGAAATCGTCGGCGAGGCGTTCGCTGATGAAGTAGCGGCCGTAGTCGCGGAGGATTTCAGTCAGTGAGGCGTCGGGGTCCCAGCTGAGACGGGACCAGACGGTTTTGTTAATGTCGTCGATGCAGCCTTCGGAATAGGTGACGGCGCCGATGGTGTGCGGCTGGAGCAGGCGAAGAATGCGCGCCATGTCGGTGGGCCGGGTCGAGACGGGCTCGCGGGTTTGCGTCAGCACGAAGGCGCGGTCCCAGTCGGCGATCGGATACTGGCAGTTTCGCGTGTGGGTGATGTCAGGATAGTAGCGGATCGGATAGGCGGCGGGGACGCGGCGACGGAACTCGGCGAGGTCCATGTGGACCCACGGAGCGAAGACGGCGCCGGCGAGCCAGGCGGGTTTTTGCTCGGTCAGGTAGTTGATAAAATAGTCCATGTCGTCTTGCCCGAAGCCCTGGGGCGAAAGCCACATCGTGGCCTGCGGGTGAAAGCGGCGGAGGCTGGCGGTCTGTTTCTCCAACAGGGGAAACATGAGCCGCGGAGGGGTGTGGCCGGGATCGCCGCCGGGGACGAGGATGGCGTCGATGCGGGGCAGAGCACTGAAGACTTCGGCCCATTCTTTAAGGGCAAATGCAACGGTCTCCGGTTTGCCGTAGTCGTCGTCCATCGCGGGATACCAGATCCACACGTCGAGGCCATAGTCCGCAGCGAGGCGGGACATGCCGACCATCATGTCGAGTTGGGGCCGGGGGAAGTGCGGGCTGTCGGCGTCGTCGTCGGTGCGCGGGGGGAGGAGCTCGATGGCGTTGCAGCCGAAGATGGCGAGGTCGCGGATGTAGCGCTCCCACTGCGGAAGATCCCAGCCACTGTAGGAATTGGGTTTGGGACGGTAGGCGAGTTGGTGGCCGCGGAGCGCATAGTGCGGGGTGGTGGCGAGGTTGAGCGCGGTTAACAGACCGGCGCGCGCGGGTCCGAGGTGCAGCGTGCGCAGCAGGTGGCCGACGCCGAAGAGGACGCCACGGGCGTCGCGGCCGGCGATGACAATGACGGGCGCGGCCGAGCCGGAGGCGCCGAGCGTGGAGAGTTGATAGCCCTCCGCGCCGACTTTGCTTTCATCCAGTGCAGCCTCGCTCGCGCGCGCGCCAAGCAGGGCGCGGACTTCCGCGAATCGACCGACGACGATCACAGGCTGGCCGGGCGCGGGCAGGGCGGCAGCGAGCGGCCAGCGCACGAGGGTGCGCGATTCGGTGTCCTCGATGAGCATGGCCACCGCTTTTTTTTCCGGACCGGTGGCGGCGGTGGGCGCGACGACGGTGGCGCGCGTGAGGTCGTAGGCGAGGGCGGGGAGGCCGAGGTTGCGCGCGGCGGCGAATTTTTCGAGGGCCGGGGAAACGGCGGTTTGCGCGGAAACGGCGGAGGAAAATAGGGCGAACGTGAGGGCCGCGTGGACCAGGAGACGGGGGGCCTTAACGAAAGTAGGACGACGGGGCGAGGTGAGCATGGGGAAAGGGGATGATACGGGAGGCTAGACGGTGGCAGCGCCGTTGTCGGTGGAGCGACGGGTGTCGCCCATGCGTTCGCGCAGGGCGTTAATCTCGGTCGTGAGCGTATCGCGGGTGGCGATGATGTCGGAGCTGTGGATGATGAAGTTGGCACCGGCGGCACACCAGGCGGCCTCGCGGGCGGCGGGCATCCACGAGTGAATGCCCGCGCCGACACCGGCGGCGCGGGCGCGCCGGAAGATCGAAGTGACGGCGGCTTCAAACTCGGGCGTGTCGTAGCGTTCGGGTTGGCCGAGGCTGCACGAAAGATCGTGCGGGCCGATGGGCACGGCATCGAGTCCATCCACCGCGAGGATTTCATCGAGCGCTTCGATCGCGGGCACGCTCTCGATGTTGACGATGAGCGAGTGAGGGCGGTTGTGGGCGTCGACGTAGGCCTGCAGCGCGGGCTCGAACGGGGTGTGGCCGGCGAGCGCGGCGGCGAGCTTGGCGCCTTTCACGGGACGACGTTTCACGGCGCCGGCCAGTTCGCGGACCTGCGCGGCGGTCTCGATGTAGGGGGCGACGAGGCCGCACGCACCGCCGTCGAGGACCTGGCACGCGGCGTAGGGATCGGGCGAGGCGATACGCACCACGGGAGCGAGGCCCGCATAGCGGTAGGCCTGGCACATCCAGGAAAGTTTCTCCCGGTCGATGGTGATGTGCTCCGTGTCGATGAAGACAAAATCGAGCGGCATGCCCGCGAGGAGTGGGACCCAGCGGGGCGAGGTGGAGGCAACCATCGTGCCGTAAACGCGGCGGCCGGAATGGAGAGCGTCGCGAAATTCAGGACCGTTCATGCAGGGAGGCGGGGGATGCGAAACGCGCCCGCGGTCAGTGCGGGCGGCGGGGTGGGGTTGGAGCCGGGTGGAGAACCGGGTGGGGGTGACGAGGGCGGACTAACAAGAATCAGACGGACGAAACTAATTAGCACACACGACCGCGGCGTTGGGCGGTGATGTGACCGGGAGGTTTTTCGCCAATCCAGCGTTCGTCGGCGGGCTCAGCGGCGAGTTGGTAACGGGTATCGGTGGAGATGCGGAAGCGGTCGGTCTGGTTGTCGAGGCTGCCGTGCACGAGAGTCATGTTAAAAATCATGGCGTCGCCCATGCGGAACTGGGGGGACGTGAGCCAGCGACCGCCGAGGCTTTCCTGGAGGCTTGTCGCGTTTTTCGAGAGCGTGCCATCCCACCATTTTTTCCCGGAGGCGTAGTCGGCGGCGTCTTCGCGGTTGGTGCAATAATCGTCCACATCGCGGGAGAGGTAGGGCTTCAGCTGCTCGCCCTTTTTGTGCGAACCCTCGAGGACCAGGAGGCCGCCAAGTTCGAGGGTGACGTCGCCGAGTGGCACCCAGGTCGTGTAGAGATTGTGCGTGCCGCGGCCCATATAAACCAAGTCGCAGTGAATCGCACTGCCGACGCCGTGTCCCTTGGTGCGAAACCAGATAAAATCAAAGTGCCGGACGTTGCCCCCGAGGAAGGCTTGGAAGAAATCTGTGATTTTCGCCCCGAAGACGAGGTCGCGTAGGAGCGGGTTGTGCTGGTCGAGGGGATTGCCCATGGCGCGACCGACCTCGCGGCCGTCGAAGCAGGCCTCGTCCGGCGGCGTGCCGGGTTTGAGAAAACCGAGCCGCGCGAGCTGGGTGGTGACTGAGTCACGCACCGCCTGCACCCGGTCGCGCGACCAGAATTCGCGGAGGTAAAGATAGCCGTCGTCATCCATCCGCTGATGCAGGGTGGCGACGGGTTCGTCGGGCTTCGTTTCGCGGAGAAAACCAAATTTTTCCGGGCTGAGGTCGAGGGGCAGACCGTTGGCGCACAGGGATGCGGGCACGACGGGGGCGGGGTGGTCCGTGGCGAACATAGTAGGAAAGGAGCGGCGGCAGCGTGGAGCGGGGAGGGCGGAACCCTCAAGGGGAAAAATCGTTTTAGCAATTTGTCAGTTTGGCTGGCGGTGCCGGGCCTTGCCTCTCTTTGGGAATACTGCCAGGAGCTGATCCAGCGTAAAATTCCCATGCCCCAATCAACGAGCAAAGCCCGCGGACGCGTGACGGTGAAAAACATCGCCGCTCACGCGGGAGTTTCCATCGGAGCGGTCTCCTCGGTGATGAACAATCGGCATGTGGAGCGGCGTATTTCGCAGGGGACCGTGGATAAGATTCGAGCGGCGTCCGCCAAGCTGGGCTACCTGCCCAATATCAGCGCGCGCCGCCTGCGTAGCGGCACCAGTCAAAAGCACAATATCGTGCTGGCATTTGTCACCAGCTACGAGGCTCCGCTGAGCTTGGCAAATCACCTGATATCCGCGTTGCGCCAATCAGTGGGCCAAGGCGGGCGCGAACTGGCCGGCATGTCATTCTCACTGATGGTGGAAATGTTTCCCGCCGGGCAGCTGCGGACAATGCCAGGACTGCTGACGGGCGATCATTTCAATGCGGCGATCATCACCAACACGACGCCCGAGGACGACCAGTTCCTGAATCGCGCCCATTTACCGTTCCCCGTGGTGCTGGTGAATCGGGCGATCCCGCGCTACTCGTGCGTCATCGAGGATCCCGGTGCGGGCGGTTTGGCCGGAGGCGTGTTATTCCGCGGGAAACGGCGCGATCTCGCCGTGCTGCACGGGAGCCCGCTCACCCAGACGACGCAGGGCCGGGTGGACAGCTTCATGAACACGGTGGCGCAGCAACTGGGCCGGCCCGCGCGGGAAATCGTGGCCAAGGATCTTTCTGAGACGGCGGCCTACGACGCCATGATTCGCTTTTTGAATCAAGGGGGCAAAATCGACGGACTCTACACGGTGACCGACAGTATGGCCCTAGGTGCTTACCACGCGATTAAGGAGAAAGGGCTGGGCATTCCCGGCGACATCGCGGTGGTGGGCGTCGGCGATTACGATATCTCGGCCTTTTTCGATCCACCGCTTACCGTGGTCGGGGTGGAGCGCAGTGAAGTGGGCAAGGAGGCAAGTCGCCTTTTGTTGCGGCAGTTGGCGCAGGGCGGGCTCCCACCTTTGAAAGTGGAAATCCCCGTGCAGTCCGTGCTGCGTGCGTCGACCGGCCGCGGCTGAGCCGCTTGCCAATGCCCAAGGCGGAGGGGATCCCGTGAGGCCAAAAGTGACCGGCTGATCGTGCGCTGGCAGCGATTCGATCCGCGTCCAGCCTTGCTCTAGCCGGCGATGATCGAGGACCAGCAGGTTACGCCGGAAAGGAGGGATGGACGTGAACCGGGGAAGTTAAAATGGAGTTGACGGCCGGAAACTACCCGGAGAAAAAACGTTTTAGCTAGTTAGGCGAAGCAACCTGCTAGCCGGGTCCCCGCCCGAGATTTACCCAACTCCAGCCTGATCTCCCCATGAACGAAGTTTTCCGTTGTCTCATTCGTCGCCTGCAGTCGCTTGCGCTCTGCGTTGCGCTCGCCCTCAGCACGCTCATTGTATCGCCTTCCCCCAGCCTCCGCGCCCAAGCGGTCGCCGAAGGCTCGGTAAACGGCTCGGTGCGCAACACCCAGACCAGTGCTTTCCTCGAAGGCGTCGTGGTGAGCCTCGACGGCACCGCGTTTACGACGACCACGGTGCGCGGAGGCGGTTTCACATTCAACCGCGTGCCGGTGGGGAATTACACCCTCAAAACGTTTTACACCGGGTTGGATCCGAAAGACACGCCGGTAGCAGTGACCGCCGGCCAAACAGTGAATGTCTCGGTCGGCCTGACCTCGGACGTCTATAAATTGGAAGCGTTCACGGTGGGGGGGGCGCGTGAAGGCAACGCGGCCTCGATCACCAAGCAGCGCAACGCCCTGAACGTCGTTAACGTGGTTTCCATGGACGCCTACGGCAACGTGAACGACGGCAACATCGGCAATTTCCTCCAAAAACTTCCGGGTATCGCCGTCCGCAAAGAGGCAGGCGAAATCGTCGGGGTCGGCCTGCGCGGGACGCCGCCGGAATTGAATTCCGTCATGCTGGACGGCGTGCGCACTGCAGCCGCCATCGCTGGGTTCACGCCGCAGGGTGACCGCGCGGCGCTGATCGATCAGATTCCCTCGGAGTTCATCAAGGAAATCGAGGTGGTGAAGGGCAACACGCCTGAGCTCCCCGCCGATTCCCTCGGCGGCTCAATCAATCTCGTGACGAAATCCGCTTTCGACTACCCGGGCCGGGTCGTGAGCTACCGCACGGGTCTTTCGCAGAACACCTATCGAGACAGCCTCGCCAAAAAATTCGGCCCCAACGCCGCCGTCACTGTGCTAGACGCTTTCGGCCCCGGACGCCGCCTCGGCGTCGCGCTCTCCGGCAGCTATTCGAAAACCTACAGCTTTCGCGACCGGATCCAGATGCAGCACGCCGAGCTCGATCCCCGTAACACCAACGCCCGTGCCCTCGACGATTCCTACGTGCGCGCCCGTGCCGGTATCGGCTCGAAGATAGAATACCGGTTCGATCCCACGGCGCGCTTCTACGTCGATGCGAGTTTGAACTATTTTTCCTCCGATCTCGACCGTGTAAACTGGCAGGGCGCCGCAAGCAATCGCTTGGTCGCCGATTATAACGTCGTCAGCCGTGCCGCCATCGAGGCGGGCGCTGTGCCCCGGACCACAAGCGGCGCGGCGGCGGGCGTCGCTCCCGGCTATACGGATACCTACACGGAGATGCTGAACATCAACTGGACCAACCAGGTGGCGAAGGAAAATAAGCGTTCGCACCAATATAAGATCGGCGTCGGCGGTGAGAAAAAATGGACCGATTCCAAGCTGGATGTTTCCGCTTCATTCAACCCCTCGTCCTACGACAATAATTTCTACGGGTTCACCACGACACTCGCTGGCCCCGGCCTCGCCATCGACACATCGCGGGACTCGACCCGGCCGACTTACACCCAAACTTACGGCACTTCCATCGCCTACGGCACCGATTTCAACCGTTACCTAGCCCAGCGTTTTGAACAGCCTGACATCACCCGGGAGGAAGTCTCGTCTCTCCGGGCCGATTTCGAAAAGAAGTTCAGCGATCTCCGGTTCCCCGTCACCTTCAAGACCGGCGTGAATTACCGCCATCAGCACCGGTGGTATCGGACCTACCGGCCGGTCTGGAATTACGTCGGTGCCGACGGCGTCCGCGGGACCGCGCCCGCCACGGGATTGAATGACGACAACATCGCCCAATTTCGCAACGGATCGCCCGGCTACGGTCTTTTCAACAACCGCTACCCGCAGCGCGACAAGTTAAACCTCAACCCGGTGGAAGCGCAGTTCCGCAGCACGCCGGCTTACTTTGCGCCCAACGGCACAAGCGTCGCGTTTCGCCCCCCGGCAAGCATTGCCAGCGAGAGCGTCCCCGCAACCTACGTGCAGGGTAACGTGAAATTCGGCGCGCTGTCCGTCTTGGGCGGAGTTCGTTACGAAGCCACCAATGTCGAGGCGCAGGGCGTATTCAGCGACTCGCTGAATCCCAACCAGACCGTGATTCGCAAGGAGGGCGATTACGCAAAATATTTCCCCAGCATCCATTTTCGCTATGAGCCACGGCGCGATCTCGTCATGCACGCGAGCTACTCCACCAGCAGTGCCCGCCCCGCGATCAGCGTGATCGTGCCCGGCACGACTGTAAGTTATAACTCCTCCACCGGCCTCGGCTCGGTGTCGCAAAACAATCCCGGCCTGAAACCGCAATACACGGAAAACTTCGATGCCTCGCTCGAATATTATTTCGAGCCTGCAGGCGTGCTATCCGCCGGTTGGTTCCACAAGGATGTGAAAGATTTCATCCAAGGTAGCACCCGGATCATCGGCACTGGCGCCGACAACGGATTCGGCGGTAACTACGCCGGCTTCGACTTCTCGACGCGCACGAATTTGGGCCAGGCCAAAATTTCCGGTTTCGAGTTTAACTATAACCAGCGCCTCACGGGTCTGCCCGCGCCCTTCAACGGGCTGAGTGTATTCGCCAACTACACGAAGCTCACCACGTCCGGAAAATATTCTGACGGCGCCAACGTGCTCGCGAACTTTGTGCCAAAAACTTACAACGCCGGTTTGAGCTACGACTGGCGCGGTTTCGGCGCACGCGTCGAGTATCACTACAAGAGCGCCTATGTGCGCGACGTGGATAACTCCAATTTCCTTCTCAGCACCACCGTGGGTGACGACCCGACCGTCGACCTGAATTTCTCCTATAAGTTGAGGCCTTGGCTCACCGTCTTCGCGGACGTGGTCAACGTTTACAACAACTCGCCCGATTGGTTCATCGGCAACAGGAATCGCATCGTGGTGAGCGAGCTTTACGGGACGCGACTAAACATTGGCATCAGCGGCCGTTTTTAATCCCAACCAACCCAAGGCCCCTGGCGCGCGAATAATGTGCCAGCGGCTGGCGGCCTAGAGGCCCTGCCCGCCTTCCGATCCCAAAGCTTTTTTCCATGCCCACACCTGCTGCTCCCTGCCAAGGCGTTTTCGCCGCTCTCTGGATTCCCACCGACGCGCGTGGTCGGCTGATGAAACGCGCGCTCGCTGCGCACCTTTCGTTCCTGCGTGCGAGCGGTGTCCACGGCGTGCTCGCGCTGGGTAGCACCGGCGAGTTTGCGCGCATGAATCTCGCGCAGCGGCAAGAAGTGCTGGCGACCGTCGCTGAGCTGGCCGGTTCGCTGCAAGTGATCGCCAATCTCACGAGCATCCGGCTCGACGAAGTCGTCGCCCTCGGCAAATTCGCCCGCCGGCTGGGGCTGCCGGGCGTGGCGCTAATGCCGCCAGTCTTTTATCCCGTATCTCAGGCGGACATGCTGGAATTTTTTCTGCGCGCCGCCGGGGAGGTGCAGCTTCCCGTTTATCTTTATAACTTCCCCGAGCTCACTTCCAACCGCATCGGTCTCGAGCTCATCGCGAAATTCGCCGATCGCGCCCTTATGGCGGGCATCAAGCAAAGCGGCGGCGAATTCGCGTATCACCGGGACCTGATCGCTCTCGGCCGTGAGAAAAAATTCGCCGTGTTCTCCGGGGCCGACACGCGCCTGCCCGAAGTTTTTGCACTCGGTGCGGCGGGCTGTATCGGCGGCCTCGTGAATTTCGCGCCGGAATACATGGTGGCCATTTACAACGCCTGCCGCGCCGGCCGGCCGGACGATTGCACGCTCGAGGCGGCGCGCATGCGGGAGATCGGTCCGGTCGTGGACCGCATGTTGTTTCCCTTGAGCGTAGCGACTGGGATGGAGGCGCGCGGCTTCGAGCCTGGAGTGCCGAAGATGGTGGTCTCCCCCGAGTCGGCCAAAATTTATCGCGGCATCGTCACCGATTTCCGCCGCATGTTTAAAGCGTGGAATCTGCCCTCGCGCACGGTGCGTGGGGCGAAGCCCCGTCGCACTGTCGTTAGCATCACTCGTTAATCCCCATCAAGTCATCCCATGCATTCTACACTCCCAATTCCCACGAGACGTCGGGCAGTCCAATGGACGGGCTTCGGTTTCCTAACCATCGGCATCGTGTTCGCCCAAACCACCCCGACTCCCGGCCGGCCAGATCCGACGGCGGACGACATGGTAAAACTCAAGCCGATCGAGGTCACCGCCTCCGGTGATAGCGAAGGCTACCGCGTTTCCAGTGCCTCCACGGCGACGCGAACCAATGCGGCGCTGATCAACATCCCACAGAGCGTGAGCATCGTGACGGAAGCGCTGTGGCGCGACACCGCCGCCACGACGTTTCAGGACTCGTTCCGCTTCATCCCCGGCGCGTTCGTGCGGGATCGCAACGCAGGTTTCGGTGGCGTGAACCTGCGGGGCTTTGAAAACAGCGGCGGCTTTGCCACGGACGGCGTGCGCATCGCGCCCTATAAGCGAGATCTGGCCGGCTACGACCGACTCGAGGTGGTGAAGGGACCGCCCTCCGCCGTGCAGGGCCGCGGCGGCGTAGCCGGCCTGCTAAATTACATTCTGAAAAAACCCGATCTGAAGCGCACCTTCACGAATGCTTCTACGACCTTGGGATTTGAAGATTCGGTGAATGGCCAGTTCCTGCGCGGGACCGTTGATTATAACACCGTGCTAAATCGCGAGGGCACGCAGGCGGCGCGCGTGGTCATCGTCGGGCAAAATTCCGACGACTATATCGACTTCATGAAGCACAAGATCGCGGGGATTTACCCCTCGTTCCGCTGGAAACTTTCAGACCGGACGGAAGTGATCGCGGTCGGTGAATTTCTCCAGGCGAACACGCCTTCGCGTGAGGAAGGTCATGGTTTCAACGTCTACCCCGCCGAAGTTCGCCGTCATCTTAATTTCCCCGCGATCTACGGCGCGGCCGATCAGATCACGTCGTTAGAAATTCCCTACAGCACCAATCCCGGCGGCCCCGACAACACGTGGAAAGAAGGCACCAACGCGCTCAACCTCACGCTGGATCACAAGGTCGCTGAGAATATGTTTTTCAAACAGGCCCTGCATTTCCATCGCAGCGACATCGACTGGCACGCCTGGACGATTCAAGACAACGTTTCGCGCTTTCAAAACGTCGTGCTCGATCGCACGTGGAGTGAAATCAAAGTGCTCAATCTGCAGGGCGACTTCAACGTGCAGTTCACCCCACTCACCTGGCTGAAAACCAGCACGCTGCTGGGTTATCAATACGAGATGAGCTGGGGCTCTAACAGCAACAACACCGCCCGGCCAATCGAGGCCAAGTATGCGCGGATCGACCTCGCCGAACTGGCGCGGGACCCCATCGGTTTCTTCAACTCGCCGCGCACTTCGACGGTTCCGACGTTGTTAAACGAGAACGAGACGAAGGCCCGAAATTTCGGCATGTATGTGCAGCAGGATTTCGAATTCGCCGACCGGTTCATCCTCAGCGGCGGGTTGCGCTCCGATAAAGACCGCTCGGCCACAAGCCGCCACGTGCAGGGCAACCGGCTCAACACCGCGTCGGTGCTGAATTCCTGGCGTGTCTCTGGCATCGTGAAACTCACGAAGAACCTGTCGCTCTATGCGGTCAAAAGCCTGCAAAATGACCCCGAACTATTTCAGGCTCAGTATGGCGCCGGCGTGCCGGTCGGCGATCCGCGTCGCGATATTTTCCTCCGGGCCACGCGCCAAAACGATTTACAAGAGGCCGGCATCAAGGGCGAGGCGTTCGGCGGCCGCGTGACTATGACGGCCGCCTATTGGAAACTGGCGCGCAAGGGCAATTCGGTCACGCTCACCTCCAACGAAAGCTTCACCGACCCCGTGACCGGACTGCCGGCCGTTCGCGCCATCACCCAGATCTACGTTTCCGATGCGGAGTCCAAGGGTTTCGAACTTGAAGCCTTCGGCGACATCACCTCGCGGCTCACCGTGATGACCAGTTATGTGAGCATGGATTCGAGCGAGGCCGACCCCAGCGCCAACAAGATCGGCGCGCGCCGCCCGCTGCGTTTCGCGCCGGATTGGTCCTATAAATTCTTCGGCAAATATTCTTTTCGCGATCCAAAGGGTCAGGGTTGGATCGTGAAGGCCGGCACTAGCTGGGTGGGCCCCATGGCGATCCAGGTGCCAAACGGCACGGGCGCATTTGCGGGCAGTCGCTATAATTACCCGGATAGCCAGCACACCTTCGACGTCGGCGCGGCTTACCGTTTCGGGCGTTGGGAGACGGATCTCCAGGTTAACAACGTTGGCGCGGATTTTTTCTACATCACGCGCACCAATCCCCTCCGCTCTTACCGGTTAACCCTCACGGCAAGATTCTAACCTCGTTCGCGAACAACCGCCGGGCGGCAATCGCCGATCGCCGTCCGGCAAATCCCGTCGTATGAAACTCAATTGCACCCGCTCGCTGACGCTGCTCGCACTGCTGTGCTGTCCGGTTTTGATCCGGGCCGCCGAATCTGCACCGGTGTCAAAGCCGCGCCTCGATCTCGTCCCGGGTGTCACCATCGACCACAGCCCCGCGTCCTCCGGTCTTTACATCGGATCTCCGAGCCTCGCGGTTTTGCCCGACGGCGACTATTTCGCATCGCACGATTTTTTCGGGCCGCAATCCAACGAACACGTCAGCGCCCGTAGCCTGATCTTCCGTTCGCGTGATCGTGGCATGACGTGGAAAAAAACGGCGGAGATTCAGGGCGCATTTTGGTCGTCGCTCTTCGTGCATCGGGGCGCCCTCTATCTCCTCGGCACCGACCGCCACCATGGCAACGCTGTCATCCGTCGTTCAACCGACAGCGGCGTGACGTGGACCTCCCCGCTCGCTGGTGCGACCGGCCTGCTCCGGGACAACGGAGAATACCACTGTGCGCCGATGCCCGTCATCGAGTATCGCGGCCGGCTCTGGCGCGCGATGGAGTGGCGCAATCCGCCCAAAGACTGGGGCGTCAATTACTGCGCCGGCATGATGTCCATTGCGGTGGATGCCGATCTGCTCCGCGCTGAAAACTGGAGCTACAGCAATTTCCTGCCGAGCAACCGCGCCTGGAACGGGGGCGACATGGGCGCCTGGCTCGAAGGCAACGCGATCGTCGATGTCGACGGTGGCCTGATCAACATGCTACGGGTGCAGACGAAATCGCCGAACGAAAAAGCTGCGATCGTTCGAATAGGCGCCGATGGAAAAACGGCCGCCTTCGACCCCGCGACCGGCTTTGTGGATTTCCCCGGAGGAGCGAAAAAATTTACCATCCGCTACGATTTGCAGAGCAAACTCTACTGGTCGCTGGCCACGATCGCGCCCGAGCGTCACCGCGCCGAAAATCCCGGTGGTATCCGTAACACGCTCGCGCTCGTTTCGTCGCCCGACCTCGCCCATTGGACCACGCGCACAATTCTTCTCTACCACCCGGAAGTGGCGAAGCACGGCTTCCAATACGTGGACTGGCTCTTCGACGGCGACGCCATCATCGCCGCGTGCCGCACCGCCTACGACGACGGCCTCGGTGGGGCGCACAACAACCACGATGCCAACTTCCTCACCTTTCATCGCTGGCCGAATTTCCGGGCGCTCACCATGGCCGAAGCACCGCCGGGATTGGTTTCCGAGAAACCATGAATCTACCGGCCCGGACTTTGGGTGCTTTGCTCTTCACCGCGCTCCCAGCCGGAGCTGCATCGACCGCTTCGTTGCAAACCGAGCGCCAGCTGACCTCAGCGCCGCGCAACCACAACCTCGATAATAACGATAATTTTTCGCCCGACGATCGCTGGCTCGCCTTTGACCCGCGCGAAGACGACACCGCCATCGCGGGTAACGCCGTCATCGCCCGCGTCGAACTTTCCTCCGGCAACATCGCGGAACTTTACCGTGAACCCCTCGCGCGTGATTGGGGCCCCGGCGTCGGCGCCGCCAACGTCAACCCGGTCGATGGCCGGGTGGCGTTTATCCGCGGCCTGACCGGCGCCACCGCCACGCGGCCCTATGCGATGTGGCGTCGCACGGGCGTTCAGGTGGATCCCGCCGCCCCGGGCCAATTTCAGTTTCTCGACGCGCGCGACGTCATCGCGCCGTTCACGCCCGGCGCGCTGCGTGGCGGCACCCACCGGCATGAATGGAGCGCCGACGGCCAGTGGATTGGATTTACTTACAACGACGCACTGCTGGCCGAGCACGAGGAACGCTCCGGGGAAAAGGTGAACCTGCGCACCGTGGGCGTTGCCACGCGGATCGCGCGCGGGCCGGTGCGCGTGCCTGCGGGCCCCGAAAATAATGAAGGCGATATGTTCGCCGCCGTCGTCGTGCGCGTGGTGCCCGCGCCGCGCCCTGGCTCGGATGAGATCAGTCGCGCCTTTGAAGATGCGTGGGTCGGCCGCGACGGCTACCGCCGCGCAGATGGCACGTGGCAAAACCGAGCCCGCGCCTTCCTCGGCACGTTGCGCACGCCCGAGGGCAGTGAGCTGACCGAAGTTTTCATCGCAGATATTCCCGATCGCATCGACATCCCCGGAGAAACCGGCCCGCTCGAAGGCACGGCTACAACGATGCCCTCGCCACCGCGCGGCACTACGCAGCGCCGCTTGACGTTTACCACGACACGGAAATTTCCCGGCGTCGCGCTCGAGCCACGGCATTGGGTGCGCTCTTCCCCGGACGGCACACGTATTGCGTTTCTCGCGAAAGACGATGCTGGCATCGTGCAGGTTTTCTTCATCGCGCCCCAGGGCGGGGCCATGACTCAGGTCACCCGTGAACCCACTCCGGTGCAGAGCAGCGTGCGCTGGAGCCCGGACGGCGCGCGCCTCCTCTACGTCGCCGGCGGCGCCGTGAAAGTCTGCGACGCCCGTGCGGATGCAAAGGCCCTGGGCACGGCTCGCTCGTTGACTTCACCCTCGGCGCAGGTGCCCGAAAACGCCGTGTGGTCGCATGACGGTAAGACGATCGCGTTCAATCGTCGCGTGCTCACGGACGGACGGTGGCGGCAGCAAATTTTTCTGGTAAAACCATGAAATGAACCGCGCTTTTTTTGCCGGCCGGTAACCCTCCGAAATTTCCTTTCCCTAAACTATCGCCTCCATGAAATCGCCCCGTTCTCTCTTTGCGCTCGGTCTTGCTTTGGCGGCGACGGCGACCGCTGGTTTCTCCGCCCCCGCGCATCCGGCGATCCGCACCGCGGAATTTATTTACGAGCCCGGCCCCTATCCCCAGTGCCACGCGTCGACGATCGTCGAGACCACAGGGGGCGAACTGCTCGCGGCGTGGTTTGGGGGCACGGCGGAATCCAATCCGGACGTCTGCATTTATATCGCGCGTCGCGAGCAGGGCCGCTGGAGCGCGGGCGTGAAGGTGGCGGACGGGGTGCAGCACGATGCGAAACGTTACCCTTGTTGGAATCCGGTGCTGTTCCAGCCGCGCGTCGGGCCGCTGCAGTTATACTACAAAGTCGGTCCCTCGCCGGAGACGTGGTGGGGTATGCTGATGACGTCCACCGACGGCGGGCGCACGTGGGATGAGCCGCGCCGGTTGCCGGAAGACGTGCTTGGACCAATCAAAAACAAACCCATTCAGCTCGCCGACGGCACGCTGCTCTCCGGCTCCAGCACCGAGGATCGCGCGACGAAAGCGTGGGAAGTCCACGTGGAGCGTTCCTCTGATCTCGGCCGCACGTGGCAACTCACAGGCCCGATCAATTCGGGCGGTAAGTTCAACTCCATCCAGCCAAGCATTCTCACTTACGCGGACGGTCGCCTGCAGCTGCTCTGCCGGTCCAAGGAAAAGACCCTGACCACCAGTTGGTCGCGCGACCAGGGACGCACGTGGAGTCCGCTTGTCTCCTCGGGTTTATATAATCCGAATTCTGGCAGCGACGCGGTGACGCTCGCCGATGGTCGGCAGCTGCTCGTTTATAATTTGCGCGATCGCGCCGGTGGCGCGCCGGGCAACTCGAAGTCGAACGCCCTCGGCGGCGCGCAGCCCAGCATCGCTGACGCCAACGACGACTGGGGTGTGCGCTGGCCGCTCAACGTCTCGCTTTCAAGCGACGGTGAACGCTGGGATATGCGCGTGACGCTGGAAGACCAGCCGCTGCAGCACGGCTATGCTTACCCCGCGGTCATTCAAACGCGCGATGGATTGATCCACATCACCTACACGTGGAACCGGGAAAAAATTAAACACGTGGTGCTGGACCCGAAAAAACTTTGAGCCGCCGTTGTTAGTTTCTGCTGACGCCCTCGTCAGCGCGAAGTGCGCCGCACCCACTTGTGTTTTTTTAGATGACAAACGTGCCAGTTAAGCCGGCGGGGTTAACCGGGCCTCGCGGGGGTAAGGGCCTGTAGTCCGCTCCGTTTATTGCGGTGCCGTGCGCCGCAGCGGACTCAAGCCCGCCGTGCGACGCGCAAGGTCAGGCGTCGCGTTTTGAATCAACCGAAGCCGGGGGTGTGACGGTGATTTGCAGCGGGTGGGCGGTAGAGAGATGCACGTCGCGCTGCGGGAGAGCGAGGGCGATGCCGGCTTTGGTGAGGGCTTCGATGAAGCGGTGACGGAGTTCGGTCGTCATCGTGCCCTGCTCCCCGAGGTGGCACCAAAACACGGCCTCGAAGCGCATCGCGTTTTCGCCGATCTCTAAAAATTCCACGCGCGGAGCCGGTTCTTTGAGCACTTGCGGATGGTTGGCCAGGACTTCGGTGAGAAGCCGGTCCACTTCGCGCGTCGGCGAACCGTGGGCGATACCCAGCGTGATTTTGCGCCGCACGATGTCGTCGGAGAGCGTCCAATTGATGACGGCCCGGTCGAGGAGCTGGCTGTTGGGGACAACGATGTGGGTGTTGTCGCCGGAGTGGACGATGGTGCTGCGAGGCCCGATGCGTTCGACGGTGACTTCCTGTCCATCCAGCGTGATCACGTCGCCTTTGCTCACGGGGCGCTCGATGAGGAGAATGATACCGCTGATGAAATTGCCGAGCAGCGCCTGGCTGCCGAAGCCGAGGCCCACGGCGAGCGCCCCGCTCACCACGGAGAACTGCGTCAGCGAGAGGTGAAACAGGTTGAAGGACGTAAGGATGATGATCAGGCACAGCCCGTAGAAAAACAGGGTCTGCCACGCCGCGCTGCGGCCCTGACTCAGCCCGAGTCGGCGAAACACCACGCGGCCCAGCGCCGCGCTGATGCGGCGCGAGAGCGCAAAGCCGAGGCCGAGCAGCACCAGCACCGTAAGCAGGGTTTTCACGCGCACGGGCTGGTCCTGCACGGAAAACAGTTCGTAGTCCCACGCGCCGGCGAGATGCGTGCAAACGGAGCGCCAGGTATCAGTCAGCGAAAATGTCGTTACCCGCAGCCCGATTTCCTCCTGCAGGCGCAGGCGGGCGGTGCGCACGGCGTCCAGATCCGACCGCTCGTCCTCGGCGACTTTCATCCAGGCACGCAGCGCCCGGTCGCGTTCCGTGAGCGGGGTTTTGAGGCTGGCTTCCTCCGGCGTGAGTTTGGTGAGGCGCTCCGCCAGATCCTGCAATTCGCCGCGGGCCTTGATCAGATCGGCGACGTGTTGCCGCCGGGTCTTGACGAGCGCTTCCATGGCGTCGCGGTTGGCCTTGTCCCACGCGAGCATCTCGGCGCGGGTGGCGCTCTGGTTGAGCGCGCGGCGCCGCTGGTCGGCGAGCTGGTCGAACTCGGCGAGCCGCTCCCGCTGGGCGGAGAGCAATTCCAGCACTTCGTTGGCGCTCTGGCGGTCGCTGCGGCGCAGTTCGAGTTCGCGCGTGGAGCCGTCGCCCGCCTTGCGCTCAAGCGTTGTCACGGCGCCCGAGATTTTCTCCAGCGCGGTTTTAGCGGAGGCCATCGCTTTCTGGAGCGCGGCGTTGCGCTTCTCGCGGCGGTCGGCGGCGGCGGCGATCTCCTCGGGGGTGAAGGCAAGATGCGTGAGCAGCCAATCGAGGTCGGGCCGCAGCAGCGCCAGTTTGGGCGCGAGCAACGATTGCTGAAACTTCAGGGTGCGCAGCGCCTGTTCGCGGACACGCAGGGTCTCCTGGGCGAGGCGGCTTTCGAGTTCCGCGAGCCGCAGTTTGCCCTGGGCCTTGGCGGGGGAAGGGCCTTTTAACGCGTCGCGGGCGGTGCGGCGGGCGCGGTCCTTTTCCTCCAGCGCGCCGCGTGCGTCGCGGAGCGCCTCGGTGGCGTTGGCGACATCCGTCTTCATCCAGCCCTCGGCCTGTTCGAGGTAACCGCGTTCGTCGTAGAGGCGGTCCAGCAGGGGGAGTCCGTAGGGCGCGCGTAAATTGGCGCCCGGAGGGCGACGGCTGGCGGCGCGCTCTTCCACTTCGGCGGACTCTTTGGCGAGGTCGGCGCCGTGTTGCAGGGTCGCGAGCTGCTCGGTGTAAATCCGATCGATGCGGTCGAGCAGGCCGATCTCCTGCGAAAGCCAGGCCGACGTCTCGTCGGCTTTCTGATCCGCGAGGCGCACGAGTTCCGCCCGGGCGGTCGCCTGCTCTTTGGCCAGGGCGGCGCGGCGACCGTTGATGGCCTCGGCGGTGAGGAGATCGACGGCCGCGGGTTTCGCGGTCGCGGCCGTCGCGGTCTCGCCATGGCCCGGGGTCAGCAGGGCCGGCAGGGGCGAGGGGTCGGATGCGGCCAACGCACCGGCGGTCGCGGCCGCGCACGCCAACACCCACAGGCGCGGTAGGACGTAGAGAGGCGGTGTTTTTATAATCATAGTGGAAGTAACCTCAAAAGCGGACGGACTCCCAGCCGAGGTTTTGGTTCGAACTCCTGTCGCGCCCCGCCCGGACGGGGAGCCCCCTCGAAAAAAAACCGGGGGCCGACGTTCAAAATCGCCCGCTCAGGTCGCGGCCGCAGGCGTGGATTTGACGAGGTTCTGCACGGGCTCGAGTTTGGGCACGAGGAAATGGAAAGAGGCCAGCGCGACCAGGTAGGAGAAACCGGCGATGACGAAAATCACGGTGTAAACGTGGTCCACGTTGGCGCCGGCGGCTTTTGCGGACTTGAAAAGATCGCTCGTGAGGTAGAGCAGCGCGATGGCGCCGATCGAGCCGGCGGTGCCGCCGATGCCGGCGACTGCGCCGACGGCGTGTTTCGGAAACATATCGGAAATGCTCGTGTAGAGATTCGACGACCAGCCTTGGTGGAACGCCATCATCAGGCTGAGGATCAGCACGGCGATCCAGGGATTGGTGACGAAAGTGGTGAACATCACGGGCAGCACGCCGATCACGCAGACGAGCATGGCGGTCTTGCGCGCGGCGTTCACGGACCAGCCGCGGTGGATCAAAGCCGAGGAGAGCCAGCCGCCGCCGATGCTGCCGAGGCCCGCCGTGAGGTAGATGACGAAGAAGGGCGGCCCGATTTTTTTAATATCGAGGTTGAAGTGATCGACGAAAAACAGGGGCAGCAGGTTGATGTTCCAGCGGAAGATCATGTCGGTGAAAAATTTTCCCATGATGAACGACCACGCCTGGCGCGTCGCGAGGATGCGCGATACGGGCATGATCCCGGTGATCGTATCGGGCGGATCGCTCTCGATGATCGCGAGCTCGGCGGGGGAAACGCGGGGCTGCTCGGCGGGCTTGCGATAGAGCGCCAACCAAAAAATCAACCAGACGAAACCGGCGGCGCCGACGATGATGAAGGTCCATTGCCAGCCGTAGCTGAAGAAGAGCCAGGGCGCGACGACTGGGACGATCATCGAGCCCACGTTGCTACCGGCGTTGTAGAAGCCGGCGACGAGCGCGCGCTCGCGGCGCGGAAACCACTCGGCGGTGGCCTTGGTGACGCCGGGGTAGGCGCCGGCCTCGGTGATGCCGAGGAAGAAGCGGGCGAGCTTGAAACCGAGGACGGTGGCCATGCCGGCGTGCAACATGGAAGCGAGACACCAGGCGGCGAAGGAGACGGCGAGGCCGAGTTTGGTGCCGACGCGATCCAAGATGCGACCGGCGAAGGCGAGGCCGATGGCATACGCGACCTCGAACCATAGGAGAATGTCGGCCACTTCACCGCTGCTCCATCCAAAGGTTTTCCGGAGCTCGGGCGCGAGCTGGCCGAAGAGCGCGCGGTCCACGTAGTTGACGGTGATCGCGGAGAACAGCAGTCCGCAGATGACCCAACGGAAACGAGTGATGCGCGAAGGGGGAGCGGTGGGGGCGGTGGGGTGGGCCATTTGGGGGATTTGAAACGGGGAAGGGGCGAGAGGATGGGGGGCGTAAGCGGGGCAGATCAGATCGCGGTGCGGGGCAGCGCGCGGGTGTCGTTAACTGAAATGCCGCCGTCCACGAGCAGCGTCTGGCCGGTGATGTAGGCGCCGGCGTCGCTCGACAGGAAGAGGAGCGTGCCGGTGAGGTCGTCCGCGGCACCGGGGCGGCGGAGGGGAATTTTGGCGCTCAGGTAGGAGACCCACTCGGCGTTCTCATACATGACGGCGTTTTGCGCGGTCTTGAACCAGCCGGG